>JALOOG010000011.1 GCA_025454525.1 Anaerolineae bacterium | reverse complement strand
CACCTAGCCTACGAGGTGTTTATAGAAAAATACAGTTGCGGCAAGGGTATGCTCATCGATCAAGGCGAATTTTGGGATTACGCCCAACTCTGTCCAACCCAACCGCCGATACAGACGCTCTCCACTATCCCCTTGTAGCGTGTCTAAAATGAGCAAGGTACGCCCAACCTCTAAGGCGACTTCTTCTAACTTCACCATCAGCGCTTGCCCAATCCCACGTTGACGATAGGCGTTCAACACCAATAACTTTTGCACTTCGGCACGATATACTTGATTCGGCATTTGCATCAGGGCCAATTGAACACTACCCACCACTTGATCATCGATCATCGCGGCCAAAAGGATTTTATGACCTGTAGCGACATCATCGATCACCCGTTCCCAAAATTGATCAGCCGTCTCACGCGCTAACGGGGGTAAAAAGCTCACCGCTCCACCCCCATTGACCACATCGATCAACAGATCGCTAAATTGCGTGAAACGCATTTTAATTTCGCTTGCGGATAAGATCTTGATCTCCATGATGTGCCTTTTCAAGAGGCGCGCACGATCCTCAATGAGATCGTGCGCTCATTTAGGTTAAGAGGTTACACTACGTTTAGAGATCCGGCGCAAACCTTGATAGCTAGGATTGCCTTGAATTTGCTTCCAACGGGCTTGACCGCCGTCGGTATGCCATTCGATCGTATACAGGCCATCCGCCGCTTCATATTCTAAAACGGGGGTCAGGTTAAACAACATTTGCCGCACCACCGCGATCAGATCTTTACGTTTTTCGCCCATCCGCAAAATAAAATATTTGCCGGGTTCCCATTCAAAATGAACGGGCATCCCATTCCAATTGCCTTCCATCTTGATCGGCAAAGTGGCTTGGGTACAAGACATAAACAACCCTTGTAGACGGTTATTCCACAACGATTGATTGATCCGTTCTTCAATGTAATAAGGGCGTGGTTCTGGGGTGCTATAGAACCATCTCCGCGCATCATTCGTCATACATCCTCCGCGAAATTGCGTATTCACTATAACACTAAGTTTAACCTATTGAGGGATGTTTGTGCTAGATTTAGACCGTATAATGGCTATTTTGGCCTGTTTAGCTTTCATCGGGAGCAATTCTTATGCCGCGTTTCACCTTGATCGCGTTCCTTATGGTGCTGATCGTCGGTTGTACCCCTACTTCTAGCCCTACTGCCACTCCGCCGACGCTTACACAAACACCCACCTCTACCCCCGTAGGCACTCCAATTGTGATCGATCTTGATCCCTTCGGAGAACAAGGCCCACCTCCCCCCACGGCAACCCCAACCACACGCACTCAAGCCGCCTTTGGTGAATTTGTCACCGTAGATACCACCACCGGCCCCGTAGAAATCGCCTTTACCCTTGATCAAGCGCGTTATGTGAATGTAGTCGCCCGCGCCATTGACCCAGACATCAACACCGGAGTCATCTTATATAACGCACAAGGCCGTTTGATCTTCTTCAATGATGATTATGTCTCCGAACGTGTGGATCTTGGCAATAAGGACTCGGTGATCGATCGCCTATTTTTACCTCAAGGAACTTACAGCATCCGATTAGAAACCTTTGATTCCGCCGGACAAGTCAGTGTCGGTACAGAAGAAGCCACACCCCCAACGTTAGGTCTCGGTCAATTGACCTTTATTGAAGGGCGGATCGGCCCGGGTGAAGGTTTTGAACAACGTCTCAACCTCAAAGGCGGCGAATTGATCACCTTGTCGGTACTCACAGGCAATGCAGAATTTGACCCCAACTTGCAAATTTTTGATCCCCAAGGCAACTTGATCGCCTTTAATGACGATGTGCAGTCTGAGGATTACTTTTTAAGTGTGACCGATGCTCAAATTCAATATTTGGTGATCCCAGCCGACGGGGAATATATCGCCGAAATATACGCTTTTGATGAGACCACTTTCGGCACATTTCAATTGATCATCGCACAATATGGGATCTTACAACCCGTTGAAAATCCGGTTGAGTTATACACAGGCAACATCTTACAGCGACAAGTGATCGCTTTCCCGCTAAATTTTACCCGTGGCGAATTGATCACCGTCACTGCACGCGCTCTGAACAGTCAGATTGACCCAGCAATCCGCTTATTAGATGAACGCGACATCATCTTGATCGAAAACGAAGACCATAACACCGAAGCACTAGATTTAGGGGATTTTGATGCGCGGTTTACGCACCAAGTGATCCCCAACGACGGCAGTTATGAACTAGAGTTGTTGAGCGAGGCCGGGCGCGGTGGCTTTACCGTCGAAATCCAACGGTTAGGGATCGTCCGGGCGGGTGAGGTCGGCCTGATCGATCCCACTGCGAATCAAGTTTTGCCCATTGGAGCGCCAACGTTCGCCCCTGAATCGACTGCCGAACCCGCGCCCTAAAATCCGATTTATTCACCTTGTGGGGTGCGGAGCATGGCCTGAATCATTGGCAAGATCCGCTCCCCTTCACGAAATCCCGCCTCGAATGGGCCCTCTAAATCGCTAAAATCTAAGGAACTGGTGTCCCCAATCGGTGGGCGGATCAAGATATGTGGCGGATGTTCTTGCAAGCGTTTTTCATGCAGATGCCAAGTGATCACCCGGACGGATCGCCATAGCGACGACACTACTCCCGGCGGACGTAATCCGGTGGATGAGAGAAACGGCACATTTAACCCGATCACCGCTGTGATCGGATCAACCCACGGATTATCCTGTTCTAAAGGCGGATACACATCAACCGCGATGATCACATCCGCTTGATACTGATAAGCGACATGCGTGGCCACGCTATCGATCACACCCCCGTCTGCCAATTGCATCCCTTCGATCTCTACAGGTGGGAACACCCCCGGCACCGCGCTACTGGCTAACAAGGCCGGAATCAACGGGCCATCCGCTAACACCACTTCATTACCGCTGATCATATCTACCGCTGTAACCGCTAACGGAAGTTCAAGATCGGCAAACGTTTTCCCTGCAAATACAGGCGCTAGTTGATCCGCCACCCGCTGTTGACGTGCTTTCGCGCTGAATAAATTCATGCTCAACAAGTTCATACCACGCATCGATGATAACCGCTTGGCGATCTCGCGTGGTGCATACCCCGCCGCATATAACGCACCCACGATCGCACCCATGCTTGTCCCAACAATCATATCAACCGGAATCTCCGCTTGCATCAACACATCTAATACCCCTAGATGCGCGATCCCACGACTCCCGCCCCCACCCAAGACTAAGGCTACTTTTGGCCGCATCACATCTTAACCTCAACTTCTGCTTGATGGCTCCTGATCTACCAACATCCGTCGTAACACCTTGCCAACAAACGATTTTGGTAGTTCTTCTCGAAACTCAATATCCCATGGCACGGCGTATTCTTCTAACCTCCGCCGACACAATTGGATCAATTCTTCTTTCGATAACTTTGTCCCCGGACGTGGCACAACAAACGCCTTGACCTTTTGCCCTTGTCCGATCAGCGCGATACCGACCACCGCCACCTCTAAAACCTTGCTGTTTTCATAGAGGACTTCTTCAACATCACGCGGATACACACTGTATTCTCCGGCCATGATCGTATCACGTTTTCGACTGATGATCTGAAAATATCCATCATCATCCATCACCGCCACATCCCCTGTATAGAGCCAACCGTTGCGGATGATCGACTCTGGGTTTTCCACTTCGCCTTGATGATCCCCCCAATAACCCTGCATGACCTGTGGCCCTCTGACCACCAACTCCCCGATCTGATTAGCCGGTAAGTCTTGATGTGTGATCAAATCTACGATCTTCGCTTCAGTATTCGGGAGCGGCACGCCGATCGATCCGATTTTGCGTGTACCGTAGAGTGGATTCGCATGGGTGATCGGTGAACACTCTGATAATCCATAGCCTTCTACCAAACGGCCGCGGGTCAATTTCTCAAATTCTTCCTGTACTTCTACTGGAAGTGGTGCAGCCCCGCTGATACACGCTTTAATGGACGATAAGCCATAGCTTCGCACATTCGGGGCGTGATTGATCGCGGTATAGATCGACGGCACGCCGGGGAAGATCGTCGGTTTATACTTTTTGATGTGTTCCAACACTTCCTGTAATTCAAACACCGGTAACAGGACGATCGTTGCAGCCAAGGCGATCGGCACGTTCATCGCCGTGGTCATGCCGTAACTATGCAACAAGGGTAACACGGTGAGACAGGTCTCTTGACCGTAGATCAGATCTGGTACCCAATGGCGCGTCTGGAGCGTATTCGCCACCAGATTGTAGTGAGTTAAGCACACCCCTTTCGGCTCATCTGTTGTGCCGCTGGTAAACACAATCACGGCTAGATCTTCTGGTTGTACCTTAACTTCAGGCGGCGGTGTACCTTCCGGCACAATTTCAATCATACTCTCCATGATGCTCCCGACCTTCTTAAGTTCGCGTCGTTCATCGGGTGAGAGCGTTTGATGATGCAGATCGGTGAAAATCACGGAGGTGATAGTGGAATGTTGTTTCGCTGCTTGCGCCAATTCGCTGTATTGTTTAAGGGTGATCATCACTTGGGCATTCACTTGACGAATTTCGCCAAGAATCCCACTGATTTGAGCATCCGGATTCGGCATCACCACCACGCTCCCAATTTTCAGCGTCGCATAATACGCGATGATCAATTGCGGTGAATTGGGTAACACAATAAACACCCGATCCCCCGGACGTACCCCTAGGCCTTGTAGAGCATGGGCAAAGCGGTTCACTTGATCTTCAAGCTGTTCATAGGTCAATTTCTCACCGCGAAAGATCGTAGCGATCCGCTTAGGGGTCCAATTCGCCGCGCTTTCCAAAAATCGGAACAACGGTTGACGCGGGATCGGGATTGTCAACGGTGTATCTTTGGAATAACTCCGCACCCACGGACGTTTCTTGAGCAACTGTTCAGTAGTATCAAGATCGCGCCATGATTTTCGTTTATGTTCAGTATCAATAAAACGTTCGATCGCCCGATTCACAGCTTCATGGCGCTCTAATTGGACTTTATGTTTCGCTGATCCGACATCATACACTTCACCATTCGGGATCATCGTGCCGATGTCATCAAACACATATCGCGGGAAAAAGGTATCGCGTTCACCAGTGATCACCAAGGTTTCAGTTTGGATGTTACGGACTAATGACCACCCCTTCCACTTACGAAGGTTGTTGAGCATAAGACGTTTCATCACATGAATATCGGCATTCCAACGCGGTCGATATTTCCACCACAATTGATAAAATGCGGTTGGAAGCAAATATGCCCAAATAGCGGCACGCGGTAACGGATATTCCCCCGCGGTAGCCACTAAAACCAGCTTCTCTAAGCGTTCGGGACAAGCGTTAGCGTATTCGATGCAGATCGAACCGCCAAAGGAATGTCCGACCAATACAAAACGCTCTGGTAAATTGAGATGCTCCACGATCGTTTGAAGATCTTCTACGATCTCAGACATGGTGTACTGTGAATAAGGTGCATCGCTTTGACCATGACCGCGTAGATCTGGGATCACCACACGATATTTTTTCACGAAATGGTTGATCTGAAATTCCCAAGTTTCCGCGCAACCCGCATAACCATGCACAAACATGATCGTTTGTTTCACCGCTTCCGGCTGCATATCGATCACACTGAGTTTAGCTCCGGCGATCCCCTTAATTGGGACATCCCGACGATACAGATTAAAATCGAGTTGAATATCTTGTCGTTTGATGCCGCGCAGTTGACGTTTCATAAAATTTTCTTTTAGCACTAATTTTGGGCGGTCAGAGAAATTGTAGATCGAGTCAGTAAAAATTGCTTGAATCCGATCACTTGTGAGTAAGGCAGGTGCATGATCAGGCGAATTGTAAGATTGAAAACGTGACCGCCAAAATCAGTAATCTCAGGAAAGTATCCCACCCATGGAGACGGGCCAGCTCATCTCATTCAGGCCAGTTCCCGCTCCATGTATGGGTGAGGGCTAGGGTGGGGTTGGACGCAAAAAACTTTTCTGTACCTACTTTTGTAACTACTTCTATACCTACTTCTGTACCTACTTCTATACCTACTTCTATACCTACTTCTGTACCTACTTCTGTACCTACGAAGGCTTTTTACCCGCTCTTCCGTCTAGATTGATAAAGTTAACGACGATATTCGTCCCCACAATCCCCGATTCGCCTCATCAGATCGCGGGAATGTGCTGTTATTTGATGAATTTGAGCGAGATCATCTGCGCTCAGTGTAAATGAAAAGACCCGTGCGTTGTCTTGGCGATGTTCTTGGATTCCCAAGCGTGTACCGATGATCACCCCCGCCACTTGAGGCTTATCTAAGATGTAACGAGTTGCGATGTTCGCGATACTCACGCCATAGCGATCAGCCAACCGCTTTAACACGGTGAGCAGTTCTTGAAACAAATTCCATCCACCCCACGCATCGATCATATTTTTGTATTTGCGTAAGCTGGCGGTGTTCAATTGATCTGGACGGGGTTCAGAGGCTTGCCAATAACGTTCAGAGAGCAAACCACCGCATAGCGTCCCATAGGTCAAGAGCGTGATCTTTTGAGTTTGACAATACGGGATCATCAAGGCTTCTGGACGGCGATCAATGATCGAAAATTGCACTTGGTTAGAGACGATCGGAATCCCATGTTCAACGATCTCTTGTAAATGGGAGGTATCAAAATTGGTGAGAGCGAGATGTTTGATCCAACCGCGTTTACGGAGTGTGTTCATCTGATCCAACGCTTCTAAGTAACCCGGAAAACGGTATTCCCACCAATGAAACTGTACCAGATCCAAGCTTTCGACTCCCATCCGTTGACGTGAGCGATTGATCGCATTTTCTACCATGACAGGGGTGATCGGTGCAGGTTGGGGTACCCATTTGGTAAACGCTTGTGATCGTTCAAGGGCCGCTACACCGAAGTGATCACCTAAAGCTTTTCGGAACTGCCCAATAAATTCCTCGGCCGGCCCATAATGATCAGCCAGATCCCAAGTGATAAAACCATCTTGATGATAATCAAGCATCTCCGGGATCGCTTTACGGGAATCGATTGCGCCATGTGCGCCGGAAACCTGCCATAATCCATTTAACAGACGACAGATCAGTAGATCAGGGGTAAATTGAAAGTAACTTTGTGAAGAGAGCATCATTTGACCTTATTGGCTTGATAATCTGTCTAGATTGCAACGTTTGTATTTTCAACTAGATTGTAACGTTTGTATTTTCAATTAAGTAATCTCAGGAAAGTATCCCACCCATGGAGATGCAGCAGCTCATCTTAAGCGGGCCAGTTCCCTCTCCATACATGGGTGAGGGCTAGGGTGGGGTTGGACGCAAAAAACGTTTCTATACCTACTTTAGATCGTAACGTTTGTATTTTCAAATGGAAACTCGGGACATTTGTTACGACTTTTTCGCTCATCTGTACTATACTTCAGCTAACACGATCGATCTCATACAAAAGGGGTATCTGATGAACACGCTGTTTAGCCTTAGAGATGATTTTTGCTATTCGATATTTGAGCGCTGACTATTACAACCAACCTAACAACGTTGCCGCTGTCGCCGAAAAAATTTTTACGTTAGCCGCTACCTCTGCCGCCGCCGATTGCTCTGCTGAGTTGCTCTTTGATCGGATATAATCGCTTTTTTTCATCTTTGGAAACGACTTATGATTTATTCAGATCGTGACATCAAACGCCTGTTAAATGAAGGCAAAATCAGCCTAAATCCCGCTCCGGATCTTACGACACAGTTAGGATCGTGTTCATTAGACCTTCGGCTTAGCCATGAGTTTAGCGTATTTGAGTACAACAAACACCCCTACATTGATGTGCGTGATGGCCTACAAGCCCGTGACATCATGAAAACACTTACCGTAGAGGATGATCAACCGTTTGTATTACATCCGAACAGTTTTGTTTTAGGTATCACCCTTGAATGGGTGGAGTTACCCGATGATATTGTGGCACGATTGGAAGGGCGGAGTAGTTTAGGTCGCTTGGGCATCATCGTTCACGCTACAGCGAATGTGATCGACCCCGGTTGGCGCGGACGGATCGTGTTAGAGTTAGCAAATCATGGTCAAATGCCTGTGGCGTTATATTCAGGGATGCGCGTCTGTTCCTTGACTTTTGAGCCGTTGTCATCTCCGGTAGAAGTACCTTATTGGAAGAAGGCCGAAGCAAAATATCGCGATCAACAACAACCGCTTTCCAGCAAGATCGCCCAAGATCAAGATAAGCAAGACTGAATCGTAGGGTAATCGTAGGGTAAACATGCTAGAAAATCATCCCTTGACTATGATACAATGAATCAAGTGTAACTTGGTCTGTAACAAGTATTGCAGATCATCGTTTAACAGTGGAAAGGTCAATCTTCTATGCAACGTGTGTTCTTTGGGCTTCCTTTACTTGCCTTGGTGCTAGTATTCGGTTTCGGTAGCCTGCATCATCCTGTACAAGCGCAGACGGCGACTTGGAATGCGTCGTTTTTCAACAATCCATTTTTGGCTGATCCCCCCTCAGTCCAAACCACCTACAGCGAGATCAATTTCGATTGGGGAACGGGTCGCCCAGTCACTGGGATTCCGGCGGATAACTTTTCGGCGCGGTTTACAGCGGACATTTTTTTCACGGCTGGCAACTATCGTTTTACGATCATCGCCGATGATGCTTTCCAGTTGGGGATCGATCAACGTTCATTGATCTATACTTTTGATGATCCCACCCCCGGAGCGACTCGCACGGTTGATGTACAACTCACCGAGGGATCTCATACCGTGCAGTTGGATTATCGGGAAGTGACGGGTAATGCGTTTCTAAAACTTTCATGGATCAACCTCTCAACCGTACCAAGTACAGGGGGATCATGGTTAGCGCAATACTATAACAACCCCAACTTGCAAGGTTCACCTGTGGCTACGGTTAACGAGTCGGATCCTTCACGCAATTGGGGGTTAGGTGGGCCGGCGATCAGCGGGATTCCAGCGGATAACTTCTCGGTGCGTTGGACGACCACGCGCAACCTTGCACCCGGCGATTACTTTATCCAAGTGAATGCGGATGACGGGGTACGGGTGTTTGTCAATGGGATCGCCTATATCAATGAATGGCGTTTAGCCACGGGGCAGGGGTATACAGCCGGGTTCACTTTACCGGGAGGCCCGACAACGATCGTTGTTGAATACTTTGAGGCGGGCTTTGGTGCGTTTATCAATTTCCAATTTACCGGCCCGACCAATGCCCCGACCACACCCACTGCACCCACCACAGCAACAGCAACGGTGACAGCGGGTACGCTTAATGTCCGTAATGCACCTTCTAGTGTCAACACCCAGATTCTCACCAAGATTCGGCGTGGTGAAACTTATCCGATCGTCGGGAAGAATCAAGCGGGGACATGGTGGCAAGTGAACGTCAATGGCGTGTTAGGGTGGGTGAGCGGAGCATTTATCACCCCGATCAATGCGGGTGCGGTGCCAGTGGTAGGGGAAAGCCCATTACCCGGGACTCCGACGCAACCTGCGGCGAACACCGTGAGCGCGACGTTTAACCTCAATTTACGTCCATCTGCATCTACGGAAGGCGATCGTGTGTTGGTGATCCCGCGTGGGGCTTCTATGCAAGTGGTCGGACGGACGGGGGACAATTCGTGGTATCGGGTGAACTACAATGGCGTGAGCGGTTGGGTTTCGGCCCGGTTTGTGCGCGGTGTGGTGATCTTCGATCAAATTCCGGTGCAATAAGCATCAAGTGATCGGGGCGTAACCCGTGTTGCGCTCCGATTTTGTGACTTTCGCAACAAATGTTTGTGCGAAACGTACAGAACCCCGATACTCAAAACGGGGTTTTTTAATTTTATGGGAGTCCATCATGAATTCAATGGATCAAGAGGCATTACGTCAACAGATTGAGGAAGAACTTCGACGGCAAAAACGGGTGAGTAAAATGGTGTTTTTGGGCGTAAATTTGTTGATGTTTGTCGTTTTTATATCCCTAGTATGGGGGGGAATTGCCTCTACGCCAGGATTAGAACAGTTATCCGAATCAATGTCCGACACCTTGTTTTTAGCGGCTTTCCTACCGTCTTTGGGTTGGGCGATGGGACTCTTTTTTCAATTCATTGCCTTGTTGATGGATCTGGGAATTGGGGATCGTCAATTGCGGGCGCAAGCCTTTGCGCGGGTGATGAGTCAGCGCATGATGGACAACGTGCTTTATGGCAAGCAAAAACGTGAGGAAGTCGATCTGGACAATGCGACAGTTGGGCCAGACGGTGAAATCGAATATTTTGATGATGAACAGCAACGCACACAAAGAAAGTGAAGTCAACGGGTATGACGCACAAAGCGATCAATAAAGTGGTATTGGCTTACAGCGGCGGGTTAGACACGTCGGTGATTGTGCCATGGTTGCGCGAAAACTATCAATGCGAGGTGATCTGTTTCACTGCCGATCTGGGACAAGAAGAGGAACTTGACGGACTTGAAGAAAAGGCCTTACGTTCTGGGGCGAGTAAACTCTATATCCGCGATCTACGTGAAGAATTTTTACGTGATTTTGTGTTTCCAACAATGCAAGCGGGGGCGGTTTACGAACGTGAATATCTGTTAGGAACGTCATTTGCGCGGCCATTGATCGCAAAACATCTCGTTGAAGTTGCAGAACGCGAAGGCGCAGACGCGATCGCACATGGTTGTACCGGTAAAGGCAACGATCAAGTGCGCTTTGAGTTAACCGCGATGGCCTTAAACCCCAAATTGAAAGTGATCGCCCCGTGGCGTGAATGGCATATTCGCAGCCGTCAAGATGCGTTGGCTTATGCGGCCGCACATCAAGTTCCGGTGACGGCCACGGAAAAATCGATCTATAGCCGTGATCGCAACCTGTTTCATCTCAGTCATGAAGGCGGTCTACTGGAAAATCCGTGGAATGAACCGGAAGAAGCGATGTTTCAGATGTCTACCAGTCCCGAAAGCGCACCCGAAACCCCTGAATACATCGAAATTGGCTTTGAAAAAGGCTATCCGGTCAGCTTGAATGGAGAGACACCGTCCGCGGTCGAATTATTCCAACGGTTGAATCAGATTGCGGGCCGTCATGGAGTTGGACGGGTGGATATTGTTGAAAATCGCTTGGTTGGCATGAAAAGCCGCGGAGTCTATGAAACACCTGCTGGCACGGTGATTCGGCGGGCGCATCAAGTATTAGAGAGCATTTGTTTAGACAAACACACGATGCACTATAAAGACTTTATCGCGGTCAAATATGCGGAATTAGTGTACAATGGCATGTGGTATACGCGCTTGCGTGAGTCTTTAGACGCATTTGTCCAAGTCACGCAACAATTGGTTACTGGCACAGTGCGTCTCAAACTGTACAAGGGTAATGTGATCGTCGCGGGGCGCAAAAGCCCATTCAGCTTGTACCGTGAAGATTATGCGTCCTTTGGTGAAGAAGATGTGTATAATCAAAAAGATGCAGAAGGATTTATCACCTTGTTTGGCTTACCGATGAAAGTTGAAGCGATGCTTAACCTTGAAGGTGGGAAAATTAGCCCGGTTGATACCCCAGATTACAGCGCTTTTAAGCGTGATTAAGCCAAAATGGACGCGGAATGTCATCAGAGTTTGGTTTCAGCTTCATATCCTTATAGAATTGAGAGCCGTTAGGCTCTCTTTTTGTAACAGCCCAAGGAGTAAATGAATGGCGCGGATCGCGATAGATGGCGCTGCCGGGAGTGGTAAGACCACCCTTGGAAAAAGTTTAGGTGAAAAACTCGGATATATCTTTTTAGATGCGGGAACCTTGTACCGTGCGGTAACTTGGGAAATGCTCAATATTGAGCTAGAAACCTATGATACGATGTCGTTAGGCATGGCAGTTGAGGAAATGCGACTCAATGTTTCCTATGAAAACGATCAATTGCATTTGACGATCAACGGTAAACCCATTCCCGATGATCTACATAACGATATGATCAATGAAACTGTTTCAGTCATTGCGGCCTATCCAACGGTGCGAAAAGTGGTGCGAGGGGTACAAACCGAAGTTGCACAACGCGATAAGGTGATCTTGGCTGGGCGCGATATTGGCACGATTGTTATGCCGGATGCTGATCTCAAACTCTTTTTGCAAGTCAGTTTAGAAGAACGTGCCAATCGCCGTTTCAATGCGATGCTCCAGCAATATCCCAACTTGACTAAGGATGAAGTGTTGGAGAATTTGCGCCGACGGGATGAGCAGGACATCACCCGTCGCGAGTCGCCCTTACGATTGGCTGATGATGCGGTGGCGATTGCAACCGATGGAATGGATGCTGAACAAACCTTGAATCATGTGATGGCACATATCCAAAAACACAAGATCCTTGAAAAATAGCTTGTGTTAGAACTGTATATAAAATTTTGATGATTTCGTGGTCGGATTGTAATGAACCAAGGTGATCCTACGTCTGTCTGCAAACTCACAATACTTAACGAGGTGAACGCATGGCAAAACCTGTAATCATGGCGGTTGATGATGATGCGAGTGTGTTGAGTGCGATCACTCGTGATTTACGTCGTCGATATGGCGAAAATTATCGGATTATTCGTGCCGATTCGGGACAAGCGGCCTTAGAGGCTGTCCGTGAATTGAAACACCGAAATGAAGCAATCGCGTTATTTCTAGTAGATCAGCGGATGCCACAATTAAACGGGGTTCAGTTTTTGACGGAAGCATTACCCTTTTATCCGAATGCAAAACGGGCCTTGTTGACCGCATACGCCGATACCGATGCCGCAATTCAGGCGATTAACACCGCTTCGATCCATCACTATTTGTTGAAACCTTGGGATCCACCGGAAGAAAAATTGTATCCGGTATTGGATGACTTGTTGGATGATTGGTTGGCTGGGTATCGCCCACCCTTTGAAGGCCTACGGATTGTCGGTCATCGATGGTCGCCAGAGACACATGAACTGAAGGACTTTTTAGCGCGGAATCATGTGCCGTATCAATACTTAGATGTGGAATTAAAGTCCGAAACCCACGAACTGCTTCAGCAGTTGCAATTAACCGCGGCTAAGTTGCCATTGTTATTGTATCCAGATGGCGAGGTAGGACAAGCGCCATCAGTGGCTCAAGTGGCCGAAAAGATTGGGCTTAAAACCCGTGCTGAACAGACATTTTATGACCTAGCAATTGTCGGAGGTGGGCCGGCCGGTCTAGCGGCTGCGGTATATGCTGCCTCTGAAGGATTACGCACCGTGATGATCGAACGGCAAGCACCGGGCGGTCAAGCAGGTACAAGCTCAAAAATTGAAAATTACCTTGGTTTTCCGTCCGGTATTAGCGGGAGTGAACTTGCGCGGCGGGCGGTGGATCAAGCGAAGCGTTTCGGGGTGGAGATCCTTGCGCCCCAAGAGGTGATCGGTTTAGAGGTGAAAGACCCTTATCGTATTTTGAAATTGAAAGACGGAAGTGAAGTCACTTGTTATGCCTTAGTGGTGTCAGTGGGGTTGACATATCGTAAGCTGAATGCAGATGGAATTGATCGACTCAACGGGGCAGGGGTCTATTACGGTGCGTCGAATACTGAAGCGGTATCATGTAAGGACCAACCCGTGTTTATTATCGGCGCGGGAAACTCTGCCGGACAGGCTGCCATGTATTTAGCTGAATTTGCATCCGAAGTGATCTTATTGGTGCGTGGTAATTCGCTAGAGGCGAAAATGTCCCAATACTTGGTTGATCGCATTCACAATACCCCGAATATCCAAGTGTGGTTAGAGACAGAAATTGCGGCCGTGGGTGGGAATGATCACTTGGAAACCGTAACGGTGAGTCATCTCGATAGCGGAGAACAAACGACGCATCCGGCCTCAGGTTTGTTTATCTTTATCGGCGCGCAACCGTGTACCGATTGGTTAAATTATGCGGTTGAGATGGATTCAAAAGGATTTTTACTCACGGGCGCACAATTGATTCGCGGTGGTAAGTTGCCCAAAGGATGGACGCTAGAACGTGCGCCCTATCTCTTGGAAACCAGTGTGCCGGGGATCTTTGCCGTAGGGGATGTACGGGCAGAGTCAGTGAAACGTGTGGCCTCGGCGGTAGGTGAGGGATCGATCGCGGTGCAATTGATTCATCAGTATTTGACGGAGGTTAGATAAGGTGTATGGACAGACGTGAATTAAGTCATATCCCGTTGTTTGAGATCCTAACAGACGATGAATTGCAGTGGTTGATCGACAACACCGTCGAAAGTCAATTAGCGGTAGGCGATTACTTTATCCGCGAAGGCGATCCAGCCGAACAATTTTATGTGGTGTTAGAAGGTGAGTTACAAGTGGTACGGACGATTGATGGAGTCCCGAAAGTGATGGGGACAACGCCACGCGGGATCATTGGAGGCGAATTAGCGCTCCTCAATGGTACACCGTCTATGGTAACGGTAAAGGCGATCCGTCCTTCACGATTGATTGTATTCAATAAACGCGCTTTTCGTGAAATGTTCACCTATATTCCTGCTATGGGCATTAAAGTGTTACGGATTGCCGCGGAGCGTATGGGCGGTTTTGCGACCACCGTCACTCAAAACGAAAAAATGGCCGCGTTGGGGAAATTTTCAGCGGGTCTGGCGCATGAGTTAAACAATCCTTCGGCCGCTGCACGACGTTCCTCACAGGCGTTGTATGAACTCATGCCAGATCTACAACGCAAAACATTACATCTGTGTCGATTAGGGTTAAATGATGCACAACTGCATAGTTTGATGACCCTGCCTTATGATATGGCGCGTGATCAACAAGTGATCACCTTGACCCCAATTCAACGGAGTGAGTTAGAAGATGAGATCGGTGATTGGTTAAACGATCATGGCATCAAAAATGGTTGGGAGATCGCACCGATCTTTGTGGATGCTGGCATTGAGTTAGAGCAGTTGCAAACGTTAGCGGGTCTGTTTCCAGCAGATGGGTTAGCGGATGTGTTTGATTGGTTACAATTGGCACTCAATACCGCCGCTCTGTTACGTGAAATTGAGGATAGTTCGACGCGGATCTCCGATCTTGTATTGGCGATCAAAGAATATACCTATATGGATCAAGGCAAGTTACAAGAAGTTGATTTGAATCATGGATTAGAAAACACCTTGCGCGTTCTCCACCATAAGCTCAAAAACGTTGAGGTGATCCGTGAATATGATGTAAATTTGCCGAAGATCATGGGAAATGGCGGTGAACTGAACCAAGTATGGACGAATCTGATCGATAACGCCATTGATGCAACCGATGGCAAGGGTCAGATCCATGTGATCACCCGTTGCGAGAATGATTATGCTATGGTGGAGATCACCGATGATGGGCCGGGTATCCCTCAAGATCAACAAGCGCGGATCTTTGAGCCGTTTTTCACCACCAAAGCATTCGGGAAAGGGACAGGCTTAGGCTTGGATATTACCTACCGGATCGTACAACGGCATAAAGGAACCATTGAGTTACATTCAAAATCGGGACAAACACGCTTTATTGTACGAATCCCTGTTGATCTTTCCGAAATTGAGGATTAATATAGCCTTGTGGATAAAAACACTTTTATCCACAAGGTTTGTTTCCTTGATTCTTCGTTTATTCAAGTTACGCTCGACGGGAAGAACAAATGGCATTATGGGGCGGACGGTTTCAGGAACCCACAGATGGTGATCTACGCGCATTGAATGATAGTCTCCCATTTGATCGTCGTTTAGCCTTACAAGATGTGCATGGGAGCATTCACTATGCACGGGCAATTGCGGATGCTGAGGTGATCACCACCGATGAAGCGGAACAGATCATCACTGGATTACGTCAAATTCTAGATGAATTTGAGCGTGAGGTGTTTGAATTTCAAACAAGCGATGAGGATATTCATACCGCAGTTGAACGGCGGTTGATCGAAGTTATCGGTCAAGTCGGTGGCAAACTTCACACCGGACGCAGCCGTAATGATCAAGTGGCAACTGATTTTCGGCTGTGGGTGATCGATCAGATTACGCGGTTAGATGTCCAGATCCGCGATTTACAAGCAGCCTTGATCGCACAAGCCGAACAGCATCTTCATACGGTTATGCCGGGTTATACCCATTTACAACCCGCGCAACCGATTACTGCGGCGCATTGGTTACTCAGCTTTTTTTGGATGCTTGTGCGAGATCGTGAAAGATTACAAGATGCTTATCATCGCATGAATGTGAGTCCCTTGGGATCAGGAGCGTTGGCCGGGACACCATTTGCTATTAAACGAGACGAATTAGCGCAAAACCTAGGTTTTATCACCTATAGCCAAAATAGCCTTGATGCTGTGAGTGACCGCGATTTTGTTGCTGAAACGTTGTTTGTGCTGGCCTTGATGGGAACACATTTGAGTCGCTTAGCAGAAGACGTGATCCTGTATAGCAATCCAGCGTTTGGTTTTATCCAATTGGATGATCGTTATAGCACAGGGTCTAGTTTAATGCCGCAAAAACGCAACGCCGATCCAATGGAATTAGCACGCGGCAAAACAGGACGGTTGATCGGTCATTTAACGGGTTTCTTGACGACGCTAAAAGGATTGCCTAGTGGTTATAACAAAGATCTCCAAGAGGACAAAGAAGCGTTATTTGATAGCGTCGATACCGTCGCTAAGTTGCTTCCCGTGATCACTGCTGTGATTGCGACGTTGAAGTTAAATCGCGATCAGATGCACCAAGCACTCTCGGAAGATCTTTTGGCTACAGATTTAGCCGATTATCTGGTGCGGAAAGGGGTGCCATTTCGTCAAGCGCATCATGTCGTGGGGCAGGTTGTGCGACATAGTGCTATGCGAGGAGTCCCCTTCAGTCAATTAGAGGTTAGCGAATTTCAAACTTTTTCTCCCCTGTTTGATCAAGATGTCCTTGAGGTCTTTGATTTTAGAGCAGCCGTAGAAAAACGGGTGGCTCTCGGTGGGACTGCACCGAGCGCGGTACAGTCACAGTTGGAAGCAGCCAGAAAATATCTTTCGCATTTGATCAATTAACTTGATCTTGATTTCCGTTGATAAATACCATGATCTGTTGCGACCCATGATAAACCAAGACTTTATAGAATCACTCATCCAACAAAGCTGGGATCTCCGGCTCAATGATCCCAAACATTCCGAAAAATTGAGTTTGCAGGCCAAGCGACTTGCGGAAACGGCGACTCCGCCGAATTTTCGTGGAATTACCTTGAGCTTACGCAATCTTGCTTCTATTTGCCAACGTACCGCCCGTTATGAGACGGCCTTAGGTCATGTCAATGTCGCTTTAGATCTGTTTAATGCGGAATATGGGTTTAAACATCTAGCGGAGTTGTATCACATCAAAGGGTCAATCTATTGTGATATTGGCAACTATGATGAAGCTTTGCATTACTATTTAGGGGCATTGCAGGTTGGCCAAGAAAATAACGATAGTGAGCAGATTGGGGATGCGGTCAATGCGCTTGGCATCGTTTACGAACAACAGGGGGAGTTGCATAAAGCACGCGAGTCCTTTCTAGAATGTCTGCAAATTTACCAACGTATTCAAAATGTACGCGGAGAGGCAGATGCGTTAGATAATCTTGGGATTATCCAGCGACGCACCGGAAGCCATGATGAAGCGTTGAGGTACGGTCAAAACAGCCTAAAATTGTATCGTGAGATCCATAACGTCCAAGGTGAATTAGATGCGTTAAAGAACATTGGCGAGGTTTACGCCGAATTAAGCGAATTTTCACAGGCACATCGTTACTTTAGCCAAGCCTTGAAAATCGCACGCCAGATCAATAATCAGCATCGGACGCAACATATTTTGACGAATATCGGGCAGTTGATGATCGCAGAAGGAAATTGTCAAGAAGCGCTCCAATCTTTGCAAGAAGCACTTAAAATTGCCGAACAGATCAACACCAATAGCGGATTGTTTCGTGTGCATCGTACTTTAGCGGAAGCTTACGAACAAAACGGTGATTTTGAACAGGCCTTGAAGCATCATAAGCTGTTTTACGAGTATCGTACACGAGTGTTTAACGAAACCTCCGATCAACGTCTGAAAACATGGCAAGCGGTGTATGAAGTCGAAAAAGCCAAGTATCAGGCGGAAATTTATCAACTTAAAACGGTCGAATTGCAACGAGAAATCGAACAACGTGAGTTGTTGATCAGCGATCTAGATGCGTATGCACATACAGTCGCCCATGACCTCAAAAATCCGTTAAGCGTGGTCATCAATTATGCGCGTTTAGCCTTAGAGACGGAACAAGACCTCAATTTTATGACCAAAGAGGCATTAAGCGAGATCCTCACCAACTCGAATAAAATGGCTGAAATCATTGATGCGTTATTGATGTTTGCACGCTTGCGTGAGGCAGCACCACAAATTAAGCGGTTGGATATGTCTATGTTGTTATTGGAAGTACAGATGCGCTTGTTCACCATGATCCAAGAGTATCAAGCTGTGATTGAAGTTGCGCCGTTTATGCCGATGTCCATGGGGCAGGAGTCGTGGATCGAACAAGTTTGGGTAAACTATCTCACCAATGCGATTAAATATGGCGGACGACCGCCTTATGTCACCGTCGGAGCGGATAAACCAAGTGACGGGTTTGTGCGCTACTGGGTGCGAGATAATGGGACGAGTTTAACTCCCCAAGACGCGCAACAATTGTTTCAGCCCTTCAAACGCTTACATCGCAAAGAGCGCGGCCATGGCTTGGGATTATCGATTGTCAAGCGCATTGTCGAAAGGTTAGGGGGTAAGGTGGGTGTGGAGGTATTGCCAAATGGTGGCGGATCGCTTTTCTATTTTACATTACCGGTTACAACAACCTAAAAACATCTTACAGATTTTGTTGCTAGGTTGCTTGCTTGGGTTAATGGGTTGTCAATCATCAACTCCAATACCGGATATGGCCCGACAAGATGCGTCAATTTTAGCCAACTATCTAGATCTCACCGCATTTCCAACATCAAAAGCGGTCTTATGGCAACAATATACCATGGGGACAAATACCTCAAATGTGCCGGGACCGACCGACTATTACATCGTCGCGATTTTGGAATTTGATCAATCCACCGAACCGCTCCTTACCTCATTAGGGTTAGCGGTAGAACGTACTGGCGTTTATCTTGCGCCAAGTTTTATACGTGAGTGGTTTCCTAGTGAGATTATCAACGCATTTGAATCAGACACTGACGGAAACTTGGTGTTACAAACCACCGCTTATCAGGCCTTGCCTATTCTAAAATCTCCGTTTTCGTATGGTTATATATTTGCGGTTGGAAATTATCTCTATATTTACGGCATGACCACCTAAGCGCATGATTCTGACTTTGTGATGTTTGTACAACGGTTCATGGTCATTTCTCATGAACTTTTTATAAGCTTCACCAAGTTGTTGACAGCGTTTTTAATCCTCGTTATGCTCTTGATTGTGAGGTAGCACACAAGTTTAGCGCTCATTTAGGAAACGGTGTCATGTTGAAGCTACGCGAATCAATCGTCATTATTTGCCTTATTGCGCTCGTACTTATTATTGAGGACGAGACATAACCGCTTGGGTGGCGATTAATCGCAAAATGCGCGAGTTTGAAATCAAGTGCAGAAGCCCCCAAGCAAGGGGGCTTTTTTGTTGAGGATCATTTTTTCAAAAGGATGTTGAGTTTATGAACAATGGCACGCTGATTTGGCGTAATGGCGAGTTGATTCGATGGGAAGATGCAACCGTGCATGTCACCACCCATGCTTTACATTATGGTTCAAGTGTGTTTGAGGGGATTCGCGCTTATGCGACACCCCAAGGGCCGGCCGTATTTCGGTTGCAACCGCACACAAAACGCCTTGTGAATAGCTGCAAGATTGCGCGGATCGATCTGCCTTACAGCGCGGCGGAGTTGGATACGGCGGTACTAGAGACGATTCGCCAAAATGGCCATGAGTCTTGTTATGTGCGCCCGTTGGTGATACGTGGGATTGGGCGTATGGGACTCGAAGGCCGTCATAACAGCGTCGATACCTACATCATCACGTTTGAATGGGGCCGCTATTTGGGGAGTGATGCGATCGATCATGGCGTGGATGTTCAAGTGAGTTCATGGCGGCGAAGCGCACCCGGAACGGCCGCCTCCTTAGGCAAGATCGGCGGACAATATGTGAACAGCCAGTTTATCAGCATGGAAGCGCACGACAACGGCTTTAGCGAAGGGATCGCGTTAGATATTAACGGATATGTCAGTGAAGGCGCGGGCGAAAATATTTTTGTGATGTCTGATGGGATTGTGTATACGCCCGGGGCATGGAATTCAATCTTACTAGGGGTGACACGCGATACGGTGTTAACGATCTTGCGCGATCTCGGTTACGAGATCCGGTTTGAACCGATCGCCCGCGATATGCTGTATTTGGCCGATGAGATCTTCTTCACTGGCACAGCCGCCGAAGTCACCCCGATCCGTTCGGTGGATCGGATCAAAGTTGGCACAGGTCAACCCGGCCCGATTACCAAAGCAGTACAAGAAGTGTTTTTTGCGATTACCTCAGGTCAACGGGAGGATCACCATGGCTGGCTGACTCATGTACGTCAGTCACAACCCACATTAGGAGATTAACGGTTTGGTTGCTTTTGTTTTGTGTATGAATATGAGTGATTTAAGGGTAAAACAATGATCCTAACAGGTGCAGAAATCGTCATGGAGTGCCTTCTACGGGAAGGCGTGGAGATCATTTTCGGGTATCCGGGCGGCGCGATCTTGCCGACGTATGATGCGATGACCAAGTATCCCCAGATTCGCCATGTTTTAGTGCGTCACGAACAAGGGGCCTCGCACATGGCGGACGGTTACGCCCGTGCTACGGGTAAAGTGGGTGTGGCGATCGCCACAAGTGGCCCCGGTGCAACTAACCTTGTTACCGGTATCGCTACGGCCATGATGGACTCTTCCCCGATCGTTTGCATCACTGGACAAGTGCCACGCGGTTCAATCGGTACAGATGCGTTTCAAGAAACTGATGTGACAGGGGTTACGCTCCCGATTACCAAACACAATTATCTTGTGTCCTCAATTGAAGAACTCCCTTACGCGATCCGTGAAGCGTTTTACATCGCACGCTCTGGTCGCCCCGGCCCAGTGTTGATCGATATTCCGAAAGACGTTCAAACCGAAAAAATGGAGTTTCATTATCCCGAAGAACCGATCCGCTTACCGGGGTATCATCCTGCTACAGCAGCCACCTTAGAGGATGTTCAGGCCGCGCTTGCGTTGATCAATCAAGCGGAGCGTCCAATCATTCTTGCAGGGCATGGATTGTTAATGTCCGGTGCGACGCAACTTCTACGTGAATTGTCCGAGATTGGGAATATCCCCGTGACAATGACGCTGTTAGGCAAGGGGGCCATGCCAGAAAATCATCCTTTATCCTTAGGTATGATGGGGATGCACGGTCATGCAGCTTGTAATCATGCGATCCAAGAGGCTGATCTATTGATAGCGTTAGGGATGCGTTTTGATGATCGGGTGACTGGAAACCTCAAAACTTATGCGCTCAATGCCAAAAAGATCCATGTCGATATTGATCCGTCTGAATTGAATAAAAATGTACGGGTAGACGTTGGCATCGCGGGGGATCTCCGAACGGTGTTAACCCAATTACTGCCCGGGGTGGAGAAGAAAACACATCCCGCATGGCTTAATCAGATTCGCGATTGGCAAGAAGACAGCAATGAACGCGATATTTTGCATCACTATCAAGGTGAGGGTTTGCTGGCCGCCCAAGTGATCAATGACTTGTGGAAATATACGGGTGGTGAGGCTGTGACGGTGACGGATGTTGGTCAACATCAGATGTTAGAAGCGCAATACTACCCACATCAACGCCCCTCCACCATGATCACCAGTGGCGGACTCGGCACGATGGGATTCGGATTACCGGGCGCGATCGGGGCGAAGTTTGGACGGCCCGAAGAAGATGTTTGGGCGATCGTAGGCGATGGTGGTTTCCAGATGACAATGTGCGAATTAGCGACCGCCGCACAAGAAAACGTGAAAGTTAATATCGCCGTGATCAACAATGGCTTTTTAGGCATGGTACGCCAATGGCAAGAGATCTTCTATGAAGAACGCTATCACGCTACCCCGATGTTTAACCCCGATTTTGTGAAGTTAGCGGAAGCCTTCGGGATTCCAGCAATGCGTGTCACACATCGCGAAGAGATCGAAGAATCGGTGAAATTTGCACACAGTCATCAAGGCCCGGTTTTGATCGAATATGTCGTCGAAAAAGAGGATATGGTTTATCCGATGGTGCCAGCCGGGGCCGCTTTAAATAACATGATCCGCCGTCCGAAACCGAATGAAACCGCTTAGTAAAGGCCAAAAACTTTATGCCAAATTCTCAAGAGACGACCAAGCATACGATCGTTGCACTGGTTGAAAATAAACCAGGTGTGTTAAATCGCGTGGTAAGCATGTTTCGGCGACGCAATTTTAACCTTGACAGCTTAACCGTTGGACGCACCCATAAACCCTATATGTCACGGATGACGATCTCGGTAGACGCGAAACGTGCGGATGCCCGTCAAGTGGTCGCTAACCTATTTAAACTGATCAACGTAATCGATGTGAAATTGATCTCCGCTGAACCGCATGTAAGCCGCGATCTAGCGTTGGTCAAAGTGCGAACAGATGACACCGATTCGTTTAACACGGTGACACAAATTTGTGAGCGTACTCCGGCCCGCTTGATCGATATCGGGACGAAAGTCGCGATTGTGGAAATTTGTGCGCCAGAAGATGTAGTCGAAAACGTGATCGAACAATTGCGCCCAATCGGGATCATGGAAATGGTGCGAACGGGGGTGGTTGCCATGGGACGCGGGGTACGGATCTTAGACTCGGAATATGAACCAATTGTGCCGATCGGGTCAAATGGTCATAATAACGAACATCGTTATAGTGTCTAGGACAAGGAAAAATGAAAGCTGTTTATCTCACCCGTTGGTTATTGGGGTGTGTGCTGTTGTGTCTGTCCATAATCGGACAGGCACAATCCACCGCTGAACCGCTCTATTCTATGGCTTTACCGGCCTCCGATGTCTCAAATGGTATCACGGTATTGACCTACTATGAGGATCAAACGTGGGGATCAGCCTTTTTACCTAACGCGATCCATGATCAACGCTATCTCTCATTGTTAGATCCAGTATGGTCAGCGGATGGACAAAATTTATATGTATCAGTCGAAAATCCGGTAGGGGAGGAGTTCTTCAATAGCGCGATTTACCGCTTTAATGTGCGTGATCAATCGTTCGTAGAGCTTTACCGTCCGGTATCGGATGATCAAGTGACCGATAATTCGTTTTACTTGGATATTGAGCGATTAGGCCCCGATCAACGTTACGCCTTTTTGTGGAATACTTATGCCTTCACAACATGGTTGGTTGATCTACAAGAAGGCCGCTTAATCCGAGAGTATCCTTGCCAGTTTTCCTACTTGGATTGGATCGAAAATCAAGCGCGGGTGATCGTCGTCTATCAAGGTATCATCGATCCGCCACAATGCACGGTTGAAGCACGGGTGATCGATGTCACTACGGGAGATTATCTCCAACAGATCGATTTAAACGGTAAAAACCTTCCGTTTGAATACGGTGATGTCGTAGCACAACTGGCCTCAGATCGGTTTTTGCTGCAATCGGAACTCGCTTCAGAAGTCGCTATTTTAGATTTCAACGCAGGTACATTCGAGTCATTTGCTCAAGGGTTAGTTGAGGCGGTTTCACCCGATCGCACTTATGCCGTGAGTGTGTTAAATCGAAGCGCGTCCTACCTGCTCAATCTCACGACTTTAGAGAGTATGCAGATCGAAGAAATTCCTTTTCCGGTGGTCTCTTATCACGGATTCCACTGGGAAGGGGAGACCCTGAAATATTGGATTTATAGTGATATAGATGGGTTGGTGGAACAGACGACCGTATCGACTGCGGGTGATTTTCAACGCACACCGTTTTATCAAGGTGACTCCCCGTTATTTGAAGTCAGTTTTGACACAAAACGCGATCTCGGTTTGTTCGTTTATCCGGGGACGGAAAATGAAGCTCCGCGCCATGTGGTGAGTGATGGTGTCAATACGTATCAATACGTTTTACCTGTCAATATCGATACGGAGTTCAAGTGGGTAGGGGAGTATGTCTATATCGCTACCCATGGATTCTTTCCACAAGAGACACCGATGATCGTATTTTGGAATCCGGTAACAGACGAAACGTTCACCGAATTTGAAGGCACAATGCGCTATCGTACCACCTCACCTGATAGTCAATGGTGGTTATTTGCAGATCTCGATAATGACGGTTTTCCTGTTGGGATGATCGCGTATCAAACGGAAACGGGTGACATGACAACCTTACTCGAAGGTCTCGCAATTCGTGATTACGATACACATTGGGACTTAGCGCAATTTTATGTATGGTCGCCGCTGATCATAGCGGATTAAACCAGTTTACTTTTACATCCCAATTGAGGGGGGAAAATGGCAACGCTCTACTACGATCAAGATGCAGATCTAAGCTTACTACAGGGAAAAACGATCGCGGTGATCGGCTATGGGAGTCAAGGTCACGCACACGCGCTCAACTTACATGATAGCGGGATGCAAGTAGTGGTCGGTTTACATGAAGGCAGCAAAAGCCGCGCAAAAGCCGAAGCAGACGGGTTAACCGTTCACACAGTGGCCGCGGCGACTCAAGCGGCGGATGTGTTGATGATCGTGATCCCAGACACCAAACAACGCGCTGTTTATGAAGCAGAGATTGCACCTTATCTACGGCCGGGCATGATGTTGATGTTCGCACATGGGTTCAACATTCACTTTAAGCAAATCGTCCCACCGACAGATATTGATGTTACGATGCTTGCGCCTAAAGCCCCCGGACATCGCGTGCGTGAAGTGTTTACCGAAGGCGCGGGCGTGCCGGGTTTGATCGCGGTGCATCAAGATGCGTCTGGTCAAGCGAAAGCGATGGCCTTGGCGTATGCACGGGGGGTTGGTTGTACCCGCGCCGGGGTGATCGAAACCACGTTCCGCGAAGAAACAGAAACCGATCTGTTTGGTGAGCAGGTGGTGTTATGCGGCGGTGTCACCGCATTGATCCGGTCAAGCTTTGAGACCTTAGTAAAAGCGGGGTATCAACCGGAGATCGCCTATTTTGAATGTTTGCATGAATTAAAGCTGATTGTGGATCTGCTGTATCAGGGCGGGCTTAGCTATATGTGGTATAGCGTGAGCGACACCGCTGAATATGGTGGTTATATGGTTGGCGATCAATTTGAGCAAATGGTCAAGGAAGAAATGGCCGGCGTGTTATCACGGATTCAAAGTGGTCAATTCGCGCAAGAATGGATCGCCGAAAATCAAAACGGACGGCAAAACTTTTTAAATCGTCGTCGTGGTGAACACGATCTTTTGCTAGAGAAAGTCGGCACCGATCTACGGGCGATGATGCCGTTTTTAAATGCCAAACAGATCAAGGAACAGGAGTAAACCGAGATGGCTTTGGAGGTGAAGCGGTTTAGCGATATTCAGCAGTTTTACCCGCTAGTCGAAGCGTTTTTGATGCGAGATGAGGCACAACATAATCTATTGTTGGGCATTGGATACGTATTGATGCAAACAGCTAACCCTGAACCTCCTTTGTATCTTGCTTGTGTTGAAGACCGGGGTCAAATCGTCGGTTGTGCGATGATGACGCTTCCCTATAACTTGTTGCTTTCAGAGATGACCACTTCCGCGATCTTCAAGATCGCGGAGGATGTTTACACCCTTTATCCACAATTGGATAAGGTCAACGCGATCAAAAGGATCAGCCGTGCGTTTGCTGAACATTGGCAGACGATCAGCGGGCGGGCTTTTGAATTGGATCTTGCCGAACGGATCTATCAGTTGGAAAGCGTGAATATGCCGAAAGGGGTAGCTGGTACGATCCGTTTGGGCGCGATCGAGGATCGTGATCTATTGATCGAGTGGTTATTGGCATTTAACCGTGAGGCCTTGGAGGAAATGCCATTCGACCTAGCTGAAAAATGGGTGGATCGGGCAATTGAGGGAAAAGTTCGTGAAGTTTACCTCTGGGTTGATCAGGGTCATCCGGTTTCGATGGCCGCCCTTACTGGACGTACCCCTCATGGCCGACGTGTAGGGGCGGTTTATACCCCACCACCATTTCGTAATCGCGGTTATGCCAGTGCTTGCGTGGGAGCGGTGAGTCAGCGTGCGTTAGATCAAGGCCTCAAGTTCGTGTTTTTGTATACCGATCTCGCAAATCCTACCTCAAATCACATTTATCAAGAGTTGGGGTATCAACCCGTGATCGATGTAGATCAGTACAAATTTATCTAGATAAAGAAGGCGATCATGTCAGCGAATAATCGCGTATTCATTTTTGATACCACCTTGCGCGACGGGGAACAAAGCCCCGGCGCAACGTTGAGCAGTGCGGAAAAGTTGGAGATCGCCCGCCAATTGGCCAAACTTGGCGTAGACATTATCGAAGCGGGCTTCCCCGCCGCATCACCGGATGATTTAGCGGCTGTGCAACGGATCGCGCAAGAGGTCGGAACACTCGATGGTCCCGTGATCTGTGGTTTGTCTCGTGCAATCGAAAAAGACATCTTAACCTGCTGGGAAGGGGTGAAATTAGCGGCAAAACCCCGCATTCATACCTTTTTAGGGGTGTCCGACTACCACCTGAATTACATCACCAAGACCACTAAACCAGAGGCCTTAGAGATCGTTCGCAAGGCGGTCACTTATGCAAAAAGTTTGTGCGAGGATGTTGAGTTTAGCCCGATGGATGCTGGCCGAGCCGATCCGCAATTCTTGATCGAAGTGTGTGCTTTGGCCGTGCAATGTGGTGCAACCACGCTCAATATCCCCGACACGGTAGGATATGTCATGCCGCAAGAATGGGGCGAATTGATCGCTACTTTGATCGCCGAAACCCCCGGCGCGGGACCCGGCAGCGGTGTGATCTGGTCAATTCATTGTCATAACGATCTTGGTATGGCAACGGCTAATTCTCTAGCGGGGGTGATGGCCGGAGCGCGCCAAGTCGAAGTAACGATCAATGGGATCGGGGAGCGGGCTGGCAATACTAGCCTTGAAGAAGTGGTGATGGCCTTGCACACCCGTCCACAATATTACGGACTAACCACCGGAATCCACACCCGTGAGATCATGAAAACCAGCCGTATCGTGAGTAATTACACGGGAATGCCGGTGCAACCAAATAAAGCGATCGTCGGTGCAAATGCGTTCGCCCATGAATCCGGGATTCATCAAGACGGGATGCTTAAAAATGCCAGCACTTTTGAGATCATGACTCCCGAAACGATCGGATTGCATCAGAGTCGCTTGGTATTAGGCAAACATAGCGGCCGCCATGCGCTGAAAGTCCGGCTACAAGAATTGGGTTATACGATCGAAGGGGACGCACTGAATCAAGTGTTCGGCCGGTTTAAAGAACTCGCTGATGCCAAGAAAAATGTGACCGACGCGGATCTAGAAGCATTGATCGCCGATGAATTTCATAAACCCGCCGAGATTTTCAGTATGGATGATATTCAAGTCACCTGCGGCACGATGGGAATGCCCACCGCTACGATCAAAATGCGGAAAGCGGATCATTCGGCCGAATTTATTCATGCTGCCGTGGGTACGGGGCCGGTAGATGCGGCTTATCGTGCCATAGACGCGATCGTGAAAGTCCCCAACACCCTGATCGAATACAGCGTGCATAGTGTTACTGCCGGGATCGATGCATTGGGTGAAGTGACCGTGCGAATCAGCCCAGAAGGGGATGAGCGCTCTTTCGGAGGCTATGGCGCGGACACGGACATTGTGGTAGCGAGTGTCAAGGCTTATTTGGCTGCGTTAAATCGTATGTTAGCTGTGTTAGGATATGGCGAGATGAAACCCGAAGGGGAAGCGGCTACACTTAGTCTGAAACATCCTTAACACCGCGGAGGCAATCATGCAAAAGTGGGAATATTGTCATGTCTTATACACCTATTTGTTTAGCAAAAAAGACCATGACACCAAAGAATTTACGGCCGTTTATGGGGTCACTGTTACCTATTATCAAAGTGATGGTCAACATAAACGGGTGGAAGAACCAGACGTATTCCCTGAAACTGTCCTTGCATTTTTAGGCGAAGAAGGTTGGGAACTGGTTACAGTGGAATATCTGGTCAACGAAGAAGGGATGTTGCGTCGGGTGTATTACCTGAAGCGCCCCAAATTCATGTAAAGGCAGGATGGGGAGTAATCGATTGCTCCCCACAACTCACAGTTTTGTAGATACTAGGAAAAATCAACATGGCGCAAACACTCTTTGAGAAAGTTTGGAATAGTCACCTTGTAAAACCCCAGACTGCCGAAACTCCGGCGGTTCTCTATATTGATCTGCATTTGGTGCATGAAGTCACCTCACCTCAAGCGTTTACACTCTTGCGCGAACGTGGCCTAAAAGTCCGTCGACCGGATAAAACCCTAGCGACGATGGATCACAGCACCCCCACGACTCCGCGTAACTTGGATGGAATCATCCCAGTGACCGATCAACAAGCCGCGTTCCAATTGGACTTTTTGACCAAGAATTGCCAAGAATTTGGGATTCCGCTATATGCCTTGGGAACAGAAAATCAAGGGATCGTGCATGTGATTGGGCCGGAACAAGGGCTTACCCAACCGGGCATGACGATTGTTTGCGGTGATAGCCATACTAGCACGCATGGCGCATTCGGCGCATTAGCATTTGGGATCGGCACAAGCGAGGTAGGGCATGTTCTCGCGACTCAAACGCTGTTACAGAGCAAACCAAAAACCATGGCGATCCGTGTGGATGGGACATTACAACCTGGCGTGACCGCCAAAGACATCATCTTAGCGATCATTGCCAAGATCGGAGTCGGCGGTGGGACAGGGTATGTCCTCGAATACATGGGATCGGCGATCCGCGCTTTAAGCATGGAAGGCCGGATGACGATCTGCAATATGTCGATCGAAGGCGGGGCGCGGGCCGGTATGATCGCACCCGATGACACCACCTATGATTACATCGCTGGCCGCACCTATGCCCCCAAGGGCGCGGACTGGGATCGGGCCGTTGCACAATGGCGTACCTTACCCACCGATCCTGAAGCGACTTTTGATGCTGAAGTGGTGTTAGATGGCGATGCGTTGATCCCGATGATCACGTATGGCACGAATCCGGGCATGGGTATGAAAATTACCGATCGCGTTCCCGATCCTGATCATTTAGGCGACGTTAGCCAAAAGATCGCGTTAGATAAAGCGCTACGATACATGGATCTGCAACCGGGACAATCGCTTTTAGGTAAAGCGGTGAATGTGGTATTTGTGGGCAGTTGCACCAATTCGCGCATTACCGATCTTCGTGAAGCGGCGCGAATGATCGAAGGGCAGCGCGTGGCCGAAGGGGTACGGATGATGGTAGTTCCCGGCTCACAGCGTGTCAAAGCGCAAGCGGAGGCCGAAGGCTTGGATCAGATCTTCCGGGCGGCCGGTGCAGAATGGCGTGAGGCCGGATGTTCTATGTGCATCGCCATGAACGGCGATCAATTGCAACCGGGCGAGTATGCAGTCAGCACCAGTAATCGCAATTTTGAAGGCCGTCAAGGCAAAGGTGGACGTACCTTCTTAGCCAGTCCCCTAACGGCTGTAGCAACCGCGATCAACGGGGTGATCACCGATCCGCGTGAATTATTGGAAAGAGTCTAACGATGGAAGCATTTTCAGCAGTGCAAGGGCGAACGGTCGCCCTTCCGATTAACGATATTGACACCGATCAAATCATCCCGGCCCGCTATCTCAAAGTGACCGATAAAGATGGATTAGGATCGGCCTGTTTTTCGGATTGGCGTTATAACGCCGATGGTAGCCCGAAACCAGAATTTCCTCTGAATCAGACCGCATACCAAGGCGCGCAAGTGTTGATCGCCGGCCATAATTTCGGGTGTGGATCATCGCGGGAACATGCTCCTTGGGCCTTAATGGGAGCGGGATTCAAAGCGGTCATTAGCACCTATTTCGCCGATATTTTTAAGAATAACGCGCTGAAAAATGGGTTGTTACCGGTGGTGGTCGATGCCGACACCCAACAACAATTGATCAGCTTAGCGCAAGAAGATCCTACTTCAGAAGTGAGCATTGATCTCGCCTCACAAACCTTGACGCTCCCAGATGGACGGGCGATCACGTTTCCAATCGACCCGTTTTCAAAATACTGCCTCTTAAACGGAGTCGATCAATTAGGCTTTTTATTGGGCCTCGAAAACGAGATCCAATCCTATGAAGTTGATCATCGTGATCGCATCAACACGTTAGCCGTGTCGTAAAAATCATCCCGGGATTGCTTAGGCGATCCCGTTTGACCACCGCTATTAGGAGCGAATCAACACATGAAACAAGTTTACATCTACGACACCACATTACGCGATGGGACGCAACGTGAGGGGATTTCGCTTTCGGTAGCCGATAAATTGCGGATTACCCGCCTGTTAGATGATTTGGGTGTCGCTTACATTGAAGGGGGATGGCCCGGATCAAACCCTAAAGACGCGGCCTATTTTGAGGCAATCCAAGGGATCACGCTCAAACACGCACGGATCGCCGCCTTTGGTTCAACTTGTCGCAAGCATAGCCAACCCCAAGACGATGAAAACATCCGCGCCTTAGTGGATGCTCAAACGCCTGTGGTGACGTTAGTCGGAAAAACGTCAATGCTGCATGTCACCGAAGTATTACAAACCACGCCGGAAGAAAATTTGCGGATCATCTATGACAGCGTGCGCTATCTCAAAACGCTTGGTAAAGAGGTGATTTATGACGCGGAACACTTTTTTGACGGCTCAAAATTGGATCCTCACTATGCCTTGCAAACGCTTCAAGCGGCCGTAGACGGAGGAGCGGATTGGATCGTGTTATGCGATACCAACGGCGGATCGTTGCCTTGGGAAGTCACCCGTTTAGTTGAAATTGTCCGTGCCATGTTCCCTGAAACCCCACTAGGTATTCACACCCATAACGACGCGGAATTAGCCGTAGCGAATACCTTAGCGGCGGTACAAGGCGGTGCGACCCAAGTCCAAGGCACGATCAACGGTTACGGGGAACGGTGTGGCAATGCCAACTTATGCAGTATCATCCCGGACTTAGAGATCAAAATGGGCTATTATTGTGTGCCGGAAGGTGCATTACGTCACTTAACCCATCTATCACGTACTGTCGCCGAGATCGCGAATCTCGCACCGGATCAACATCTGGCGTATGTCGGTAAAAGCGCATTTGCTCACAAAGGCGGGATTCATGTAGCGGCGATTCGGCGCAATGTCGATAGCTATCAACACATTGATCCCGCGTTAGTGGGCAACGAGATGCGGATCTTAGTGTCAGATCTCTCTGGGCGTGGCAACGTGTTGAGCAAGGCCGAAGAATTTGGCCTTGATGTCACCGACGCGGCGGCCATACGTGTGCTAGATAAGATCAAAGCGCTTGAAAATGTCGGATATGTGTTTGAAGGGGCCGAAGCCTCTATCGCGGTACGTTTGTATCGTGAACAATCCGACTATCGACCCCTGTTCACTTTGATCGATTTTACGGTGATTGTCGAAGATCGGCGCGGACGCGGACAATTGGCCGAAGCGATGGTTAAAATTGACCTTGAAGGCGATGTTATCCATACTGCCGCCGAAGGCAATGGGCCGGTGAATGCGTTAGATCTCGCACTCCGCAAAGCGTTAATCCCGCGTTATCCACAACTGCACGACTTCCAATTAGCCGATTACAAAGTGCGTATTTTGGACGGGGCGAACGGCACGGCCGCCACGACCCGCGTTTTGATCGATACCCAAAATGGCGCGAAACGGTGGAGTACCGTTGGCGCGGGGACTAACATCATTCAAGCGAGTTGGTTGGCGTTGGTGGATAGTGTGGAATATGGTTTAAAGATTGCTTACGATGTGGTCAATGTTTAATCATGTAGATCAACAAAAAGGATAAAGTAGCAAGATGAAAGCGACGATTGCAGTATTGCCGGGGGATGGGATCGGCCCCGAAGTGATGCAGACCGCCCTCAATCTCTTAGACACGATAGGGGCCAAGTGTGGACATGAATTTAGCTATCAAGAAGCGCTGATCGGTGGGATCGCGATCGATCAAACAGGCGATCCCTTGCCTGCGTCAACGATTCAAACCTGTGAGGGAGCAGATGCGATCTTATTGGCAGCGGTAGGGGGGCCCCAATGGTCAGATCCGACCGCAAAAGTCCGACCTGAACAGGGCTTATTAAAATTGCGTCAACATTTCGGCTTATTTGCGAATTTGCGTCCGGTTAAAACCTATCCGGCCTTGTTTGAGCATGTGCCGTTACGCGCCGAATTATTAGAGGGAGTCGATCTGTTAATCGTGCGCGAATTGACCGGAGGACTTTATTTTGGCAAGCGTCAGGAGCAGGATCAAGGGGCAGACGCATACGACACAATGTACTATAGTGTGCCGGAAGTGGAGCGGGCCGCGCATGTTGCCTTTCGGGCCGCGCAAAAACGGCGTAACAAGGTGACATCTGTCGATAAAGCCAATGTGTTAGCATCGATGCGTTTATGGCGACGTGTGGTGACGCAAGTCCACGAGGATTACAGCGATGTGGCGTTAGATCATGTTTTAGTAGATGCGTGTGCTATGCACTTGTTAACCCGTCCGGCATCGTTTGATGTGTTGGTTATGGAAAATATGTTTGGTGATATTTTAAGCGATGAAGCGTCGGTTTTAGCGGGTTCATTGGGGATGTTGCCTTCCGCCTCACTTGGAAACGGCACTTTCGGACTTTATGAACCTGTTCACGGATCGGCCCCCGATATTGCAGGGCAAGGCAAAGCCAACCCGATCGGTATGTTTTTAAGTGTGGCGATGATGTTACGTTACAGCTTTGCCTTAGAGACTGAAGCGCTCATGATCGAAAACGCGATCGATAGTGCTTTAAAGGCCGGCGCTCGCACTGCCGATATTACCTCACGGGGTTCATCGTTTATCAGCACATCTGAATTTAGCGCTACTGTGAAAGCTGCTTTATAAATTTTTTTTCTCCACTTGGCACATCAAATCTGATGTGCCTTTCCTCTTCTCAAAATCGAATCAATATTTAATTTTCGTACACAGTGTCTAAAAACTTGTGATTGATTTCACACAAGCTGTTGTTTACAGGGACTCCTTTATGCCAGTAGAATGTGAAGAGTATCACAAATCACCATTAGACGCATAAGCATAACAGGAGGGGGAATGCCGCCGGAATATAGCGAGATGCTTACGGCAGAGGCGCAACATTTTTTAACCAAATTGGCACAAGAGTTTACGTCACGTCGGGATCAATTGTTGAAGTTGCGACAAACGCGCCAACAAGCGATCGATGCGGGTGAATTGCCAGACTTTTTACCAGAAACCGCTCACATTCGGACAGGGGAGTGGCGAGTCGCGGCAATTCCAACGGATTTACAAGATCGACGGGTGGAGATCACCGGCCCCACGGATCGCAAAATGGTGATCAATGCCTTAAATAGCGGGGCGCGAGTGTTCATGGCAGATTTTGAAGACTCCAACGCGCCAACTTGGGATAACTTGTTGCAAGGTCAGATCAATTTACGGGACGCAGTGCGGCGCACGATCACGTATCAAGCGGATCACGGCAAACATTATCAATTGGATGGACATCCGGCGGTGTTGATGGTGCGGCCGCGAGGTTGGCATTTAGATGAAAAACATTTTGTAGTGGAGGATCGCCCAATACCAGGGGCATTATTCGATTTTGGGCTTTATTTTTTTCACAACGCCCAAGCGTTATTAGAACGCGGATCGGGGCCGTATTTCTATCTACCCAAACTTGAAAGCCACTTAGAAGCTCGGTTATGGAATGATGTGTTTAACTTTGCCCAAGATGCGCTCCACATTCCACGCGGCACGATCCGGGCGACCGTGTTGATCGAGACGTTATTAGGGGCATTTGAGGCCGACGAGATCTTATATGAATTGCGCGATCATGCAGCAGGTTTAAATTGTGGACGGTGGGATTACATCTTTAGCTACATCAAAAAATTACGTCAACATTCACAATTTGTCTTACCAGATCGCGCACAAGTGACGATGACCGTCCCCTTTATGCGGGCTTACGCACAATACGTGATCAAGGTGTGTCATCGTCGAGGCGTTCATGCGATGGGTGGGATGGCCGCACAAATCCCGATCAAACATGACCCGATCGCTAATGAACAGGCTTTTGCCAAAGTGCGGGCAGATAAAGAACGCGAAGCACACGATGGCCATGATGGGACATGGGTCGCGCATCCCGGCTTAGTTACGACGGCGTTAGAAGTATTTGATCGCTTGATGCCACAAGCGAATCAGATCGAACGTCAACGAGATGATGTGCAGGTCACAGCGCAAGATCTATTAACGCCTAGTCAAGGCACGATCACCGAACACGGTTTACGGTGGAATCTTAAAGTCGGTCTGCAATATCTAGAGGCATGGCTAGGGGGAAATGGTTGTGTTCCCCTTTACAATCTCATGGAAGATGCTGCGACCGCCGAGATCTCACGGGCGCAATGTTGGCAATGGCTCAAACATGGGATCACATTGGATAACGGACAAACCTTAAATCCGGCATTATTTGATGCGATGTTGGAAGAAGAATTAGAGGCGATCGCCCAAGAACTTGGCCAAGCACGTTATCAACAAGGGAAATTTGACTTGGCAAGCGATCTATTTGCACGAATGTCTAAATCACCCGATTTTGTTGACTTTTTAACCTTACCTGCTTACGACTACTTATAAGGAGTTTCACCCATGCGTAACGCTGAACAAATCACCCAAGAATGGAATACCCGTCCGCGTTGGAAAGGCATTCAACGTCCGTATAATGCCCAAGAAGTGATCCGCTTACGGGGATCGTTTCACATCGAGTATAGCTTAGCCCGTAATGGGGCGGAACAACTTTGGGATCTCTTAAACCGTGAAGATTACATCAACGCTTTAGGCGCGCTCACTGGAACGCAAGCGGTTCAGATGATCGCCGCTGGGTTAAAAGCGATCTATGTCAGCGGTTGGCAAGTGGCCGCCGATGCCAACGACTCCCTTTCGACTTATCCCGATCAAAGTCTCTATCCGGTGGATAGTGTGCCGCAATTGGTGCGCCGGATCAACAACGCGCTATTGCGTGCCGATCAAATCCAACATTCAGAAGGCAAACGTGGCCCTTATTGGCTTGTGCCGTTAATTGCCGATGGTGAGGCCGGTTTCGGAGGGATTCTCAACACCTTTGAATTGACCAAGGCCATGATCGAAGCAGGGGCAGCCGGTGTCCATTTTGAGGATCAACTCGCTTCGGCGAAAAAATGCGGACATTTAGGCGGCAAAGTGTTAGTGCCAACGCAAGAGTTTGTCCGTAAGATCATCGCGGCCCGCTTGGCTGCCGATGTGATGGACGTGCCGACAATGATCATCGCCCGCACGGATGCAGACGCGGCCACACTGCTCACCAGTGACATTGATCCTTATGATCAACCGTTTATGACCGGCCAACGGAGTCCAGAAGGTTTTTACTATGTCCGGAATGGCTTAGAAGCGGCGATCTCGCGTGGATTGGCTTATGCGCCTTATGCAGATATGATCTGGTGCGAGACCTCGCATCCCGATTTAGATGAAGCCCGTCAATTTGCCGAAGCGATCCGCGAGAAATTCCCGAATAAGTTGTTATTCTACAACTGCTCACCCTCGTTCAACTGGTCACGCCATTTAGACGCGGTGACGATCGCGAAATTCCAACGTGAATTAGCGGCAATGGGTTACAAGTTCCAATTCATCACCTTGGCCGGTTTCCACTCACTGAATTACGGCATGTTTGAATTGGCCCGCCAATATCGTGATGAAGGTATGACCGCCTATTCACGTTTACAAGACGCGGAGTTTGACTCGGAGAAACAACACGGTTACGGCGCGGTGAAACATCAAGCGTTTGTGGGAACAGGGTACTTTGACGCGCTCCAAGAGATCATCACGGGCGGACAAACCTCCACCAAGGCGTTAGAAGGATCAACCGAGACCGAACAATTCACCTTAGAGCAAGCGCTCACGCACTAAAATTGTGAAGGGGCCATATGGATGGCCCCTGTTTATTGACTCCCGCTTCCGGATGAAATTGCTGTGTTAACATCCGTATCTTCAGGAGAGGGGGTTTCTCCGGCAATGCTATTCGAGGATTTACGTAGCTCATGAGACGAAAGTCCAGCCACTAAAAACATCAAACGCCGACTCCCAAGCGCGAGATTATCCCATGAGATCGCCCGCAACGCACACATCGTTAAAGCGATATAATATTCAGCCCAGTGGCCTTTCTGACCGAGACATTCTTGGGCGATCTGACGAATTTCGATGATCGCCTGCAATGCTTTCGCCAAGGGGTTATTGACTTCTAAAGGCAATCCGGCGTTGATCTGCATGAGGTATTCGATCACCTTACGCGCCGCGTTCCAATCTGACCCTGCTACGGGCATCACGACCTCATTAAGGACGCTAATTTCTAAACAGGCCCAATCAAAAATCGTATGACCATCTCGTGTATGTGCAAAATCGATCAAAAACGGACTATTGCCGGGCCCCACCATAATATTTCCTAAGTGCAGATCACCATGGGTTTTGCTGATCAGCCCGTTGACTTGCCAATCTAACAGCGTGTCATAATGTTTGAGCGGATTCACAATTTTTCGCATTTTATCAGAGGTGGCCGGGATCAAATCTTCATCAAGGTCAAAATCAGGACGGAGATCCCGTGCCGCCATGATGAGCTGATCAGAGCGCGTTTCCCAGATCCGTCCGCTGATCGTCTCCAAGACTTCACCCCGATAATACACATTTTTACTCAAATCGATCCCGCGCACTTTGATTCGATACGCTTTTTCTGCTGCCGAGGTATTGCCGATCGCAAGGGTCATAATATTTTGATCGCGATCGACTTTATGCACAATAAAGTTTTCAATCGTCAAATAATCGCCATGTTGCAAGGTCAAAAAACGTGCGCGTCGGACGGGAAAGCGCAAAGTAAACGAGTCCACAGGCATTTGCTTCGGTTCAACAAAGTCAATTGTAAACAATGGCGGGAGTAACCAATCGTATTCACGCCATGTCTCAAAGCGAAACGCCCGCCCTTGCATCCACCAGATTTTCCCAAAAGTTGGATAAAGTTCATTGCGTAACCATTCCCCGATCGCCGATGCACCCCATTCGCGGATCACGGCACGCAAGTCACGCGGAGTCTCATCATGTCCGGTGATAAATGTGTATTTGATCCCCGCATAATGTGAGTTATCCGGTGCGATAGGTTTATCCTCTAATCGTGCTGTCAACGGGGGCAGGGTGTTTTTGACATGCGAGTCATAACGTTGGGCCTCATCCAGAATATCATCGGTTTGTCCAATTTTGACGACCGCCGCGGCGTGATGCGTCCCGTCCATTTGATAAGGGGTGACGACAAACAATTGCGCGCCACTATACCCCCCTGACAGACGTTGCTCAATCCGGATGTGAGGGTAGCCATGAAACATCCGTTTTAGGATCATCGTAAACGATTTGTTTAGACTCGTATCGGTGACATCGGGATGAAACACGATCTTCACAGGTAAGTCAATTATTTCTTCCGTTACGCTATGATTTTGTGCCGAAACCGCTAAGGTTTCGATGTCTAATTTAAGTGCTTTTAGCACGCGCACCGGCATACTATCTTGTTCGATCAAGATCGCCAACAGCAGATCGCGTTCTTCAGGTTCAGCATGACGATGTTCTAAGGCAATTTTTTCCGCGTATTTCATAATTTTTTGATAGCGCGGGGTGTTGGGTGTGCTTGACCATTGTTGTTGACGAACCCCCTTGCCGATCTTGAGGCGGATCGCGTTGATCACATATTCAGGTGTAAAGCCGTTTTCTTCAAGGATGCGTGCTGTAAGACTCCCCTTCATCTCTAACATCGCGATAAACAAATGCTCTGCACCGATGAAGTAATGTTGCATCCGGTACGACTCTTGACGGGCAATCGGTAAAATATCTTTTAGAAGAATACTAGGCATAATCCATCCTTGATCCTTATTCTAAGCGAAGCCAAGTGCGACCAATGCGAAATAACTGCCCAAGTTCTAACGGGATCATTCTACGCACACGGGTGTCTTTAAAAAAATCGTTGGTCATAGTGATAAACGTGCCGTTCCGACTTTCGCAATCTTCTAACCACCATTGACCGTTCACATAATGCAGTTTGGCATGTAAACGCGAAATATAGGTATCAGTTTGCAACCGCAGATCACAATCTTCTGCCCGTCCGATCGTCAATGTCCAACTATTAGCGCTGACTGTGCCGTCACCCTTGGTGGTGCTACATTTGATGGTCGTGCCGTCCTCGACACCACTCATAATAACAATGCCGACTTTTATATCGATCACCGATCCCCCTGTCGTTTTGTTCATTATAAAGCAAACTGCATATATCGACAAAATAGATAAAGGCAGATGCGATCAAATTAAAAAGCGTAGATCAAACAAGTTGATCTACGCTTTTGAACTTGCTTTTGATCGTTAAGCTTAAGGAGTGACTTCAGGTGTCACCGCGTCTGTAGCTTCAGGGGTTGTTTCAGGGGTAACTTCAGCTGTCGCATCAACCGTTGGTGTTGCCGAAGGCAGCGGAGTGATTGTGGGGGCAGAGGCCGTTTGTGTTTGAATCACAATCGCGGTAGCAGTCTGTTCCACTTCGCTAAAGGGATTCGGCGTGGCGGTCAAAAACGGAGTCGGCGAAGGTTGGCTATAGGGTGGAGTCACGATCAAATTGAGCATCGAGTCGATCTGATCTTGTGCGACTTGGTAGACGGTGGTTTTATCGCCATTGAGGGTCACGTAATAACGCGGCGCGGTCGGATTTTTCAACCCCACATCTACCTGATAAGTTTCGCCGCCTGCGGCCGTAGCGATGATCGTAAAGCGTGGTGTATCCAACCCAAAGTTAGCCGGATTATCCGTGGTAAAGAAATTGGTTCGACGCAATGCCGAAAACACCAAGACCGCATTTTCAGCTTGTAGGGTGTCGGTGGTGCGATTTTGCAGATTCGTCCCTTGTGAGATGATCCACACCAACACATTCGGATCGGCTGTTGGTGTCAAAAATGCCATCGGATCCGGTGTAGACTCCGGTGTCATTTCAGGAGTCGCTTCGGGGGTGACTTCTGGCGTAACATCTGCTGTAGACTCAGGTTGGATGATCACCGTCGCATTTGTGGACGGGACACGGCGCAAAGTCAAAAAGGCTAGTGTTTCGTTGTTACGGATCTCCAATTGACGCAGATCAGCGGGATTCACCGTTAACAATTGACCGCTTTGGGTGTCAACCGTCGGTGTGACTTGGGGTGGGGCGTTGATCTGGGAATTGTTGATCACCAAGACCCCAACGATCACCACTAAACTGATGACAATCAAGATAATCGTGTTACGATCCAAACGCATAGATCAACTCTCCTTAACCTTTGAGCGACGCAAAAACCACACCCCACCCCCTAAGAGCAAGATCCCAAACGGAATCCCGAGGGTGCTTAAAAAGTTAATCAACGTAAGTTGGTTGTCTGAAGCTAAAATCGGCGCATCTTGTGCGCGTGCATCCCGCCGGATACCACGCGGTAAGTTTTCATAGAACTCAAAGAAGCCCGCAGTCCATAACGCGGTATTCCAGCTAAGATCGATGTTGACCACGCCTGATCCGCTGAATTGTGACGATTGATTGTTCAGTAGGTTACTCGCCCCTACTAACACCAACCGCGATCCGTTGGTCTGATTTTCGGCCGCAATCGCAATCGGGAATGGCCCTACCGGATCTGTATCCACCTGTTCAACATTTTCAGCCGCCAGAGCATCGATCGATTTACTATACGAGTCCGGCCCAGATGACACCAGTGTTGTTAAAACCACATTTGCGGGTGGTGTTTCCACAAATTGTAAGGTGTGACTGGCATCAAATAACAATGCCACATTGTTTGTTGATGCAAATGTTTCAGTGACTGGGTGAGCCGGATCAAACGAGTTGGTAACGATCGCAAGCAAACTTTGGAAGTTTTGGCGATCATCTAACACTAAGCTATTGGTGAAGTTCACCCCATACACCCGTGCTAAATACTCGTTGAGATTGGGGGCGGTTGCTAATGATTCTTCATTGGGTTCAACGTTAACATCTGCAAAGATCACCGCATCTCCGCCACCATCCAAGTAATCGGTGATCACCTTAAGCGACTCATCGTCTAATGCGCTTGTCCCACCCGGAATCATTAACACGATCCCGTCAGCTTCCGGATCAGTTAAGTTCACCGTTCCGCTAGTGATGTCGAAAATGGAGATCGATTGTGTGGTGAATTGGTAATTTTCGGTGATAATTTGATTGTAGATCGACATCCCAGAAGGGGTTTCGTTTTCGATGCTAAGTCCATTTTCGACTTCCAATACATAAAGGCGGAAATCGCCCAACGCCGCGACCGCGATCACCGTATTGGTCAGGCTTTCTTGGCTCAATGAATTGACCGTAAGCGCAGTTTCAAGATTCGGTTGACCGTTTTCAAGTCGTACCACCGCAATTTGACCCGCTTGAGTGATCTCATACTGCTCTGCGATCACTGGGTTTTGATCGGGATCAACAAACTCATAACTGATCTTGTTATTGCTGGTCTGTACGAAATCGTCAAACAGCAAAGTCGCTTGATCACGACTGGCAGCATCGTTGTAAAAGGCCAAAATCCGAACAGGTGGCTGTGTGGGATCATTCCCATAAGCTGTGATCAATTCACGCGCCGATTCAGGTAGTGAGAAGTTTTCTTGTTGGGTGACATCCAAGCGTAAGTTTAAGCCACGCACCCCGGCATAGATCGCGATTAACGCCACGATAACGATGAGCGTCACGAGTAAACTTGTCCCACCAAAACGGAGCGCACGGCCTGAAGCCACACTCGAAAATTGATCTTGAGATAAAAAACCCCAACCCACCAATGAACCGATCCCAACACCGGCCGCGATCAACGCTAACACCAAGTTGTCGCTATTGGTGAAAGCGATCGTAATCGCGACTAAAATGCTGGCAATCCCAAGCCCTAACAATAAGATCGGGGGAATTAAAGGCTCTTGTTTTTCGTTTGTCATAGCTTACGCTCTCCAGCGGCGAATTTCGACCAAGCGGGTCGTGATAAACAACGCCCCGACGATCATCAGAATAAAATAAACGATGTCCTCGGCACGAATGATGCCTTGTAAAAGAGTCGAGTGATAGTGCGCGGTTAAACCGATCTCGCGGATAAAATCTGAGGCACCGGCCGTGATTTCTTGTTGACTCGCCCAAAATGCGCCGATCTCGGTGAGGTATAATACCAGCACCGTAGCCGCGCCCAAGAATGCCGCCACGATCTGATCTTCAGTCACCGCTGACCAGATCATCGACACCGCAATCACCGCCCCGCCATACAACCATGCGCCAAGGTAGATCGTAAATGCTTGACCCGCGTCAGGGACAGAGATCGTACTGAGCATGACGTAGTAGATCAGTGTCAACAGCAAAATGATCGTGTAGTATGTCCATGCAGCCAAAAATTTCCCGATGATAAAAGCCGACTCGTTCATCGGTAACGTCATCAACACTTCTAGGGTGCCTTCACGATTTTCTTCTGCAATCAAGCGCATCGTGATTAACGGCGCAACCAAAAACAGCAAAAAGACCAACACCGTCGGTACGTTCGAGATGAGCTGGCTAGCCGTGATCGGTTGTTGTTGGAACTGTTGTGCCTGTAAATTGAATTCTACCGCTTGCCCAACCGAACCACTAAACAACAAACCCAACAATAACATCAAGGCAAACGCAACCGCGTAAGCAATCGGTGAACGGAAGTAGTAACCCAGTTCACGCTTGTAAACGGCAAAAATGATTCTCACAGTCTTTTACTCCTGCACTTCAGCTTCTGAGGTTTCCGATTGAGTTTCTGAGGGAGGCGCTTCCACAACTTCGGCCCGTTTTTGAGCGCGTGTCAATTCCAAGAAGATCTCTTCAAGGTTGACCGCTAATGGACGTAATTCGATCAAGCTCCAACCGCGTTCGATAATCCGACGCGCCACTTCCGGCCGGGGATCATGATCGGTTGTTTTCGGAGTGACGACAAGCCCTTCTGTGACGATCTCTGTATGCAACACCGAGGGCAATGTCCCTAAGGCCTCGGACAAATCTTCAACGGGTGCATTCGCACGGACGAGGACACGACCACCACGTTCTAAAGTAGCGCGTAATTCGGTGGGTGTTCCTTGGGCGATGATCGCGCCTTGTTGGATAATGACCACCTTGTCACACACCTGTTCCGCTTCGCTTAAGATATGTGTGCTAAACAAAACCGTGTGTTTTTGACGCAATTCACTGATCAAATCGCGCAATTCCAACACTTGGATCGGGTCTAAACCGATCGTCGGTTCATCCAAAATCAAGACTTCGGGATCGTGGATCAACGCTTGGGCGAGTCCGACACGTTGACGCATCCCTTTCGACAGGGTGCGGATCAAGCTATCTCCGCGATGCGACAAACCCACGCGCCGTAATACCTCATAAGCGCGCTCCCGACGGTGTTTGATCCCGCGGATCTCACCGATATACATCAAATACTGAACAGCGGTCATATCCCGATAAAGCGGCACACTTTCGGGCAGGTAGCCTACGCGCTTCCGTACTTCCATACTTTGGTCGAACACATCAAAACCCGCCACTTTGGCCGATCCGGCGGTAGGCGGCATAAATCCGGTTAACATACGAAGCGTCGTGGTTTTGCCTGCGCCGTTAGGGCCCAAAAATCCGGTTACTTGCCCCGGTTGCGCGTTAAAGGAGATCCCCTTCACGGCGACAAAATCACCATATTGTTTTACAAGCTCATTTACTTCTATCATTGCTTTTCGCCTATCTCTGCGCTGAGCGCCATGCAAACACACAAACTATACCTTGATTTTAGATGAGGGCAAGCCACATTTTACTGTAACGGGCCTGCAATTTATCGCGGTGTCCCTAACAACATCGTATAATAGTAATTTCCATCTGCACCGATCGCATAAGCGATCCCGATCTCATCAAACGTTGCGCTCATCATATTTTCGTAATGCGGCGGGCTATTCCACCATTGATCAAACGCCCCAGACGCATTGATATCACCGCGCATCAACACGTTTTCGCCGATAGCACGCCCCACATAACCAGCCCGTTCAGCCCGATCACTTGGGCTTGAGCCATCTGTCCCATCATGAAAGATGGCCTCTTGTGCTGCCATATCTTGGCTATGCAGTTGCGCGGCGGCCGTCAATTGTGGGTTTAGGCGAAGCTCCCCTAAACCTTGTTGAATGCGCGCCATATTCAGCAAATTGACGATCCGCTCCCCTTGATCCTCCGGTGTCCCGGGGGTGAGGATATTCGCCCCCGGCGCGCTTAATGAAGCGCTAGTGGTCAGTAAGATCACAAACACGGTGCCGAATTGCGGATCATCCGTCTCACTCACTCCGACATGGGTGAATTGATCATCCAGCAGATCCGCCCGATAATCCGAAGTCATTAACGCTTGTCCCACTTGCGTTGCGTCTGCGCCGCTATAGGTGATCAAACTGATCGCATCGGCGTAAAAACCTTCAGCGATCAAATCAGCGCGTAATCGTTCAAAGTCTAGGGGTTCACTCGCGATAATCGTCCCTGCATAGCGTTCGATCACCCGATTGATCGCATCGCTTTCAATCAATACAGGGATCGCATTGTCCGTCCGTAATTGATTGATCGCGTCCGTGATCGGATGTGCTGAAATAGGAGTGGCTACCCCTGTTACCGACGGAATGTTGGTCGCTGTTGGAACCGCCGGAGAACACCCGATCAATGCGATCAGACCTGTAAGTACGATGAGGCTAAGTTGTCGGATCATGAGCGCGCTCCTAACGAGTGATGTTAAAGCCGTAAGTGTTACCAACTCCGGGATAGATCACAAAATCGGGCATATCATCCGGTAGGATCACCGGCCGTAACAATTGATCGAGTGTACCATCGCGGATTAGCTCTTGCAGGGTGTACTCTAATAAGAGGCGAAAATCAATATCGTTACGCGGTGTGGCAAACGCGATATATTCCTCACTATACCAACGTTCAGTAAGCCGAAAATCGTTCGGATATTGTTCTAAGATCGGGATCAATCGCACACTATCGGCAAATGCGACATCGGCATTACGATTTTCAAGAATCTCGATCGCAAAATCCTGTTCACGGATCTGCACAGTACGGATGATCGCATTTTGTTGACGTGCTTCTTCTGTAGCGATCGCCACAATCCCCGCTTGATTTAACGGCACAGCGACGGTACGTCCCCCTAATAGTTCTGCAAACCCAAAAATGTTACTGTCTTTTCGTACCAAGAGTCGTAATCCGCGCAACAAGTACGGGTTGGTAAAATCAACGCGCTCATCCCAATCCCAATTAGGCTGTACGCCCATGGCGATGTCCGCTTGACCATTCGCCACGGACTCTAGCGGCGACTCGGTGGTGATATATTCCACCGACACTCCCCAACGGCGTGTAATTTCTTCGATCAGACCACGTTGAAATGTCTCAATTCGCCGATCCCCTTCCGGCAGATCGGGATTATTCAGATCCACGAGTCCCAATCCGGCCACCCGGATCGCCCCCCCGCCTTGCAAACGTGGTACAACATATTGCCCCGGATAGGTGACACTTGCAGTAAATTGATCCGGTTTAGGGGCATCTGTACCTAAACCGGACCATAAGGTAAGCGCATACGACGACTCTGGGAAATACGTTTGTCGTAATTCTGCCAGTTTACCCGTTTGACGTAGATGCTGAAGCGTTTGATTCACCAAGTTACGTAAATTCACATCTTGACGCGGCATCGCGATCGCATACGGTTCTTGTTCAATGGCTTCTTCAAGGATAGTGATCACATCCGGTTGCAACGCCACTCGGACAAGGCGATGACGACTCCCGATCACCCCGTCAACCTCACGTCCGATCAGCGCACCATACGCCCGATCTAATGTAGGATAGGGTTGAATCTGAAATGGGATACCCGTCCGTGTCGCAAAATTGTTTAACGCCACTTCTGAATAGGTGCCATCAACCACGCCGATTCGCCGATTGGCTAATTCTGCCAAGGTTTTCGGTTCTGTATCTCCAGCGCGCACCATCATCGATTGGCTGGCAAGGTGATAAGTTTGACTGAACTCAAAATCCAGATCACGCCGATGCACTTGGGCCGCGATCAACATATCGACTCGCCCCGTCCGTAGGTCATCGGCGGCCGTTTGCCGCGTCACTTGACGCAAGCGGAGTTCAATCCCCCATGTTTCGGCGATCGCACGGGCCAGATCCGCATCAAAACCGCTGACTTCTCCACGGGGGTTTAATTCTCCGAAGGGCGGCTCATTATACAGAATGCCTACCCGAACCACCCCCCGATTGATGATTCGCACCACGGCCGACTCGGCTAACAACGCTTCTTCCGCGCCGCTTTCACCTTGAGGGACTAAGGTCGGTGGGACAAGAGTCGGGATCTCTTGCGAAAGACTGACACTACTCAATAGCATTAGCGCTAAACAAACTAAAAAAGCAATCCGCTTCATCAGATTCGTTCCTTAGGGTTTCTTGTCAAGCGCTAATCTTTGAAGGAGATGTTGGATTTGTCAAGAGAAATGGCCTAAACGATCTGATATAGCGTATTACATTTTGTAAAGATCATGTTCATGGATATAAGCGATCACCGCCTCTGGGAGTAGGTAACGCACGCTCTTACCGGCTTTCAAACGTCGCACCACATCACTAGACGACACTTCCATCACCGGAAACGGCAAGATCCGTACATATTGCGCCAAGTCTGGTAAGCGATCAGCGTGATAATCAGCGGTAATCTGTTTGCCTTCACAGGTGCGGATCATCACCGTCAAGGTTAAACGCCCATCGCGATACAGCGCTTCCGGACGATTCCAAGTGTGAAAATTGCGAAAACTATCTTCTCCCATGATGAAACTGAAATGTGCTGTCGGATATTGTTCATATAAAATCCGTACCATATCCGCGGAGTAATGAGGTCCGGGCCGATCGAGATCGACCCGTGAGATCGTAAAATGTGTGTTATTACCAATCGCCAACTCTAACATTTTCAACCGATGCACTGTCCCGACCCGCGTTGTATCTTTATGCGGTGGGATTGCGGCCGGCACAAATAACAATTGCGACAAATTCAACATCTCGCAAGCCTGCTCCGCCATCAGCAAATGGGCATGATGTGGAGGATCAAAGGTGCCGCCAAAAATCCCGATGTGTTGATCCCCCATGTTCTTTAGGCCTTCCATTTCCATTTCAATAAGTGAGTCATTTAATCCCCCCGTGGCAATTCAATAAGCTATTGAACCCGTCCATTTCAATCCAGAGCGATTTAATCCGTCCATTCCAATTCAAAATCACCGATGTAGACAGTATCTCCGACTTTCACACCCGCCTTGATTAACGCCTCCGTGATGCCTAACGTCTCTAGGATCTGTTGGAAGCGCAAAACCGCTTCTTGATAATCCCAATAGGTCATGCGGGCTGCCGTTTCGATCCGCTTACCCTTGACATGGAACGCACCATTTTCATCGCGGGTGATCTCAAAGCTAAGCTCATCTTGTTCCATGCCATAAATCGGAGTCTCCAGCACGATCGGGGCAGGAGCAGCAGCAGGCAGTGAGGCATAGATTTCCATCACACGTTGTAAAAGTTCACGGGTATTCATATGGGTGGCCGCGGAGATCGCGATCGGGTGGACTCCCCGTGCTTCTAATTGTGCTTTGACCTGTTCCCATCGTTCGGCAACTTCCGGATTATCCATCTTGTTATAAGCGACAATTTGCGGTTTTTGCGCGAGTTGCTCATCATACAGTGCCAACTCCGTGTTGATCTGACTATAATCTGCCAACACATCATCGCTTTCACCATTCAGCAGGTGTACCAGAATCCGCGTGCGTTGCACATGCCGTAAAAACGAATGACCTAACCCGACTCCGGCGTGCGCGCCTTCGATCAAACCCGGAATATCGGCGAAAACCAGATCATGATCATCGTAGACCACCACCCCAAGATTCGGTTCAAGTGTGGTAAATGGATAATTGGCGATTTTGGGCTTCGCGTTGCTGATCACCGAGAGTAACGTAGATTTGCCCGCATTAGGCACACCGACAATCCCGACATCCGCGATCAACCGCAATTCCAAGATCAGCCATTTTTCTTGACCAGGTTCACCTTTTTCGGCGAAACGCGGCGTTTGATTAGAACTGTTAGCGAAATGTTGATTACCACGCCCACCGCGTCCCCCTTTGAGGATCATCACCTCTTGATCTTTGCTCACCAGATCAGCAAGGATCATGCCCGTCTCCGCGTCTTTGATAATCGTGCCGGGCGGGACTTCAACATAAACCGGCTCGCCTTGTGCGCCTGTCATGTTCTTTTGACCGCCACGCCGACCATTATTTGCCTTAAAATGGATGCGTGTTTGAAAGTAGGTGAGGGTGTTCATCTTCGGATTCACCCGAAAGATCACATCGCCACCGCTCCCACCATCACCGCCAGACGGCCCACCCCGCGGAATGTATTTTTCACGTCGAAAAGCGATGATCCCGTCGCCGCCATCACCGCTTTTGACATAGATTTTGACTTCATCAAAAGTTGCCATAGGTTTAGTTTTTTCTGATTGGTTTGTGAAGTCCCCTAGCATAGCAGTATTTAAATAGACAAATAGGGCGAATTTGCCATGTAACTTAACACTCTAATTCCTCAAGGTGATCCGGTTTACCCGCCCGATACCATGCGACGGTGCGACGTGCGCCTTCTTCAAACGAGATCGGATTAAACCCCAATTCACGGCGCGCTTTTTCGTTCGAGACCCGCCAATCATTATAGACATATGACTGCATATTGAGTGGATAGAATGGCTCTTGACGGGTAATTTGTGAAATTGCCTCCAACAGTTGCGAGAATCGAATCCCCACCCAACCGGGGAAACGTAAGCGGGGATACCACAATTTCGCCTCGCGGATCACCACACTAAATGCATCGCGATGTGCGATCCAATCACCGCTGATGTTATAAATCTCACCGGGGCGGCCTTTTTCCAATGCCAACAAGATCCCTTGCGCCACATCCCCAACATACGCCGGAAAAATGATGTAACGGCCGCCGTCCAACTGCATGATAATGCCGCGCATCGGATCTTTGAAAAACAAACGGTTAAACGCATATTCACCCATCGGGCCATAAAATGCGCCGGGGCGGATCACCACCACAGGTAAACCTTGTTCGGAAAAGATGCGAAGTGAGATCTTTTCAGCGCGTAATTTGCTATGTTGATACGGTTCAACCGGATTCGGTGGATAGGCTTCATCAATGATGTCTTTAGGATCAGGTTGACCGATCACCGCGACACTAGAGACATGGATTGCCCGTTCGATTCCAGCTTCTAGCGCGGCATTCATAATATTTTCTGTGCCAAGCGCGTTGATCTCATCAAATTCACGCGGATCACCCCAAAAGCGAAACAAGCCCCCCGCATGAATTAGGTAACGACACCCGATCAACGCTTTTTGTAAAATTTGACGATCTCGCAGATCCCCCGCAACCGTTTCAACATTGGCATAACGTGCCAACCACGGATGCTGCTCTGGGTAACGGGTGAGAACCCTCGCCCGATACCCAGAGCGACACAATGCTGGCAATAAGTGACGACCTAAAAAACCTGTTCCACCTGTGACAAAAATCAATGAATTCATCCATTCGTCATGATTAAAAATTTTCTTTGATCGATCTGACTCTACCAACGCTCATAAAAGTCTACAAGAAATTGATCAGGAGTAACGAGGTTTCCAATTGATTAATGATGCGGGGGGCGTAAAATTTTGGTGCGTTCGCGCAATAAACGCCAAATGTTATGACGCAAACGCGCAATACTCACCGGACGGGTAAGATAATCGACTTTGGCCACTGTTTTACTAAGGTCAATCTCATCACCGATGATCAAAATCGGGAGATCGCGCAGGGTTTCGATCTCTTTGACTTTGCTGATCATTTGCCAACCGTGCATATCAGAGAGTTGAATATCCATCAACAATAGATCGATTGGATGATCTTCAAGGGTTTCCAACGCCTCATAGGTTTTAGAGGCTTGATAAAGTGTAATTTCCATACTGCCAAGTAATTGCACAAACGCCTCCCGTTCTTCTTGATTCGGGATCATCATCAAGATGCGACGGCCGGCGGTCATACTGGTATCACGTTGACTCGCGATCAGATCATCGAAACTAAGCGGTGAATTGCTTTCATCTGAGGACAATCCCACCAATGGGGCGCGGGCATTGACTTCATCATAGGCGATTGTAATGTCGTTAAACAGATCAGGGACGCGGGTCTGAAGGACTTTTTGGATCTGTTCCGCCTCATCGCTGTCTTTAAAGTACGTCCCATCTTTGTTCATAATGATCAACAGATGTTGACGTGGGGTGACATACAAATGATGACCAGCCCCGATCTTATTAAGGATCAATGTCACCTGATCTTGTTGGGATTTTGGCAGAGAAGTGCTAAGGTAATAGGCCCGAATACGTTCACCCCGTCCCATTTCTTTACGCACGCCAAAACGTCCGGTTTCTGGCAACGCATACAACCAAACATAATCGCGATTATAATGTTCGACACGCCCCGCGGCCTTTAGCTGTTTGAGTTCGTAATCAGTGATAGGATGACCAAAATCTCGGCGATGTTCATATTCTCGATAGTTGCCGGTGAGTAGCTCTTGAACCCGCTTATCATCCCATTGGACAACGTAATTCCCATCTGCCAGCGTAAACACCTGATAGCGTGGTAAAGGGGTGGCGCTGAATCTTCGCTTCATCAGACCATGATGTATGTTAGGCTACGTTAAAGAGAGACGAGCAATTGCGCCCGTCTCACCCTTAAAGTTGAACGAAGTAAGAAGCGGCAGCCGCATCCAACAATTCTTTAGAAGCCATTGTGGGCGGTACATTGTGATAGGCCGCAATATCGACCAACTGTGACAGAAGATCGCGTGGATGCACCATCCGCATATCACGGTCATAGTTGATGTACCATTCTTTGAGCAAATACGCTAGACCTTGTTCATCATAAGGGACTTTTTTAATCCGACACATGATCTTGAAGATCTCACGGAACTGCTCAAAAGTCGGGTTGCCAACTTCAATCTTATAACGAATCCGACGCAAGAACGCCTCATCTACCAAGTCTTTCGGATCCATGTTGGTTGAAAAGATAATCATCACAAAGAAGGGGATCTCGATCTTGCGCCCATTATTGAGCGTTAAGAAGTCCACACCTTTTTCGAGGGGCACAATCCAACGATTTAAGAGGTCTACCGCCCGCACTTGTTGGCGACCAAAGTCGTCGATCAGGAATAAACCACCATTCGCTTTTACTTGGAAGGGGGCTTCATAATATTTGTTGATCTCATCATAGGTGAGGTCAAGCCCCGCCATCGTCAACTCACCACCCACCATAATCATCGGGCGGCGGATGCTGACCCAACGCGGGTCAGAGACCACACCTGTTCCGTATTTCACTTGGTTTTGATTATCGCTCAACTCATGGTTGACTGAATCGAATACTTGAATCACTTGCCCATCAACATCGATACAGTAGGGAATCCACATATCATCGCCCAACACCATCCGACCGACGCGCTCTGCAATGGTGGTTTTCCCGTTTCCAGGAGGGCCATATAAGAAGATCGACCGACCAGAGTTCACCGCGGGGCCCACTTTATCGAGCATTTCTTCCGCGATCACCAAGTTTTCCATCAATCGCATCAGATCTTGACGATGGACAGGGGGGCGATGGCGATTCTGCTCATGGAGCGATTCAATGTATTGTCTTAACGGGATCGGCGCGGGGCCGGCATATTGATTACGTTCAAGCGCTTCCCGGGCTTTATCTGAACCTTTGCTAGAGATAATATAACGGTAACTGGACTCCCCGAAACCGCCTGTACCTTTGACCTCAAGAAATTTTTCACGTTTGAGAAACTCAAACACCGGATCAAGCACCCCGGCAAACGGGAGCTTAACGACATCGGCCACATCGGATCCTGTGAGGTCGCCACTAAAATACAAAACTTTTAAAACCAGATCAGCAATCCCTAATTTGCTTAACCCAGTATCTTCAAGTGTTTGCAGCGGCATAGGATTCCAACGCTGATTAGGTTGTGATTGCTTAGGTGACGCAGAGGCAGGCGGAGCGGAGGGAGTTTGTGGGGTACGTCCCTGCTCACTTAAGTCCTGCAAGCGTTTTGGACGATTTAGCGGACGATCTGACATAAGTCGAATTCCTCTAAGCCGGTTGATCTAAACGGATAGTGTGACATCAGTAATCATAACACAAGGTTGCGCCTCAGATCTTAAGGTTTAGAAATTCTAACAAACCTGTGTTTGACGGTATTGTATAAGGGCTTAGGAGATGCGGCAAATTTTGTCACTTCAGAGTCAAAACAGCCACTTCAAAAGACATCGGTAGTAACCTCAGAAAAATACCCCATCCATGGAGACCGATTAGCCCATGCCACGCACACCAATTCCCTCCCTAGGCATGGGTGAGGTCTAGGGAGGGGTTGGATACAAGAAACTTTCCTGAGATTACTGGTGAAAAGCGGGACATTTGTTACGACTTTTTCGCTTATTTGTGCTATCCTCTCTTTAATTACGATCATGATCACCCCTATGGAGGATCACATGAACATGCAATTCCAACTTGCCTTTGCCTTTTTAGGTTTGTTTTTTGGTGTTGGAATCCAATCTTACGATCCTCCTAACTACGTTGCTGCTGTCGCCGAATCTTTTTTTAGTTTTCGCTGCCTTCACCGCCGCCGTTTAGAGCGAGATCGATCGTCTTGTGATTTTTGAACTGATTAACCCTTGTGATCTGACCTGTTTGAGGGTTATAATATAACTTAGTTTCTCCGATGGGGGAGTGGCGGAATTGGCAGACGCGCATGACTTAGGATCATGTCTCTTCGAGGTGAGGGTTCGAGTCCCTCCTTCCCCACTGTGATCGAAAGGCGCGACCGCAATACGCGCCTTTCTGTATATATTCGGCGAAGCGACCCCTTTTCTGATGAAAGATTTATCGTCACGGCGCATGGCCGAATGCTATAATCTAACAAACTGCACGTAAGGATAAAAACCCTTGAACCTCCAAACAGAACACATTGAAAATCATACAGCTCGCCTCACGGTTGAAGTAGAAATGGAACGCCTCGAAAAAGCCAAACAAGAGGTGGTGCGTAAGGTCGCTAAACAAGTCAATATCCCCGGTTTTCGCAAGGGCAAAGCGCCCTACCAAATGATCGTGCGTTATGTGGGTGAACAAAATATCTTACAAGATGCGTTAGAAGATCTTGGGCAAGAGATCTATCGCGAGGCGTTGAATCAATCCGGCATCAACCCCTATGGCCCCGGCGCTTTGCAAGATATGAAAACTGAGCCTACACTTACCTTTGTTTACACCGTACCTCTCCAACCCACCGTTGACTTAGGTGATTACCGAAGTGTGCGCGTAGACTATAACTTACCGGAAATTACCGCTGATGATGTGGAACGTTCACTTCACGCACTTCAAGAACAAGCCGCAGAAGCAACCGAAACCGATCAACCTGCTCAACTCGGTGATCGCTTGCTGATTGATGTTCACAGCTTCTTTGTCAGTGAAGATGATGATCATGACGATGAAGCGGATGAAGATAACGACGAACACGATGAAACAGATGAATACGGCGATCATCATGAGGATGACCGTGAACACTATATTCATCAACATGATCTTCCGGTGACACTCAAACAAGGGAAACTTGAGCCAATGGGGCCAGGGTTCACCGACCACATGATCGGGGTAACAGTGGGTGAGTTGCGTCAATTTACGATCACCTATCCGCAAGCCGGCGAAGAACAAGAAATTAACGCCGAAGTCGCGGGAAAAACCGTTGAATTTAACGTGAAGGTTAAGAAGGTCGAAAACCTCACATTACCGGAATTAAACGATGCGTTTGCAGCAAAATTCAACGAACCAGACTCGCTTAGCGATGAACCCGAAGCGACCGAAGCAGCCGTGGTTGAAGGTGAAACGTCCCTTGAGGCCGCCCCTAATGCCGAAGCTGAAGTGATCGCCGAAGTGAACGAAACAACCCCGTCGTTTACTTTGGATGACTTACGTGCGCGCATCCGTAAGGAATTAGAAGAAGAAGCCCTCGAAAATGTCAATCAGAGTTATAGCGATCAAGTCCTTAGCGACATTGTGAATCTGGCGACGATTGCCTATCCTGAAGAAATGGTGCAGGATCAAATTGATGATATGCTCAAGACCCTTGATCAGCAATTGCGCCAACAAGGGCTTTCATTGGAGATGTATCAACGTCTCTTAAATAAAACCCGCGATGACATCGCTATGGATTATCGCGAATCAGCCATCCGTATGCTCAAGCGGTCACTCGTCTTAGGTGAATTGATCAATGTAGAACAGGTGCGGGTTGAGCAAGCCGATTTTGAAGCACACTTAGCGCGCTTGGCGAAACAGTTTAACATCCCTGTAGAAGGCATTCGCGGAATGTTCAATAACGCCAATATTCAAAACAACACCTTGAATCGCTTGCTACAAGACAAAGCATTTGAACGTTTAGTGGCGATCGGCAAGGGGGAAGCGCCTGAATTACCGTTGCCTACCCAGACTGACGATAGCCAAACCGAAACTAATCCCTCAGAATCGTAAGGGATTAGCCTATAGATCTCTCTGTTGATTTAGGTTTACACTAAGGAAAGGAGTTAAGCGCAATTCGTTTGCGCTAATGAATAAAAGGTATGAGCATTTATAACGTGATTCCAATGGTGATTGAACAAGGCAGCCGTGGTGAACGCGCCTATGACATCTATTCACTTCTGCTGAAAGAACGGATCGTATTCGTCGGAATGCCGATCCAAGATCAAGTCGCAAATTTGATCGTCGCGCAATTGTTGTTTTTGGATCGTGAAGACCCTGAACGTCGTATCCAAATGTACATCAATTCCCCTGGTGGTGTGGTTTATGCGGGTATGGCCATCTATGATACGATGCAGGCGATTCATCCGCCCGTCAGTACCACAGCGGTAGGTTGGACGGCGAGTTTCGGCACGGTGTTATTGACCGCTGGGACAAAGGGTTTACGCATGGCGTTACCCAATGCCACGATCCACATGCACCAACCCTTGGGCGGCGCGCAAGGGCAGGCCTCAGACATCGTGATTCAAGCCAATGAGATCATGCGCTTGAAAGACCGTTTGAACGAGATCTTTGTCAAGCACACCAACAAGAGCAAGGAAACAATTGAACGTGACACCGATCGCGATATTTATTTTAGCGCTCAACAGGCGGTCGAATACGGTTTGATCGACTCGGTGCTAGAAATTTCCGAAAATGGTAGCAAAAAGTAAACACGATGAGCTATAGACCCAATATCCAACGCTGTTCTTTCTGTGATCGCGGGCCCGATGATGTGGAACGTTTGATCGCCGGGCCGAACGATGTGTACATTTGTAATTACTGTGTAGAACTTTGCCACAGTCTGCTCATGGATGAAGATCTGATCAGTACCTCCCGGGAAAATGCAGAGATTGACCTCAAGGAATTGTTGTCACCTCGCGAAATTATGTCACGGTTGGATGAATACGTGGTCGGTCAAGTCCATGCCAAACGAGTGTTGAGTGTGGCGGTTTATAACCACTACAAGCGCATCCGTTCAGGGCAGTCTGGAGACGGGGTTGAACTGGACAAAAGTAATATTTTGATGTTGGGCCCCACTGGCAGCGGTAAAACGCTGCTGGCCCAAACCTTGGCACGCATCTTGAATGTACCATTCTGTATTGCTGATGCGACCGCACTCACCGAGGCCGGCTATGTCGGCGAAGATGTCGAAAACATCTTGTTACGCTTGATTCAAGCGGCCGACGGCGATATCGGCCGTGCCGAACAAGGCATCATCTACATTGATGAGATCGATAAGATCGCCCGTAAATCAAATGACAACCCTTCCATTACCCGCGATGTTTCGGGGGAAGGGGTGCAACAGGCATTACTCAAGATTGTCGAAGGCACTACCGCCAATGTGCCACCCCAAGGCGGACGTAAACACCCGCATCAAGAGTTTTTGCAGATCAACACCCGCAATATCTTGTTTATCTGCGGGGGGACATTTGAAGGGATTGAAAAAGGTATCGCCAAGCGCATCGGCGCGAAAGGGGTCTTAGGCTTTGGGCAACAGACCGCCCGTGAGCTAAGCCGCACTGAACTTTTACGCCAAGCCAATCCAGAAGATCTCATGGTTCACGGAATCATTCCGGAATTGGTTGGACGTTTACCGGTCTTGGTGACGGTTGACCCATTAGATCGTGATGCGTTGATCAAGATCCTCAAAGAACCGAAAAACGCGCTTACCAAGCAATATCAACATTTGTTAGCGTTGGATAATGTCAAATTGGAATTTACCGATGAGGCGTTAGAAGCGGCGGCCGACCTCACCCTTAAACGAGAAACGGGTGCGAGAGGGTTGCGTTCGATCATCGAAAGCCGTTTGTTGGATGTGATGTTCGAGATCCCTGGGCGGAGCGACATCCGCCGCGTGTTGATCAATGACCGGACAATTTTAGGTGAATCGCGTCCAAGCATCTACGATGCGAATAATCTTGAGTTAGCATGGTCATCAGACGGGTCAATTAGCCCCGCAGCGTAGTTCGCTCTGAAACACACAGCAGTATAATCCCCTCAAACGAGGGGATTATTGTTATGAAGTCATATCTTGTTCAAAATTGAGCAGATCGCCCACTTGAATATGATCAAGCAGATCGACGTGTGTTTCAAGGTAATACTGAGCGGGTTTGCTAGGGGCATACGATGGTCGCCACGGTTTTGCGAGTTTTTTATCCACCACTTGACAATGGCGATCTAACCAGAACACCGCGATCGGATAAAACACAAAAAACATATGGATTGCGGTATGAACCCGTCCTTCTGAGCGGGTGACAAACAGCAGACCTTGATCCGGCGCAATCTGACTGGAAAACTGAAGCCCCTTAAAATGACACCACCAACTGATACACAAACGGAGGCGCGGTAAAATCACCGCGCCCGTTTTGGCATTGACTAACTTTCGCCACTCGCTCATTGTGGGATGACCAAGACTTGCCCGACAAAGATCCGATTCGGGTTTTCGATCCGATTCACTTCAACCAAGCGTTGAATGGTGACATTATAACGCAAGGCGATCGTATAGAGTGAGTCACCGAGTTGAACGGTATAGTTGACGGTTGGTTGCGCGGTAGCCGTTGGGACAGGGGTAGCTGCTGGATTCGGCGCAGATGTCCCTGTGGGCAATTGTAACCGTTGTCCCACCAAGATCCGATTGTAGTTGACGATCCCATTGAGTTGTGCGAGGGTGGTCATAGTGGTATTAAAGCGACGCGCAATCGTGGAGAGATTATCCCCCGGTTGCACCACATAGAACCCAGAGGCATCCACTCCCGATTGATCCGGTGTTGCTGTCACCACAATCACTTGTGGCGTGTGCGTTGGAGTCGAAGTAGCGGGTGGGGGAATCCGCACTGGGATGATCAGGCCTTGACCAACAAAAATCAGCGCGTCTTCGCCTAAACCGTTCGCTGAAATGATCGCTTCTACCGTGCTGTTATACAGCACCGCGATATCGGCCACAGTATCTCCATAGGTCACTGTATGGAGTAAGCGACCGGGAAATTCCTCACTTAATGGGATTGGTGTGCCGGAAATGTCGGTTGGAGTAGCGAGAACTTCCGTATTGGTTGGGACGGGTGTCGGTAAGAAATCGGTTGCGGTCGGTTCAATCACCACAGGGGTAAAAGTCGGTTCAACAATCACGAGGGTTTGTGTTGGTTGTAAAGCGGCCGTGGCCAATTGTTCCGCAGCCAAACGAGTTGACTCGGCTTCTAACGCGCTTTGAGTCACAGTCTGGATCAACTCAGTCGCTTGTTGTTCAAAGCCGATTTGTGTCTCAGCGATTGCGGTGCTAGTGCCAGCAAATAACGCACCTTGTTCAGCCTGTGCCGTTTCCGTGATGATCGCTTGACCCGTAGCAGTCAAAACCAATTCAGTCGAAACTGCGACATTTGTAGCGGCCAGTTCAGTTTCTTGCTGCACAATCGGATCGGGGGTTGGAGTCATCTCAACCGTAGGCAATTCGATCAAGGTTTCGGTTGGCACGGGTTCAAGCGTCGGAGTCTCAACCAAATTCGCCGACTCAGATGTCACTGTGACTTCTAATGTCGCTTCTTCAGTGACCTCTTCCGTAGGTACTTCAGTGGTTTCAACCGCTTCAGTGGCTTCTTCCGTGGCGATCGGCGCGGTTTCATCACCGATGATCAATGTCGCATCATCAATAAACACATCGGTATACAACCGTGCTTCGGCCACACTCACGCGCACATAGACGGTTAGTGTATCGCCAGAGAGCGGAGTGCTAACTGTGTAGGTATTAAATGCGTCGTATTGTTCCACCGGATCAGACCAGACGATCGTGGATGCAGTGGGGGAACTATCTCCTGTTGGATCGATCCCGACTTCAATCGTCACAATTCCGGGATCGGCACTTAGATCAGGGTTAGACTCATCACTAGATGACCAGACATACGCTTGTATGCTAAAAGTAGCGGTGTTGCCTGTGAGTCCGCTCACCGTTTGCGATAGCCCACCCGTGCCACTGCCAAGGAAGAAAAAAATCTTTTGACTTTCATTCTCAGTAGCGACTCGTGCAGGGGTGACACTTTGACCCGCTGCTTGATAAAAAGGTTGTGAGCTATCAGCATTTTCGATTAAACGCCACGCGCTCCAACCTTGGGCAATATCACCTAAGTCCGCTTGAGTGAGAAAGGGTGCTTCAAAGCCCGGATTGACCAATGTCCCAGCGGTTGGGGCGGGATCGGCGGTGCTTTCCGGTGCGGGATTTTGTGCGGCCACTGACATGATCAAAATGGCCAACAAGATAAAGATTAAGGGAGTTCTGCTCATAACCGCCCCTTGCGATTGGTAGAATGACAAACTAAACATCCTCTAGTATACTAGCCCCGTTCAAACATACAAATTAAACCGCGCTATGAATCGCGCATAAACCACTATGTCCAACCCTATTTTAGGCCTTTGCACCGTTGAGTTATACCTACCAGAGTCCCACTCGCTGAAAGACAAACGTAGCATTTTAAAATCAATGCTCACCAAGTTACACAATCAGTTTAATGTTTCCGCTGCGGAAATCGATAAAAACGATAGTTTACAATCTGCGGTGATCGCTTTTTCCACGGTGAGCAATTCATCGCGATTGACCAACGAGATCTTACAAAATGCGCTCAAATGGTTAGAAGCGCATTACCCCGAAGCGTTAGTCACCCGTCAAACGATAGAAATTCTTTAAAGCCATATCGAATCACAGTTTGATTGGTTATACTACGGGGCAAATTTTATTCTTTGTGTGAATGGGGAGGAATATACTTTGAACCTTCATGAACATCAAACCAAGGCGATTTTTCAACGCTTTGGTATTCCTGCGCCGATGGGTAAGGTCGCTACGACATCTGATCAAGCCTACGAGATCGCCAAGGAATTGGGCGGCGTGGTGGTTGTTAAGGCCCAAGTGTTGGCCGGGGGACGTGGTAAAGCGGGCGGCGTGAAAGTGGCCAAAAGCCCAGAAGAAGCGCGTGAAGCAGCGGGGAAAATCTTGGGCATGAAGATCAAGGATTTAACCGTGCATAACGTGTTGGTGGATCCGGGTGCAAGTATTACCAAAGAGGTTTACCTGGGGATTACCAACGATCGTAGCAGTGGTAAACCCGTCTTGATCTGCTCTTATGAGGGTGGGGTAGAGATTGAAGAAGTCGCTAAAACGCATCCTGAATTGGTGATCAAAGAACCGATCCACCCGATCATGGGTCTTCACCCCTATCAGGTGATGAATGTCGCCAGCCGTGCCAACATCCCTCGCGAATATTGGCAAGAGTTCGGTGATATTGCCTTAAAATTGTGGCAAGTGTTTCTCCAAAATGACGCGGTACTCGCCGAGATCAACCCCTTGGTCATTACAGGTGAAAACAAGTTGATCGCGTTAGACGGCAAAATGGGACTTGATGATAACGCGCTTCAACGTCACACTGATCTAGCAGACTTACGCGATCTCACAGCTGAAGATGAATCGGAGACGCAAGCACGCGAAGCTGGAATCAGTTACGTCAAGCTAAACGGACAGATCGGTTGTATGGTCAATGGGGCCGGTTTAGCGATGACCACGATGGACATGACCAAACTCTACGGTGGTGATGAGGTTGGACCAGCTAACTTCCTCGATATTGGGGGGGGAGCGAAAGCGGATCGAGTTGCGGCCGCATTACGCATCATCTTATCAGATCCAAATGTCAAAGCGGTGTTGTTCAACATTTTTGGCGGGATTACCCGCGGCGATGAAGTAGCACGCGGTCTCTTACAAGCCTATGAAGAAGTGAAGCCTAACGTCCCATTGATCATCCGTCTCGTAGGGACAAACGCCAAAGAAGGACGCGAAATTATCGAAACGGCGCAACTGCCCAACGTAATCACGGCATCTACATTAACGGAAGCCGCGCAAAAAGCGGTACAAGCGGCAAAAGGAGCGATGTAAGTTATGACCATTCTTGCGGATAAGCACACCAAAGTGATTGTGCAAGGGATTACCGGAAGGGAAGGGCGCTTTCAAACACGTTTGATGGTCGATTACGGAACACAAGTCGTTGGGGGGGTACGTGCTGGTAAAGGTGGTGAATGGGTAGAAGGTGTTCCAGTATTCGATACTGTGTCATTAGCCGTTGAGGCGACTGGTGCAAATTGTAGCATCATCTACGTGCCGGGAGTGGGTGCAACTGATGCGATGTATGAAGCGATCGATGCCAATGTGCCGTTGATCGTTTGTATTACCGATCCTGTTCCTGTGATGGACATGATGAAAATCAAGGAATACCTCAAGCAAAAGCCGGAGATTCGGTTGATTGGGCCGAATTGCCCGGGCTTACTCACACCGGGACAGGCAAAGATCGGCATTATCCCCGGTTATGTGGCGACTCCGGGAAATGTAGGTATCGTGTCAAAAAGCGGCACGCTTACCTATGAAGTGATCAACGCCTTGACTGAAGCGGGCATGGGGCAATCAACTTGTGTTGGAATTGGTGGTGATCCCGTCCCCGGCACAAATTTCATTGAAGTGTTAGAGATGTTTGAAAACGATCCGCAAACCGAAAAAGTTGTTTTGATCGGGGAGATCGGCGGACGTGCAGAAATTGACGCGGCTGAATGGATCAAGCGACATATGACCAAACCTGTCGCTTCATTTATCGCGGGGCGGAGCGCACCTCCGGGAACACGTATGGGTCATGCCGGCGCAATCGTAGAAGGTGGCGAAGGATCGGCCGAGGATAAAATGAATGCGTTACGGGCGGCTGGCGTGCGTGTGGCGGATAACCCCGAAGAAATTCCCGGATTGTTGAAGTAATTAAATGCCTCTGATCGGGTAAGTTGAAAATGACCTACCCGATTTATTTCAATTATAAATTAACTAAAATCAAAATGTTCTCCAACTATCACTTTAGAAGTTTAAATGGTAATTCATAAACGTTTTGTAACATTAAAAGTCTTGCGTTACCTAAAACATTTGCTATGATCTTAAGCGTTCTTGATTTTGGGATATCAAGAGGTTTACGGAGTTGTGAGAGAAGAATAGATAAAACTCAAATCAACTTTGTACTAAATCTCAAAAACAAGCATCATAATGGAAGCTATGGGCAGCATAGATGTAAACGGTTGGTGAACAACCCAAGTAAACACGAACACTTAGGGGGGAACTAAGTACTCACCTTAGATAACTGTAAAAGTTTTATCTAAGGTCTGCGTTTGCTTGTAAGAAGTCGATAGAAAGTGTTTTAAGTTTTTGAAATTCGCTACATGTAAAAACAGAGGGAAATAGGACTAAACAACCTACTCGTGTTCAAATCATCATTACTTTTTTGATCATTTTGGGTGAACTTCTAATCCCAATCCTACAAATTCAACGTTCTTCACCCACTTATGGGCTTGCGCCAATACAACCGATCGTTTACACACCACCCGATCAAATCTCAATCAATCATCTTAATCCCGGAGTGAACCCCACTGAAAACGTAAATACGCAAACGGGCATATTTCCAGCACCAGCGCCCCGTACACTTCAACTACGGACTGTTTATGCATCAAGCCTATCTGGATTTAGAAATGTAGGATATCCAAATCGTGCTTTAGGAGAAGATGATGATCCTATTACGAATAATGATGGGGCAATTTTTGATATTGGTGAACAAGAAGATCCTTGTTTAGTTGTACGTTTTCCAACAACTGTTTATCCACCCCCTACGCCTAATGGCTCAGTTAAGGTTCGTGTTAATGGGCTTGAAATACCATCACTAACAAAAGTACATGTTGCCTTTTCCAGCGGGACTTTAAATTGTGATACAAATGTACCGAACGAAGAATACATAAATTTTTCATCAGCCACTCCCAATGAAGTGACTGTAAATTTTACTGCTCCTGTTAATACAGTTCGTATTATAACAAGTGATCCGAATTCCTCGGATTTTCCATTGGCAGATGATCGCGATATCTATGTTTACGAAATATCTCTTGAAGGTGAAGCAGAAGGTGAAGGTGCTATCTCAGGTGAAAACCACTGTAACCCCTGTACACACTCAGATACCCAACAACAGGGTCAAACCTATGTGGGAAATCCGATCAACACCCAAGATGGTAATTACACCTATGGCGTGGATGACATCAGCATCATTGGTGATCGGGGTAGACCCATTACTTTCCGTCGTGTTTTCAATCAGAGATTTACAGAGTACGGAGTATATCACGGGATA
>JALOOG010000196.1 GCA_025454525.1 Anaerolineae bacterium | reverse complement strand
TGATCGCCTGCTATTGACCTATGGGGACACGTTGCGAGTTTGGGGGGTGCTACAATGATCTTACGATCGATAGGGTTAGCGTTGATCGGCTTGCTATTGGCGGGTAGCGGGATTATGGCCCAAACCGACACGCGACTCGTGCCGATCACCCCGGACAATGTAGCCAATCTCATCGAACTCGCACCCATATCGCGGGGCGGTTTTCGCAGTCTCCAATGGTCGCCTGTGGATCAACGCATGGTGATCCTCACCGATCGCGGCGCATGGTTATATCTGACTCCTACGGATGAGCCGATCCGCTTAAAAGGGCATTTCGGACATCCGATTAAGGTGATCTTTAGCCCTGATGGCCGCACCTTAGCGGGGATTGAGGGATTGATTGCACCCATTGGGATTGCCCGGAACAACAAGTGATTTTATGGGATGGTTTCACCGGTGAGATCATTCACACACTCGTTACCGCGTTCCCACAGTGGGAGCGTGATGAATTAGCCTTTAGCCCTGATGGACAATGGTTAGCGTTTATTGGGGACTCGGTGTGGGTGTATCGGGTTGATGATCTCATCATGTTCGATCAGCCTGTGCCGATCGCTAACTTTGCGCTCATCACCCGATGGGTGTATCAACTGATGTTTACGCCGGATAGCCAACGCTTGTTAGCGGTCGGTGAAGATGTCCCTTCCGGACATTACTTGACGGCCTGGGATCTAACCACCCAAACGCTGTTGTATCGCACCGGGTTTAACCGCGGCGTATCGGCGCATCACGTTGTTTTGAGTGCCGATGGCCGTTATGCGATCACCGTGACCGATGGATCGTCTACGTCCGATCTCTTAAACATCTTTCGCCTCACCGACGGCGTGTTGATCCGACAAGAGGTGGGGCGCTCTTTGGCCTTTAGCCCGGACTCGCAACGAGTGGTGATCAACTTAGCCGATGGGGTGCGAGTCATGCGCTTAGCCGATCAAACGATCCTAACGGATCATCCCAACGCGCTTTACGGGGTCTATCACCCTGACGGAACATTGATGTTAGTGGATGATCGCGATCAATTGCGTTGGCTTAAAGGCAATCAAAACCTGTTAACGGTCGATCTCTTCTATCCCGTGGAGCGGATCGGTTTTTCGCCGGATGGCCGCCATTGGTGGAGCGTTCATCGTTTGCCCACACAAGGCACACAAGTCGCCATTTGGCACGATCAACGCTTGATCACGACTCACGATCTCGTTCACCCGTGGGGGCATCAGCAAGTGGTATTTGATCCGCTAGGGAGATCGGTTGCGATCGGGGATCATATCCGTGGGCGGGTGGATATTTGGGATTTAACCGATCAACGTGCTAGAGTGTGGTTCACCGATGTGTTTGACCCCGGTTGGCTGATTGGCGTTGATCAAGATCGTTTGATCACCAGTAACGAGGCTGAAACCTACTTTTGGCAACTGACCCCCACCGGACTTCACTTTATGCAACGACTCCCCTTGACGACCGTTGCGCTTGTATCAGGGGGATCGTTGATTACGGTGGTAGATCATTGGATTGGCCAATCTTCCCCAGACGGGCAAACGGTGATCCGCCGGATCGCACCCGCGGATCACTGTTATGATCATGTAGGCCGAATCAGTGAGGTAGCGGTTACAGCGCGCTATTTCGCCTGTTTAGCGGCCGATGGACAAGTCCGCGTCTGGGATTTAGATACAGGTGAGCGAATGATCGAAACCTACGGACAATCATTCGCCTTAAAAGGGGATCAATTGCTGTTCGTTCAACCGAACGCAATGGAAATCTGGCATCTTCCGACGCGATCACGCATCCGTCATGAACGGATCTTCACCTCGCACCGATCAGCGTTGCATTGGGATCAAGGACAATGGTTGGTGATCAATACCGATGATCAGATCCTGAGTCTTTTAGAGGATCGGGTTGTCTTCAACCTACCGCGCTATGTGGTCGGCATGATCACGATCGAGGATTGCAAGTCCTTCTACGCCGATCCGGATTGCGTGCGTCGTCGCTTGCCTTACCAACAATGGCGCTATTATGACGATTGGCAACACACGTTTAGCCCGTCCGGGGCAATTTGGGTCGGTTTCGGGCGCGGCGGAGACGGAGATTATCAGATCGCCATTTGGGACATAAACGATCGTCGTCAGATCACAGCTTTAACGCGGAATCGCACGGCCTTAGGGACTCCGGTTTTTAACCATGCCGAGACGTTGTTGATCCAACCTTATCGGGATGTATCCTTATGGGGGCCGGTGTTGAATCGGACGGCTGATATTGTGGATCTCACTACCGGAATGCAGCTCGGCGTGATCAAAGGGGGTAAAGCGTCTTTTGATCAAATCGCCTTCACCGCGGACGATCGGCTTTTATTGACATATAGTGATAGTTTACGGGTATGGGGAGTGTTAGCGGATTAAATGGCCATTATTCAAGCGGAAAAACTCGTTAAAGCTTACGGGTTATTACCGGTATTGCGGGGACTCACGCTTTCGATCGAACGCGGGGAGTTTGTGGCGTTATTGGGGCATAACGGCAGCGGAAAATCGACCTTTTTACGGTTGTTGACCGGACTCACCACCCCAACCGGCGGTCACTTGACGATCGGCGGTTGGCAAATTCCCCAAGAGATCGCGGCCGTGCGCGCTCAAATCGGACTGGTAGCGCATCGATCCTTGATCTATGAGGCTTTAACCGCCCACGAAAATCTAGTGTTTTTTGGGCGGTTGTATGGCCTTGGTGGCCGCGATTTAGATGCGCGGATCAGCGATCTGTTGGGGCGGGTGGGATTAGGCAAGCGCGCCCATGACCCAGTACGGACGTTTTCGCGTGGCATGTTGCAACGGTTGAGCATTGCCCGCGCCCTATTACATGATCCCGCCGTGTTGTTATTCGATGAACCTTATACCGGACTCGATCAAACGGCGATGAAAGCGTTGGATCGTTTGCTGTTAGAGGCTCATGGTGGCGGCCGCACGATCGTGATGACCACGCATCAGATCGATAAAGCCGTCCAGATCGCACAACGCGCCGTGATCATCGCTCGCGGGGTGATCGCTTATGATCATCGGACGGATCAATTAGATGCCGCGTCCTTAGCGGCAGAATATGCGCGGGTGAACAGTTGATTCCAGCGGCATGGGCGATCTTTCAGAAGGATCTACGGGCGGAATGGCGGAGTCGCGAGTTGTTAAGCGCGATGCTGTTATTCTCGTTTTTGAGCGTGTTTGTGTTTAGCTTTGCGTTGGAATTGCAACGGGACATCCTGATCGCGGCGGCTAGTGGGGTGTTATGGGTGTCGGTGATCTTTGCGGTGATCCTAGGCCTTAATCGTAGCATGGCGGCGGAGCGCGAAATGGGCAATTTAGACGCGATGTTGCTTGCACCGATCGATCGATCGGCGATCTTTGTAGGCAAGGCAGCCGCTAATTTTTTGTTCGGGTTGATCGTCGGGGTGATCTTGTTACCAGTGATTAGCCTAGTGTACAACGTTAATCTCTTGGATCTCCGCATGGTGGGTTTAGTGGCCTTAGGCACCTTAGGCCTCGCATCGGTGGGGACATTATTGGCCGCGATGACCGTGCAGACTCGTGCGCGGGAGATGCTCTTGCCGATCGTGATGTTGCCGGCCATTTTGCCGATCTTATTGTTGGTGGTACGCGCTTCTAATGGGGTGTTGGGCTTAACACCGGAAGAATTTTGGGTGGGTATTCCCGCGTTGTTGATCGTATTGGATGTGATCTATGTGGTGATGTGCTTTTTGTTGTTTTCGTATGTGTTAGAGGATTAACCTTTCCAAAAAACCGATCACGCCTTCAAGCGTGATCGGTCTTAGAGACTAAACGTTTAGCTGTTGATCGAGACGACATCCGTTGGCACGCTACGCCGGCCCATCATTCCGCCAAAGATCGCCGCGCCAGCACTCAAGCCTAACGCTAACAGCGTTGCCCAGGCCGCGCTGCTGGCATCACGGGCCGCCGCTTCCACTTCTGCCGGGGTGATGTCCTCAACTTGTGCTTGTGCCGCTTGGGCCGCTTCATTGATCGCCGCACCCGCTTCATTTGCCGCACCTTCCGCCTCTGCTGGAGTCACTTGATCCGCAGAGGCTTCAGCTGCTGCTCCCGCTGCCGTGGCCGCGGTTTCAGCAGTACGGAAAGCGAGATCGGTCGCTGTCCCTAATAAAGAACCGACTCCGGTCGTTAACACGTTCACGATCAACGGGATCGTCACGATCCACACCATCGCGCCATTCAAAATCGCGTTCCCAGAACCTGCGACCGCAGTGGTACGCGCCGCCACAAAGCCCCCCAAAGCAAACGCCAAGACCGCCGAAATAGCGCTATAGATGCCCGCGCCAATCCCGAATTGACTGGGATTATCGACATCCACGGTCGAAAGGCCGATCGCGATGCCTAATACACTAAACACCACTAAGGACGCTAACACGGTAAATAAGCCCGCTAATACAGATGACCAACGCACCCGATCCATTGGGGCAACCATCGAAAAATGATCACGATCGGTATCGGTATAAGTCCGCGTAGTGCGTGCGGTTTCGTTTGTGGTGTATCTTTCAGCCATTCTTCCACCTCGATTTTCTCAATAGGTATGCGTAATTTCAACGGTAATGTACCTATTTAATCGCGATGTGAATAGCGCCTAAAGACTCGGTTAACAGAGTTCGGCGATCCGTCCCTTTAAAAAGGTTTGTTCGGCCGCATTTTGTGTCAAGGTCAAGGCGTGTTGATAAGCGATCAATGCGCCGTTTAGGTTGTCACTCCGACGTAATAGATCCGCTTTCGCCACATAAAACCAAAAGTAATCTTGTAATTCACCGCGTGCTTCGATCATGTGGATCATCGCTAATCCCGCCGCCACCCCTTCACTCATCGCGATCGCCACCGCGGCGTTGAGATCCACGACGGATGACGGAAAATGCGTTTGTAGCACACGATACAATGCCGCAATCTGGGGCCAATCCGTGGCATCAGGGGTTGGGGCTTGGGCATGGAGGGCACTGATCGCCGCTTGGATCTGGTAATAACCCACATCCCCCAATCGAAAGGCTTGCTCTAACAAGCTCACCCCTTCTTGAATCAACGTTTGATCCCATAAATGGCGGTCTTGATCCTCTAATAAGATCACCTCACCTTGTGGGCCTAAGCGGGCCGCAAACCGCGCATAATGCAACAACATCAACGCCAACAGGCCGATCGCTTCTGCATCTGGCCGTAATTCCTGTTCGATTAATTTCACCAAGACTCGATTCAAGCGGATCGCCTCTTGACACAGATCGGCCCGGATCGGCGTTAAACCCACAGGAGCGTTGTAACCCGCATTAAAGATCAGGTATAACACCGTTAGCACCGCGTCAATCCGATCCGCGATCGCTTGGGGCGGTGGGACTTGATACGGAATGCCCGCATCGCGGATCTTGCGTTTAGCCCGGACTAAACGCTGGGCCATGGTCGGCGGTGGCACAAGAAATGCGTGAGCGATCTCCACGGTAGACAATCCGCCCAAGGTTTGTAAGGTAAGCGCCACTTGTGCTTCTTTGGCTAAGGCGGGATGACAACAGGTGAACATCAACTTCAAACGTTCATCCGGAATTTGATGATCTTCATCCAGATCGTGATCTTGCGTGGTGAGCGCTTCAATCGTTGGATGATGACGCGCAAAAGTTTGATCGCGACGCAAGCGATCGATCGCTTTACGGCGGGCGATCGTCGTGATCCATGCGCCGGGGTTGCGTGGTGCGCCCGCTTGGGGCCAGTGTTCTAACGCGATCAAGAGCGCGTCTTGAAGCGCATCTTCGGCTAATTCAAAGTCGTGCAAGGTGGCGTAAAGGGTCGCCAACACGCGCCCGGATTCACGCTGAAAAGTTTGAGCGATCAATTGATGTGTGGTCATTGGCTTTAAAGTATGTTAAAGATGCTTCTTTAGCATAGCACAAATTTGCTAAATCCCCAAGTGAGTTAACCGTAATGTACCTTAGGAAGGCGATTTTTCGCGTCCGAAAGTGCAAAAGACTATGGGGAGTGGCTATCTATCGTCACTCTTCTGCTTATGTCATGGCGTTTGCATACCCTAGAAGTACCCATAGCATATTCTTATGGATCACAGCAAGACGTAATAGGTTATGCTGATGATGATATAGTATGGGTTATCCAAGACAACACCCACGGCGTTCGTCTCTATAATGATGGCTCTGAACAGGAAGTATTAATCCCTTCTGATGCCATCTACATCATTAAAGATGTGCAGCGGGATGATAATTTAGAATTATAAATTTTTATATTTTATGATAAATAATAGATGATGGACAGTTCGTTAGAACGAAGATTAAAAAGATTCTGGACATCGGATCTACCAATTATCATACCCCCCCAAGGCGGAAATTATTACCAAAAGATGATCCGATTTTTCAACAAACGTTATGTGATTCTTAAATACAGAAAAGCCTATTTTCTGCATGAAATAGCCCTTACTTGGTTGAAAACAACCAAATTTTCCCTAGAGCAGATTCAGCATGACCTTCCGCGTTTGGTGCAAGCTCAGAATACAGACGACAACACGACAACCGGAAATTGTTTTACATCGCAGAAGCGCAAGGGTGGTTACAGGATGGGACTTACGCAGGGCAGACATTTCAAAACATCCAACTGACCGATACCTTACTTGAGCAACTGGATCTTTGGGATACGGATTGGAGCTATTCCAACCTTAAAGGACTTTATATTGAAGGGGGGGCTTTGGTGGGGACGGTGTTTAAACACGCGGATTTGAAGCACGCTTGTTTTTTGAAGGCGGATCTATACATGGCGAATTTCGATCACGCCAATATGGTTCAAGGGATGTTCATGGTTAACTGGAACACCACTCCCAGCACTTATTACACCTCTGCAAACGGAGCGGATTTGGAAGAAGCGATTCTGGCCGGAGGTTGGCGTTATGGTTCATTTAAAAATGCCAATATGCGTAACACATGGTTGAATCAGATCCGACTTCATAATTCAACCTTTCTAGGGGCGAATCTAGACGGGGTTAAAAACGATTGGGTACAGTGGGGTGAAGACACTATCATGCCCAATGGCGAACCCTATCATATTTTTCACCCCTCTTTGCTTAGTCCAAAGAAAGAGAAAAAATAATGATCCGCCCAGACCCGATCAAGATCACAATGCGGGCAACCCCGCACCGACTCATTGGTAGAAGTGGTAATCGGTATGTTCATGTTGGAACAGAAAGAGTAGCACCATGAAAAAAAATGAGTGGATTGTCAATGGAAAACGCACTAGGGAGTGGCTAAAAGAGGGTATAGAGGCTAAAATGAGGTAATGAATATCTGTCCACACTGCCAAGAAACGACACGTCAAGTGAAAGTCGGTCGTATGGAAGCGGGTAGCCAACGCTTACAGTGCCAACATTATCCGCGGCGCTATACGCCGCAGCCCAAGCAACAAGGCTATCCGGAACAGATGCGTCAACAACCCCTTAGCTAGTATGCGGATGGGATGAACTTACGACGCATTGCCC
>JALOOG010000010.1 GCA_025454525.1 Anaerolineae bacterium | reverse complement strand
CCACCTTACGTTCAGCCGATAATTTTAGTTTTATCCACGATCGCTTACATGCAGAAGGGGTAGAGACATTAGAGGTCGGATCACCGTTTAATTATCGTGACTCCACGCTGTTATATATTCCCAACGACATCCCCGAACCCACCGATAAACATGGCTATCAAAAAGCCATTGAACGCGGGATTATTGAATTGGCCGCAGCCCTGAATGGGCGGGTGCTGGTGCTGTTTACCAGTTACTCGCAATTGCGACAAACCGCCCAAGCGATCGGCCCGCGTTTAGCGTTAGGTGGGATCACCGTTTACGATCAAAGCGATGGGAGCAGCCGCCAAGCTTTAGTGGATGGCTTTAAATCAACCGATAAAGCGGTGTTGTTGGGGACGCGCAGCTTTTGGGAGGGCGTGGACATCCCCGGCGAGTCATTAAGCGCCTTGGTGATCACTCGTTTACCGTTTACTGTGCCAACTGATCCGATCTTTGCGGCGCGTTCCGAAACCTATAACGATCAATTTAATCAATATGCACTGCCCGATGCGATCCTACGGTTTCGACAAGGGTTTGGGCGCTTAATCCGTACCCGACAAGATCGCGGTATTGTAAGTGTATTTGACAGCCGGATCTTGCATAAAAGTTACGGGACACAATTTATTGAGGCCTTACCGGAATGCACCGTGAAATATGGGTCATTAGACGGGTTGGCTCAAGCCGCCGCCGATTGGCTAAAGTAGCCCTATTGTCACCTTTTCCAGAGTGGTATATAATTAAAGAAGAGTCCGCCCATTTTTTGGGCGTAAAAATGGGACAATCATCGCGGGAAAATTCCGACAATTGAAGGAGTTAAAATGGCGGATAGAAAGACCGCTACCTCACAGGTACAAGAATACAATGAGTCCAGTATCCAAGCGCTTAATCCAATGGATCACGTTCGTAAGCGTCCGGGCATGTACGTCGGCGGTACGGATGTGCGCGCACTTCATCACTTGATCTACGAGGTGGTGGATAACTCAATTGACGAAGCTTTGGCGGGACGTTGCGATCAAATTATCGTAACGCTACATGATGACGATTGGGTATCGGTGGAGGATAACGGCGCGGGCATTCCGGTTGGGATTCATCCCGAAAAGGGGATTCCTACGCTGGAAGTGGTCATGACCCAGATCGGGGCAGGGGGTAAATTTGACAATGCCGCATATAAAGTCAGCGGCGGTCTGCATGGTGTGGGGGTGTCGGCGGTAAATGCACTCTCAGAAGAATTTGTCGCCCAAATCAAACGTGATGGCCAACTATGGAAACAAGTCTATCGGCGGGGCATCCCCATCACCACCGTTGAGCCGATCCGCCCCTTGGAAGAAAACGAATCCACAGGGACGATCCAAACCTTCAAACCTGATTTTACGGTGATGGAACAGAACGAATTTAGTTATGCGGTCTTGGCACAACGTTTCCGCGAAATGGCGTTTGTGACTCGCAAAGTCACCTTGACCTTACGCGATGAACGGGTGAAACCATTACCGAAAGAGATCACCTATTACTTTGAAGGTGGCTTGCGGTCGTTTGTGCGTTATCTGAATCGCAATCGCGATGCCTTGCACGAACCCGTTTATGCCGATAAAGAAACCGAGATCAACGCCGACGGCAAAACGAGTTACTATGTCGGTGTAGAAGTCGCATTCCAATACACCGATACCGCCAACGTGACCGAATTAGCGTTTGCCAACACCATCAGTACCCCAGACGGGGGATCGCATCTCACAGGGTTACGGGCAGCTGTAACCAGTGTGGTCAATCGGTATGCCCGTAAAGCGGGTTTATTGAAGGAAAAAGACACGAATTTCTCTGGTAGCGATACAATGGAAGGCCTGACGACGATTATCAGCGTTAAGCTACCGAATCCGCAATTTGAGAGCCAAACCAAAGTGAAGCTCCTAAATCCAGAAATTCAAGGGGTGGTGTCTCAAGTGGTTTCCGAAGCATTCTATGAATTTTTGGAATTGAACCCACGCGAGGCACGTAAGATCGTCGATAAGTGTATGACCAGTCGCCGCGCCCGTGAGGCCGCGAAAAAAGCCCGCGATCTGGTGCGGAGTGGCCCCAGTCTGTTAGACAGTTCCACACTACCAGGCAAGTTAGCCGATTGCTCAAAACATGGTGCGGGATCAGAAATCTACATCGTGGAAGGGGACTCAGCGGGTGGTAGCGCGAAACAAGGCCGAGATCGCCATTTTCAAGCGATCTTGCCCTTACGTGGGAAGATCCTCAACACCGAACGCGCACGCCTCGATAAGATCCTAGACAATAATGAGATCAAAGCGCTGATCTCGGCATTGGGGACGGGGATCGGCGAAGATTTTGATGTGAGCCGGATTCGATATGAGCGTGTGATCATCATGACTGACGCGGATTATGACGGGGCGCATATTCGCACCTTGCTATTGACTTTGTTCTTCCGTCAAATGCTACCCATGATCCAATCAGGACATCTGTATATCGCGCAACCACCGTTGTTCCGCTTGAAGGACGGTAAAAACATTGAATACATCTACAATGAACCGGGAATCTATCAAACCGAGATCTTAAACAAGGCCTTAGAGCGCTACAATAACCCAGATCGGGTCAACGTGCAGCGCTATAAAGGGTTAGGTGAGATGAACCCAGATCAATTGTGGGAAACCACCATGGATCCAGCCCGTCGCACCTTGTTACAGGTGACTGTGGAAGATGCGGCCGAAGCGGATCGGGTGTTTGATATGCTGATGGGATCGCATGTGCCGCCCCGCCGCCGGTTTATTCAAACCCATGCGCGGCGCGTTCGCAACTTAGATATTTAGTCCATTACTGGGTTTTGCCCGTCAAAAACGCCCAAAACACGGGCGTTTTTGATTTCTTACCGTGAACCAAGAGATATTCATCTGGTATCTGACCGTAGTCAATGTATAATAAACGATGAATGTAGAAGAATTTCACAATCTCAGCAGACTAACCCACCACGGAGAGTTATCTTTATGTCGTCTAATCCAACGGATAACATCCCGGATATTGTTATTGGACGTTTACCGATTTACCTACGTGCATTAAATCGTTTGGCCCAAGAAGGCCGCGATATTACTTCGTCACATGAACTAGGGCAACGGTTAGGCATCAGTTCGGCACAAATTCGCAAGGATTTATCCCACTTTGGCGGGTTTGGAAAACAAGGCACAGGGTATCAGATCTCGTATCTGCAAGATAAACTCCGCGAGGTGTTGCGAGTCGACCAAGAGTGGGAAGTCGCTTTGGTCGGCGCGGGAGATCTGGGTACGGCTATCGCACACTACAAAGGCTTTGCGGATCGCGGTTTTCATATCGCCTGCGTGTTTGATGCGTCACCAAAGCGCGTCGGACAAAAGATCGGTCAATTTACGGTGTTATCTGTAGATGATTTGAAAACAACGATCCAAGCGCGTAATATCAAGTTAGGCATGATCGCCGTACCGGCCGAATATGCTCAACAAGTGGCCGATCAACTGGTAGATGCGGGAGTCAAGGGGATTTTAAACTATGCCCCGATTAATCTCAATGTGCCGTCAGATGTTCGGGTGCAGTATATCGATCCAGTGGTGCATCTGCAACGTATGACCTATTATCTCCCCTGAGAGAGACTATCAGAGGCGTAGCTTGTCGCTATGCCTCCTTAGTTTTGGGCCACACGGTTAAACAGTGCCGGATCTTCTAAAGCACGACCCGCGCCACTCGCCACCGTGATCATCGGATTTTCAGCACGATAGACCGGAACACCCGTTTCTTTTGTCAAGTATTGATCGATCCCGCGCAATAATGCGCCCCCTCCCGTCAATACGATCCCGCGATCGATGATGTCAGAGGCTAATTCCGGCGGTGTGTTGCTTAAAACGTTTTTAGCCACTTGCGCGATTTGTCCCAATGGATCGGATAACGCCTCCACGACTTCACCCGTCGTTACAGTAACCGTCCGTGGCAGACCGCTCACGTTATCGCGCCCTTGGATGTCCATAGTGAGGTCTTGAGGCAAGTTGACCGCCGCACCTACCTGAATCTTGATCGATTCCGCTGTCGGTTGACCAATGCTCAAGTTATATTTACGTCGGACGTAGCTGATGATCGCATCATCTAATTTTAACCCACCGACACGACCGCTTTCAGCGCGCACGATGTTATTCATGCTCAAGATCGCCGCTTCGGTGATCCCACCCCCCATATTGATCACCATATCTCCGGCCGGTGTGCCGATCGGTAGACCCGCGCCGATCGCCGCAGCCAAAGGCTCCCAAATCATAAAGGCCTCCCGCGCTCCGGCGTGTAGGGCGGCCTCTTTTACAGCTCGCCGCTCCACACTGGTAACACCATATGGCACAGAGATCATGATCGTCGGTTTGAACAGGCGTAAGCGTCCGGTGACTTTATTGATGTAATAACTCAACATCGCTTCGGTGACTTCATAATCGGCGATCACCCCATTTTGCAACGGGCGCACGATCTGGATGTCCTCACTATCCACTTTACCTAACATCTCACGGGCCGGTTGTCCGATCTCTAAGATCTCCACTTCCCCGCGGGTATCCTCTTGCGCGGATAAAGCCACAATTGACGGCTCTTGAAGGACAATTTGCCCGTTATCCCAGATCAATACGTTTACGGTGCCGAGGTCGATACCGAGTCGTTTTCCGAACAAGGTGTTTTCCCTATCGTTGGTTGAATGTATTGGATAATTTACACATAGTCATTTTAAAAAGCAACGCCCGGATGCGACTGGAGCGATCCGGGCGTGCGACAACTGAAGCTGAATAACGCTTATTCTTCTTCTTGATCAATGATCCGTAGGATGCTACCGCGTTGACGGACTTTTTGAGTCACCCGTAAGGCCAATTCGGCCCGGCGTAATGCTAAAGTCGCTTCACGGTTTTGTTCGGGCGGTAGGCCTTTGCTCATATTTTGTTGAGCAGAAGCACGCGCGCTCTCAATCGCTTCTAGATCGATGTCAAACGAGGACTCGGCTAATTCTGCTAACACGACCACCTTACCGGGGCGCACATCTACCACGCCACCATAGATCACAAAACGCTCTTCGGCGTTGCCTTTACGCACGACCAATTCACCAAAACCTAGCGTAGTGAGGGTAGGGGCGTGATTAGGCAAGATCCCCATTTCGCCTTCCGCGGCTGGAATCTGTACTTGGGATGCGTTGCGTTCTTCAAACACAAGACGCTCTTTCGAGACGATCTCTACATGAATAGAATCCGCCATGTTGATTACCCGGCTTTCTGCGCCTCATCATAACGCTGTAAGACTTCTTCGATCGGCCCTGCCATAAAGAACATCTGCTCAGGAATGTAATCCAATTCACCGTCCAAGATCATGCGGAAACCGCGCACGGTGTCTTTCACCTTCACATAACGACCGGGACGACCCGTGAATTGTTCCGCCACAACCATCGGTTGCGTGAGGAATTGTTCGATCTTACGGGCGCGAGCCACCAACAACTTGTCATCATCCGACAATTCATCGATCCCAAGGATCGCGATGATGTCTTGCAGGTCTTTGTAGCGTTGTAGCACCTGTTGTACTTCACGGGCGGTACGATAATGTTCTTCACCCACCACCAACGGATCAAGGATCTTACTGGTGCTAGACAGCGGATCAACCGCAGGGAACAGACCACGCGCCGCGATCGAACGTTCTAGCGCGATCGTTCCGTCCAAGTGGGTGAACACCGCGACCGGGGCCGGATCCGAATAGTCATCCGCAGGCACATACACCGCTTGCATCGAGGTGATCGCGCCCGTGCGTGTGGAGGTGATGCGTTCTTGCAATTGACCCATTTCATCCGCAAGGGTGGGTTGATACCCTACTGCGGACGGCATACGCCCCAACAGCGCCGATACTTCCGCACCTGCTAAGGAGTAACGGAAGATGTTATCGATAAACAACAACACGTCTTTCCCTTGATCGCGGAAGTATTCGGCCATGGTCAGACCGGATAACGCCACACGTAAACGCACGCCGGGAGGTTCGTTCATTTGACCGAACACCATAGCCAGTTTATCCAACACGCCCGCTTCAGCCATTTCATGATAGAGCGCTGTTCCTTCACGAGTGCGTTCTCCCACGCCCGCGAACACCGATAAGCCGGAGTGTTGCGTCGCAATGGAGTTAATCAACTCTTGAATGGTCACGGTTTTACCCACACCCGCGCCACCAAAGATTCCGGTTTTACCACCACGAGTCATCGGCGCAACCAGATCGATCACTTTCATGCCGGTCTCAAACACTTCGATCTTAGTGGTTTGATCTTCAAACTTAGGGGCTTCGGCGTGGATCGGGCGACGAGTTGCACCGCCGGAGATCGCTTCGCCATTGTCGATGGGGCGGCCTAACACGTTGAACACCCGACCCAACGAAATCTCACCCACCGGAACGGTGATCGGTAAGCCTGTACCATAAGCCGGAACACCCCGTTGTAAACCGTCGGTCGTATCCATCGCAACGGTACGCACGGAATTATCCCCTAAGTGCATTTGCACTTCGAGGATCAAATCTTCTTGACCTTCGCGCTCCACGCGCACCGCGTCGAAAATATCAGGTAATTCGCCGTCGGGGAACTTCACGTCCACCACCGCGCCGAGAACCTGTGAAACATATCCTTGAATTTCAGCCATTATTTTTTAGTCTCCTCAAGATTAAATCATGCTATTTTGAGCGGTACGGGCATGGTAACGTTGAGCGTTCGCCAGTTCTTTAGCGACGATCGCAGCACTTTTGTCGATCGCCCCTTGTAAGGCCTCCGCGCCGCCGACAATATCGAGAATCTCACTGGTGATCGCCGATTGGCGCGCTTTGTTGTAGACCAAAGTCAGATCCGCGGCGAATTGTGTCGCATTATCCGACGCATTTCGCATCGCCACCATCCGGGCAGAGTGTTCACTAGCAAGGCTTTCTAGCACGGCCTGATAAAGTTGTAATTCGGTAAAGCGTGGCACGATCTCATCTAAAATGGCGATCGGGTTCGGCTCAAATTCATAATCGGAACGTCCAGAAGCAACGGCCGGGATTTCTTTGATATATTGACCGCCGATCAAGTCGCCGATGTCATGTGGGATCAACGGTAGCCAACCTTGCACTACCGGACGTTGGGTGATCGTGTTGATAAAATCGGTGTAAGCGATAAACACATCATCCACGCGACCGCTTAAAAATTCATCAATCGCAAGCCGTGAGACCGGGGTGAGATCCGCGATCGTCGGTTCAGCCGAAAGCTTAAATTCCGCAACCACGTTGGCGCGGGCGCGGATCATCGAGTCGCGTCCCTTACGGCCGATCGTTACAAAATCAACTGGTTTTCCGATACGTTGTGCAAAGCGTTGCGCCACCCGAATGATGTTAGAGTTAAACGCGCCCGCCAAACCGCGTTCAGAGGTGATCAACACCACCATCACGCGCTTAATGTCTTGGCGTTGGGTCAAAAGCGGGTGCATAGGCACACCCGCTTGCCCGGTGCTTTGCACATTTAACAAGATCTCCCACGCTTTTTGAGCATACGCACGGCTGGCAAGGACACGCGCCTGCGCTTTGCGAACGCGCGAGGCCGAAACCGCCTCTAGTGCGCGGGTGATCTGTCCGATATTTTTAACGCTACGAATGCGCTTTTTAATATCGCGTGCGCTTGGCATCGCTTAGCTCCAGTTTTGATTGAAGGTTGTGACCGCTTCGGTCAAACCTGCGCGAACGTCATCGGTCATCTTCTTGTTGGTCGCGATGTTTTCCGCTAACGCCGCGTATTGGCTATTAAAGTAACGCAAGTAGGATTCTTGCCACTCTTTCACGCGATCCGCCGGAATCTTGTCCGCATGACCGCCGGTACCCGCGAAGATCAAGGCGATTTGATCGCTCAATTTCATCGGTTGATATTGACCTTGTTTAAGCAGTTCCATCAAACGCAAACCGCGATCCAATTGACGTTGCGTAGCGGGGTCAAGGTCTGATCCGAATTGTGCGAAGGCCGCCAATGAACGGAATTGCGCGAGGTCAATCCGCAAACCGCCCGCGATCCGCTTCATCACATTGGTTTGTGCGTCACCACCGACGCGACTCACGCTGATACCAATGTTCAACGCCGGACGTTGACCGGAATAGAACAACTCCGCTTCCAAATAGATCTGACCATCGGTGATCGAGATCACGTTGGTAGGCACAAATGCAGACACGTCACCGAGTAAGGTTTCGATGATCGGGAGCGCGGTCAAGCTACCACCGCCGCGTTCATTGCTCAATTGTGCCGCACGTTCCAATAAGCGGCTGTGGAGATAAAACACATCCCCCGGATACGCTTCACGGCCGGGCGGACGGCGCATCAGCAAGGAAACTTGACGATAGGCCCAAGCGTGTTTAGAAAGATCATCATACACCACCAACGCATCTTTACCGTTTTCCATGAACCATTCGCCAATCGCGCAACCCGAATAGGGGGCGATGTATTGGAGCGAGGCGGCATCTGATGCAGACGCAACGACCACGGTAGTATATTCCATCGCGCCATTTTCTTCTAAGGTCGCCACTAACCGCGCTACTTCGCCGCGGCGTTTGCCGATGGCCACGTAGATACAATACATACCTTGGCCTTTTTGGTTGATGATCGTATCGATCGCGATCGCGGTTTTACCCACTTGGCGATCACCGATGATCAACTCACGTTGACCACGCCCGATCGGGATCATCGAGTCGATGGCCATAATTCCGGTTTGCACCGGACGATCCACGTTACGACGTTCCATCACGCCGGGGGCGATCCGTTCAACGTTGTAGTATTCTGTGGAAACGATCGGGCCTTTGCCGTCGATCGGAGTCCCTAGTGCATCCACCACGCGGCCAACTAAACTCATGCCCACCGGAACGGAAGCGATACGGCCCAACGGACGTACTTCATCACCTTCTTGGATGTTGTCGTAATTACCCATGATGATGATCCCGACGTTATCCGATTCAAGGTTAAACGCCATGCCGATCGTACCATTTTGAAAGCGCACCAATTCACTAAAACGAATGTTTTCGAGACCATTGGCGCGTGCGATACCGTCACCCACTTCTTCCACATAACCGACTTCCACCGACTCGATCGTTGGTGAATAACCTTCGATTTGTTTCAAAAGGGATTCATAAATATTCTTGGAGATTTCCGCCATTCTATTGGGACTCCTCAACTTTAAGGTGGATAATATTTAACGGTAGCTTGCGCTACCGGAATTCACCGCAATTCAAACACCGATGATTTTAACCGATCCATTTGTATATGTCCACATTTTCACAATCACTCGCTCATCAACTTGCTATTTTGTAAAGACCGATCGCTGATAGACCCCAAAACACAAGAAAACATAAAACATTTGTCCTGATTTTCAACGAGAAAAAATGGTCTGAGTGGTTCATCCGATAAATAACTAAAATACACGCCGCCATTGGAACGAGAGGTGGTGTTGATTCCAAAGATCCGTTTGAGCGTATCTCTTTCTTAAACTATTTCTAAGGTAAACCACTGCGTAACCTCAGAAAAATACCCCACCTTATGGAGACGAATCAGCCCACCCCATGTATGGGCAGAGGGCTAGGGTGGGGTTGGACGCAAGAAACTTTCCTGAGATTACTTGTCAAGTCACTTATTTAGGTTTGCCTAAGGCCTCGGCACGTCGATAAGCGGCCCACACCGCATCCGCGATCACCGTGCGAATCCGTCCCTTTTCCATCTCATAGATCGCGGCGGCCGATGTGCCACCGGGACTCGTCACTTGATTCCGCAATTGTGCCGGATGCAATTTCGACTCGATCGCATACTCCACCGATCCACGCATGGTCTGAATCACCAGACGCTCCGCATCACGCCGCGAAAATCCCATGTGAACACCCGCATCGATCATCGCCTCCATAAACATGAACGTATAGGCCGGCCCCGTGCCGCTAAGCGCGGTCGCCATATCCAGATAGCGCTCATCTTCAACATACATCTCATCCCCTAACGCGCCTAATAAGGCCTGTGCTTGGGCGCGCTGTTCGGGGGCCACTTCCGCCGATGCAGTCCATACCGTGATCCCTTGCCCGATCTGTCCGGGGGTGTTGGGCATAGAACGCACCACGCGAGCATTGTCCAAACCAGCCGCAATGCTTTCAATTTGTGCGCCCGCGATAATACTTAAGACTAAGGGCGCGGCCGTGACTTGACCGCGTAATTCGCTCAACACTTTGTCTAACACTTGTGGCTTGACCGATAACACCAAAAGATCGGCCTGCATTCCTGCTTCGCTGTTGCTAAGCGTTGTCTTGATCTGATAAGCCGCCTCCAATTGTTGCAGGCGTTCGGGATGCGGATCCGAGGCGATAATCTGTTGACTGTTCACCAATTGTTGATTTAACAGCCCCTTGATCATCGCCTCACCCATCACCCCAGAGCCAATAAAGGCAACGGTGGTGTTTTGTAGTGGCATGGTCTCCTCCTGAATTATAAAGCGGCGATTATACACCTATTTCAAGCCACTAGAGGCGAAACTCTCGATGAAACGCCGTTGAAAAAGCGCAAATAACACCACCAAGGGCGCGATTACCAAGATCGTCCCTGCCATAAGTTGACTGTATTGTGCGCCTGTTTCAGACGTTTGATACAATTGATTGAGTGCTACGGTCAACGGTCGTACTTCATCTGAACGGGTGATGATAAACGGCCATAAAAACTCGTTCCAATGGCTGCTGATCGACACCAACGCAAATGACAAATACGCCGGAATCGATAGCGGGATATAGACATGACGCAACACCTGAAATAACGTTGCGCCGTCAATTCGTGCCGCTTCTTCTAACTCATAGGGGATACCGCGAAAAGTTTGACGGATCAATAACACCCCAAATGCCGATCCCCAATACGGGAGCATCAGCGCCCAATGCGTGTTAAACAGATCAAGATCACGTATTGTCGCAAAATTTGGGACAAGCAACACCGCTGCGGGTATCATAATTTGCAATAGCACAATCAATAATAAAAAATCCCGTCCGGGAAATTGCATCCGCGCAAAGGCATATCCGGCTAAGGTGACGGTGAATAACTGTACAATCAACACCCCGACCACAAAAATGACACTATTGAGGTAATGTAATCCCCATGGCGCGATCGTCAACACCGTTTGGTAATTTTCTAACGTGATCTGACTTCCAAAAAAGATGTTACCAATGCTGATCGGTTCAGCTTCCGGGCGAAAACTCATCAAAATGCTAAAAAACAACGGCGCTAACCAGAGTGCCGCAAAGATTACAGTGAGTGCCGTTGTAAACCTACGCCCGTTCATCTTCTACCCCCCGACGCTCAAAAATCAGAAAATTGGCGACTGTGAATAGCAGGAGAATGCTCACAAGGATCACGGTCATCGCGTTCACATAGCCCCAATTGCGGCGTTCGCTGATGTTCTGGAAGATAAACCATAGCAAGAGATTACTCCGATCCGCAGGATTGCCTAAGCCTAATGCCGCTAACTGCTCAACGGTTTGAAAGCCAAAGGTGATCGCGATCACCACGATAAACAGGGTCGTTCGACGCAACAACGGCACGGTGATCCATAACAGTTTTTGCCCAGCGTTTGCACCGTCTAGATCGGCCGCTTCATAAATATCACGCGAGATATTTTGCAACCCAGCAAGATAAAATAGGCTGTAATACCCAGCTTGCTTCCAAATATTCACCACAATCACCGATCCCAAGACAAGATTCGGATTTCCTAGCCAATTTTGGCCCTGACCCCCTAAAGATCGGATCACGGTGTTGATCAAGCCGATCGAATCAGAATAGAGGAACGCCCAAATACTGGCCGCACCGATCAAGGGCAGTAACATCGGGTAAATGAGGCTAAAGCGCCAAAATCCTAAAGCCCGAATTTGACGATTGAGCAGTAACGCGAACCCTAATGCTAACGGCACAGCGACCACCAAGCTCACAAACACAAAGATCACCGTATTTTGTAGGATCGGCAAGAAGCGGCCGCCTAAATAATGCGTTAGGTCAAAGAGATCAGCGTAATTTTGCAATCCAATAAACACGGATGGCTCTATAGCTCGGCGGGCCGGTTGATACAGGCTGTCATACAAGGTGCGCGTCGCCGGTAAGAGCGTAAACACCAAGACCAAGAGTAGGGTTGGGGCGATCAAGAGATAAGGGGTGAGGCGTGTCCATAAACGATGCGACAGCATGGTGTAATCCTTGAGGTGGGGCATTGAGAGAGAAATTTCCCCTCAATGCCAGTTTCAGTGAACGATCAGGTTAACGGTATTCAGCTAACAGCGCATCGATCTGCGCTTGGGCCTCTTCAAGGATTGCGGGTGCTTCTGATAGTGGCGCATCAGTTGAAAGGATTCGGCTTAAGGCGGGGTTGATGATGTTTTGAATATCGATGCTCCGATAAGCATCAAATTCTTTGACCGCAACCGCCATTTGATCGCGTGGAATTGCGTATTGCGGGGTTTCTTCGGTTAACGTTTTTAGCGGATCAAGTTCCCACGCGCTTTGACGCACCGCGATATATCCACTCAACGCTCCCCAATCGGCTTGCACTTCCGGCGATGTAAGGTACATCACCCACGCCCACATCGCGGCTAATTCCGCTTCGGATTTACTCCCATCATTAAACAGATAGAGGTTGCCACCGCCCATCGGAGCGCCATAACCTGTACCATCGTCACCCGCTGGACCAGAGGGTAAGAAACTGACACCGACTTCAAATTCTGCATCTTTGAGGATCTGGGTGAGGCTACCACTCGTGTGGTAGATCATCGCGGCCGCACCACTGGTGAACGCGGCCGGGGTATCACCCCACGCACTACCACCCAACGGCCCCACACCAAAACCACCCTCCGCTTGTGACAGACCGATCTTCGTCATAAATTCGATCGCGGCTAAAGATTCCGGCGTGTTGAAATAGACTTGCGTCGGATCAGCATCAACTAACGGTTGTCCATACGCTGCGGCGAAACTTTGATACAACCAGATCGGGAAAGCACCAGCTACAGGAAGTAAGAAACCCGCACGATCTTCAGTGGTGAGCGCTTGCGCGATTTCGATCAATTCTTCATTGTTTTGAGGCGCTTCTTCATAACCCGCTTCGCGCAAAAGATCCGCATTGTAGTACAGTAGGGGGGTGCTACGTTGGAAGGGCAGTGACCAGATCACGCCTTCCATATCTTGGGAATTGGCTAACATGGCCGGAAAAAAGTCAGCGGTGTAATCTTCGGCATTTTCGAGTGGATCGATAAAATCTTGCACTGGGACGATCGGCGCATTTTCGATAAAACTATACAGGTCGGTCGCTAACATCACTGCCACGTCCACAATCACCGCATCGGCGTTAATCTCGGTGAGGATCGTTTCGCGAGTTTGCGTATAACTGCCGCTGTAGATCGGATTGATCACAATGCCGGGGTTAGCAGCCATAAAATCATCGGCGTAACGTTGCATCGCTTCGGTGATCGGGCCTTCAACGGCGGTCGGATAGTAAAAATCGATCACAATCGGCTCAGTTTGGGCAAACGTGGTGGGTGCAAGCAAGAGTAAACTAAGAAACAGCCAACGGGCGAATTGTTTCAACATAGCAATCATTACTCCTATAGAGGTAAGGAAAGTAAGGGTCGTTCACACAACTGTAAAGTATAGCGTTTAAATTGAGGTTAACTAATGGGAGAAAATCATAATGCGTGTTTTTTGGGTGTTGGCAATTTTATGGATCACAGGATCGCTAACACAAGCACAAACTACCGCCGATCACGGTGTCATTCTAGGGACGGTGCCAGCCGCGCATGATCGCATCATCGTGTATGATCTTCAAACAGAATTGCGACGTGAACTCCGTTTTGGGGAGGCGTGGCATCACCTTTGGGGATTTTCACCAGATGGATGTCGTATATTGTTTACTTTGACGGGCCAAAATGGACTCGGACGGGCCTATACCGCCCGCTTAGATGGACGGGATCGGGTGGAATTGGTCTCTTATTCGGATCTCCCCCCTGAACAATGGGGGATCTGGGAGCCGCAATGGTCACCGAAGGACGATAAGATCGTATTTCGCATTGCCCGTGATGGCTTTGAAGGGGAAGATGAACGGCAATATCACATTGCATGGGTAGATCCTGCGGGTGGTGAACCCACATTTTATAGTCGGAGTGGGGATGAGCATACGCCGCAATGGTCACCGGACGGGGAATGGTTGGTATATGTGTCGTATGAGGAGCGAGTCGCGGGCGCGGATATTTACTCCACCGCTGAACCGACTCAAGAACCGCCGAATAATCAACCCCCCGCGCCCATGTTACGAGAAGCGGATCTCTGGATAGTGAGCGCGGACGGCGAAACTCGTTACCGCTTGACTAACTTTAGCACTGGAAACGTAAGTATGCCCCGGTGGAGTCCGAACAGCGAATTGATCGCATTTGTGTATTCACCGAGTCCGAACAATGATACCCAATGGATGATCGCCAATCAGGCGAACGCTTTGCCCACCCAACTCACGTTTTTTTGGAATTTGGCGCTTGATCTGACTTGGACACCGGACGGAGCTGGGATCTTAGCGGTGTTACGTAACTTTCGTGATCTACCGGAAAATCGCATCTGGCGCTTGCCGTTGGTAGGCAATGGCGATAGTGACGCAACCGCTTACTTAGGACGTGATGATCTCATCTATGTCGATTATCCACGTTTTAGCTTAGATGGAACCATGGTGGCTTTTCGCAGTAGCTATCAATTGACCGTATTAGATGCAGAAAATGGGGAAGTGATTTTGGTGGATGAAACCGCTCCCGGCAATACTCCACCGATTTGGGGGCGCGATTGTCAGGATTCGTAGGTGATTTCTATCCATTTTATAACCGCTTCTCGCGATGTCTCGTTAGAGAACTGTTGTAAAATTTAACATGACTTTAACTATCATTGGGAATGAGGAACTATTGTGGCTTCTACTGACCAAGTGCTATTGAGCGCAAGTCGTAACAATGTTGAAGAATGCGTCACCCTTGCCAGTGAGCATGGATTAGGGATTGAAGTCATGGCGTTTGCTTATCCCGATGTGTTGGATGGTGATTGGAAAGGCACGCTTACACACTATCAGCAATTGCTTCAAACTGTCAGCGGGCCGATTACCGTACATGGACCCTTTATGGATATGGTGTCCGGTAGCCCCGATGAACGGATTAACGCGGTTTGTCGTGAGCGTTATCTCCATGCAGCCGCGATCACCGCCGAATTAGGCGCGCAAGTGATGGTATTACACGCAAATTTTATCGGCACGCTCCATAACACCTATTATCGTGAAGGTTGGCATAGCCGCAACGTTGAGTTTTGGTCTCGGCTGATCAATCAAGTGGCAACATTAGGGGTGACGGTCGTCCTCGAAAATATGTGGGAATTTGATCCAACGATTCTCGCTAATTTGCTAAAAGCCGTCGATCATCCTCATTTACGTGCTTGTTTAGATGTAGGACACGCGCACTTGTTTTCTGAAAGCCAATTTACCCTGCTAAATTGGATTCAGATCCTTGAACCTTGGTTGATCCATAGTCACATGAACAACAATAACGGCATCATTGATGAACATCATAGCTTTGATTATCCGGCGGGTGTGCTGAATTATCAAGAAGTCTTACGGATTATCCGCTCTCTGACTCATCCACCGATGATCGTCTTAGAGATGGATCGGGTGGCGGATATGCGTGAAAGTTTGCGTTACCTTCGCCTCCCGATGAGCATCTCTTAAGCGCTTATCGCAACCATGCGGGGCCTTCGATCACACTCTCAAAATAGGTGAGTTGACGAATGTCCCCACTTGTTAGTTCAAGCAAAAACACTTGGCTTAGCCCCGCCCGATCCGAGATAAAAAGAATCTCATGCTCAGAAATCCAGATCGGATTGTAATCGAGTATGAGGATATCATCGGTGAGGCGGGTAATCTCTCCGGTAGAGACTTCGATGATATAGAGATTTGTCCCCCCTTCACGATTCGATGAAAAGACGATGCGTGTCCCATCAGGAGACCACGACGGATGCGTTTCTTGGATCTGGGCATAACTGCCAGTACTAGGGGAAAGTTGAGGATCATCAAAATAAGTGATTGGGGTGATGTCTGTTCCATCAGGGTTCATCACATGGACAAACCATGTACTAGTGAGGTCATCGCTGATCGTTTTGCTAAATGCGATCTGACTGCCATCCCATGACCAATCCCAGAAGATCTCTTCTCCGTTATCAAAGGTGACTTGGGTTAAATCTGTGCCATCTGGATTGATCATGAACAGACTCCAATTGCCGATCACATCGGAATGAAACCCGATCCGTTGACCGTCGGGAGACCAAGCAGCCATCGCATTACCCAGATGATTTTGATCGGGTTGATCGGTAAACAAGTCGTCATAAGTCAATTGATAGTAGCCACGTCCATCAAGCCGACGGACAAACAGATCATAATCGCTCATAGTCAAGCCCCCTTCATGATAGACCAAATAACGCCCATCAGGAGACCATGCCGGAAAACGACTATGCGCGTTTTGATTCCATGTAAGGCGGGCGGATAAACGGCGGTCAGCATCCATCACAAAGATATTCCAAGTCGGTTGATCAAGCATCGTTACCGTAGTGGTTGTGCCACTTGAGGTAATGGTGGTAACACTGGCAGCAGGGGCCGACGGTAAATTAATCGGAAATTCCGCCCAAGTGGGAAAATTTTGTTGCGCCCATTCTAAGCCATGTCGTTCCACCTGCAAAAACTGATGTTCACCGTTTGGAGGGGTGAGCGACATAAAAGTTAACCAGCCTTCACGGGGTTGTAGGCGACCTAACAAAGATGCCCCCGCGATCAAAACGATCTGCATACACAACAACAGCGCGGATATTCTTAGGATAAAAGACCACCACTTTTGCATTATTCCTCTAAATCTCGCTCTAATTGGACACCAGACAAACGACGGTAGGTTGCTTGGAACATCAGACAATCGGCCGTATGAAAAGGTTCAGGGGCTTCGATCGCGGCCGTCCCTTCCACGCCATAATCGACAAAGGCCTGTAACAATTCACGATAACGGAGATCGGCCTCGTTTAACGGGAGATGTGCGATCTCTCCTTTGGCATTGTAATCGATTCCGCTGATGTGAAAATGGGCGTTTTTAAGGCCATAATCCCCCAATTTGTCCTTGATCAAACTCAGTGCGGCGCTAAATTCAGCATAGGAATTAAATGAACCGTCCCCACGGCGGGCATGAAGATGCGCCCAATCCACGCACGGGAGGACTCCTGGCACTTCGGCGCTAAGCTGCACGGTTTCCTCTAATGAGCCGAACATCGCACCTTTGCCCATCGTTTCCGGGCGTAAGATCACATCTACGCCTTCTTCTCGCAAGATTCCGGTGATCTCTAATAATTTTTGTTTGGCACGTTCATAGACCATTTCGGCCCGTTGTCCATGGTAACTTCCGGGATGAAAGACAATATCACGCGCCCCAGCTTGATACCCGCGCCGGGCAGCCGTTAATAAACGCTCATCACTCGCAGCCATTTTCTCTGTAGTTTGGCTGTTGAGATTGATAAAATAAGGGGCGTGGATGCTGAGACTGATGCCTAATTTGTCACGTTGTGCTTTAATTTCCGCGCAAGTTTGATCCGAAACGCGCACACTACGCACCCAAGCGATCTCTAAATGGCCGAGTCCAAGTTGTTTGATGTGTTCGATTGCGCTTATCGTGCCACCATTTTTAGGGGCAGTTTGGGGTGCGCCAACGGTACCAAATCGAATAAAATCTATCACGTCACCTATCCTTAAATTTCAGCGTATAACGCATTGATCATACACAATCGTGCGAATTAAAACAGGATGTTACTTTAGATGTTTACAACCGATCTACAATCTCGTGAATTTCGGCGCAATGCGTTGCTCTTAACCGTGATCGCCATGGGCGTGGTTTATGTGCTATGGAATGTCCCGGCCCTAAGTCCGTTAGCCTATCCCTTTCGCTTGTTTGTGACTTATGTGCATGAGGCGGGACATAGCCTTATGGCGGTGATAACCGGAGGGGAGATCCGCGGTTTTACCGTCTTATCCAATGGATCAGGATTTGCGACGACCGCCGGTGGGATTCGGGCGTTGATCTTGCCTGCGGGCTATTTAGGCGCGGCTTTTTTTGGCGCGGTGCTGTTCTACTTGATCAACACCGTGAGTTTTACGCGCACGCTTTCCGTGATTTTAGGGACAGGCTTGGTCTTATTTTCGGTATTTTTTGCACGGCCCGATCAATTCGGATTGCCTATTGCCTTGATTGTCGGAGTCTTGTTTGGCTTAGGGTTGGTCTGGATGGGAGTCAAATGGGGACAAACCTTCAATATGTTCGCGTTGAATGTGTTAGCACTGATTACCTCCTTACATGCCGTGTTTGACCTGATCAACCTGATTCAATTTACCAACATCGCCATGCGAGTCGGTGGGGGAGAGATCCGCAATGACGCGGCCGCATTTTCGCGTGAGATTGCGCCTTTGATCCCGCCGCAAGTATGGGCGCTGTTGTGGGCGTTCATGGCGGTGATGATGTTAGGGACGGCCGTTTATTTCAGTGTGATCCGCCCGATCCAAAGAGGTGAATTTTAGTCGGTAAGAATCCGATCGAAACGGCGCTCTAAAAAATATCATCTAATGACAAGGAGCTTGACATGGCCAAGGCAGTTTGGAATGGCGTAGTGATCGCCGAAAGCAATGAAACTGTGATCGTAGAAGGCAATCATTATTTCCCAGAAGATGCGATCAACAAAGAATATTTCCAAGATAGCAATCATCATACAACTTGTCCGTGGAAAGGTCTGGCCAGCTATTACAACGTGGTGGTGAACGGTCAAACCAACCCGAACGCCGCTTGGTATTATCCAACGCCCAAAGATGCCGCGAAAAACATCACCAATCGCGTGGCATTTTGGAAGGGTGTACAAGTGATCGAGTAGCGATCGCATGGTGGGGCGCATTAATGCGCCCCGTAACACGTTAAAGTTGTGCGATCCACTCGTTGATCACAGCCGCTGTTTGATCAGGGGCTGTTTGTGGGAAAAGATGACCGTGACCTTCAATTTCAACATAGGTCATATCGGGTAGCAGGGCGCATAACCGCTCCGCTGTTTCAGCGAGAAAAGTGTCGCTGGTCGTCCCGCGAAGGGTTAAAATTGGGAGCAATCCGCGCAATTTGGGGAGATCTTCCCAAATGCCCGTGTATCCAGCTTTAAAATAATAGGCTTCCCATTTTGGAGACCACCATAATCGCACACCACTTTGGGTCGGTTTTGTCCCCTGTTCAACGTACAAGCGTAGTACCTCATCCGACCAATCCGCAAACAAGGGTTTAGAGCGGAAATAACCGAAGGCCTCTTCAACAGAGGCAAAATCATCTTGTCGTTTGATCGCTCGCGCCGCTAATGGCATTTGATCAAGTGCATTCATGGCCCGAAGTTGATCTAACATGGACATGCGTTCATCGCTTAGGATCGTGGGATCTAACAAGATCAAGGCCTTAAACCGTTCGGGAGCTTCAATAGCGGCAAGGAGTGATCCGATCCCGCCGAAAGAGTGGCCGATTGCGATGATCTGCTGTAAATCATAATCACGAATGCCTTGTAACAACGGTTGTGTGATGTCAACCGGCCAACTACGAATCTCATCAGGGGGTTGGGTGTCTGGCCAAAGCGCGGGCGGTAACATACTGATCACATGATAACGATCCATAAACGATCGCAACAACGGGATATACGTCGGAGGGGGGAATCCATTAGCTAAGGCTAGATTGATAATCGGGGCAGTGCCGTTAAAGGGGTTAAACTGATAAATCGGTTGCGGCATAAATTGCTCCTGTTGTTATAATAGACCCTAAAGAGTGATGTGATGGTATGTATAAACGTCAACGCGGCCCTAATGGTATCATTTTGTTGATCATCGGCGTAATCGCAGGTGTGATCTTTGTCTTTTATGATCAAACCCGCGTATCACCCCCTGATCCGATTCACACCCCTGAATCCACTTTCACACCCATACCTATCACCTTAGAGAGACCCTCATTGACCACAACGCCAATGAGTGGCATTGTATCGAATGCAACGCTATTGATTCCGGCGGCGGGGGTAACTGCGCCGATCATTCCGGTGTATCTGGATGGCGAAACTTGGGACGTGGGACAATTGGGGAACAACATCGGGCATTTAGAAGGCACACCTTGGTTAGATCAACCGGGCAATATCGTTTTATCTGGCCATGTAGAATTAAGCAATGGACGACGCGGAGTGTTTGCTTCTTTACGCGATCTGGTCATTGGGGATCAAGTGATTTTGATTTATGAAGGGCGTGAAACTTATTATCAAGTCCGCGAGTCTTACTTGGTTGAACCCGAAGATCTCACCCCATTATATCCCACCGAACGCGATCAATTGACCCTGATTACCTGTGAAGGGTATGACTTTATACAAGATCTCTATCAATCGCGCTTAGTGGTGATTGCCGAACGGATCAACTAAATCCATGTTCACGCAAAGCCTATGGCAAAGATTACAAGGGTGGTTTTGGTTTGTGCATGTGCCGGTTGTTTTGATCGTAAATGCGACTCCGGCGGTATGTCTGCAAACGTTGATCGAAGCGGCCCGCCCTAGCACCCAACGGTTACATCACCGAAACTTGTTTGCCAGCGGACGACGTTATGAATTTCGCATGATCGATGACTCCGAAAGCAACGGCGCGTTTCGTATGACCACTACCAGTAAGGTGAGTTGGCATTATCGCCGCCGTACCTCATCATCAGCTGTCTTGATCGGCAAATTTTATACGATGACCGATGAAATGACTCGTATTCAACTTGAAACGCGGATCAAACTTCTGTACTTATTGGACGTGTTTTTAATCCCAACCTTTATGACCTCAATCATTGTGTTTGTGCCATGGAGTAACGCGGTAATTGTGGGTTTGATCGCCTTGTTTTATCTGCTTTCATGGGTTGCTCATCGGTATAACGCCGCGTATGAGGCCAATGAGATGATCTATTTTGTACAAAAAGTTTTGGAAGATCTCGCAACGGGTGAGATGAAGTCGTTAGAGACTGGAAAAGATGTGGTCTATCAAGATTTTGAGCGCGTGTGGGAAAAGTTTTATCAGGAACACCGTGAAGATCCCGCTAAATAGCGCATATTGAGGATCACCGTTCTCCGTTAGACTCAAGTTATCACTTCAAATAACACGAAAGTGACCGATATGTCTACACAAAAGATTGAACTTCCGATCACAGGGATGACCTGTGCTTCTTGTGTTCGCACAGTAGAACGCAGCTTAAAAAAGGCCGATGGGGTGAGCGAAGTTAACGTAAACCTCGCAACCGAACGCGCCACGATCACCTATCAAGGCGATCAATTGAGCGTGAATCAATTGATTCAATCGGTAGAAAATGCAGGTTATGGCGTAGCACAAGCGGATTTAGAACTTCCGATCACGGGCATGACGTGCGCGTCGTGTGTTCACACGGTGGAGCGCACGCTTATCAAACAACCGGGGGTTTTAGCAGCGCATGTCAATTTAGCGACTGAAAAGGCCACTGTACATTATTTGCCGGGTGCAACCCGGCGATCCGAATTGGTCAAAGCGATCGAAAATGCGGGCTATGGGGTGTTGAAATTGGAAGCAGACGCTTCAGAAGACGCAGAGCAGATCGCCCGACAAGCGGAGATCGATCGTCAACAACGTTTGGTGATCATCGGTGCGATCTTCACGCTACCGTTGTTTGTCTTAAGCATGATGGTGCATTTTCATCACGATCTCCCATTTTTATATCAAACATTTCCGTGGTTGATGTGGCCCAATTGGATCTATGTGTTTGCCGCCTTAGCCACTCCGGTCTATGCGTTGTTGGGGCGACAATATCTGATCGGTGCGTATAAAGCACTTCGCAACCGTACCGCCAATATGGACACTTTGATCGCGATTGGTGCAAGTGTGGCGTATGGGTATAGCGTTGTTGTGATGTTGGGAAAAACGTTCGGATTTTCGCGAACGGTCGGTAACATGGATTACTTTGAAACGTCGGCCGTGATTTTAACGTTGATCACTTTAGGCAAGCTCTTAGAAGCCCGTGCTAAAGGGCGCACCAGTGCGGCGATCAAAAAATTGATCCGCTTGGCCCCCCGTAGCGCCGTCATCTTACGCGATGGACAAGAGATCACACTCAACATTGAAGATGTGGTGGTTGGAGATCGTGTGATTGTGCGTCCAGGTGAACGGATTCCTGTAGACGGGATCGTGATCGATGGGCAATCTTCGGTAGATGAGTCGATGCTCACGGGGGAAAGCTTACCCGTTAACAAAAGCATCGGGAGCGATGTCATCGGCGCGACGATCAACAAACAAGGGCGTTTGATCATCGAAGCAAAGCACGTCGGTGCAGAGACTGCTCTCGCCCAAATTATCCGCCTTGTGCAACAGGCGCAAGGGTCAAAAGCGCCGATTCAACGGATCGCCGATCAAGTATCTGGTGTGTTTGTGCCGATCGTGATCGTGTTAGCGATTTTGACATTTATCGGTTGGCTGATCTTGGGGAATGCCCCGTTTACCGAAGCGATGATCCATGCCGTGGCGGTTTTGGTGATTGCGTGTCCCTGTGCTTTGGGCTTAGCGACTCCCACCGCGATCATGGTAGGGACGGGCAAAAGCGCGGAAAACGGCATCTTGTTTAAAAACAGTGAGGCCTTAGAGAGCTTGCGCCATGTGCAGGTGATCGCGTTGGATAAAACCGGCACAATCACGCGGGGTGAACCGATCGTAACTGATGTGATCGCGTTTAGTCCGTTCACACAAGCGCAACTGTTAACTTTTGCGGGGAGCGCGGAGCGGGGGAGTGAGCATCCGTTAGGTGTGGCCATTGTGAACCGGGCGAAAGAGGACGGACTTCCCTTAAGCGATCCGGTAGATTTTGCAGCGGAATCGGGACGCGGTATTTATGCCACGATTGACGGCCACCAAGTGGTGGTAGGCAGTCCGCGTTATTTGGCTGAACAGCGGGATCTAGCCCCTTATCAGGCAGAGATCCAAGGGTTGCAAGCGCGGGCGCGTACTGCCATTGTGGTCGCTATTGACGGTCAGGTCGCCGGACTCATCGCGATCGCTGACACAGTAAAAGAGGGATCGCTCACTGCCATTACCCAGTTAAAGGCGCAAGGCCTGCATGTGGTGATGATCACCGGAGATAATCGTTTGACGGCCGAAAGCATCGCCCGGGAAGTCGGGATCGATCGGGTGTTAGCGGATGTATTGCCTGCGGATAAAGCGCAAGCGATCAGCCAATTGCAATCAGAAGGGCAGCGTGTGGCGATGGTCGGTGATGGGATCAACGATGCGCCCGCGTTAGCTAAGGCCGATGTTGGGATCGCGATCGGTACAGGGACAGACATCGCGATCGAAGCGGCTGATGTCACCTTGATGAGCGGGGATCTTCGGGGAGTGACTCGTGCATTTCAATTGAGCCGCTTCACGATGCGTGCGATCTATCAAAATCTGTTTTGGGCCTTTGTCTACAATGTGGTCTTGATTCCGGTGGCGATATTAGGTGGGCTTGTGCCGACTCTAGCGGCGGGTGCAATGGCGTTCAGTTCCGTCTTTGTCGTGATGAACTCGCTTCGACTGGGACGCACTCGCATCGACATCAACCCAACGGAAAAACTCGCAACTCACGGATAGACTTGTAAACATCGACTCGTGATCATCCTACAATAACGAGTCGATGTTTTTTTACACGGTTAGCCAAAATCTTCCGCAATCAAATCCATGTTGATCCCAATAGCCGCAGACGCACCTTGCGCGGAGGCCATCACCACTTGACGCACCCGATTAGCCAAATCACCCGCCGCATATACCCCCGCGATGCTGGTACGTCCAAATTCATCGATCTGCACGAATTGCTCTGGGGTCATCAGACAGCCGAGTTGTGTCGCTAAAGCGGAATGTTGAATTGAGGTAGGGCGAATAAACACCCCTTGCCGCGAAAGACGTTGACCGTCTGAAAAAACCATCTGTTCTAATTGTCCGTCTTGCCCCTCAAGCCGATCGATAGGAGTCTCGATGATCTGGATGCCATACTGATTTAACGCTGTGCGTTCAACCGCATTTAATGCGCTAATTCCGTTGGTGCAGATCACCAGATCGTCGGTCAATACCCGCAAGAGTTTCGCGGTGTGAATAGCAGGCGCACCATCATTGATAATGGCTAACGGTTGATTACGTCGCTCCCAACCATCACAATAAGGGCAATGAAATACACTTTTTCCCCAAAATAATTCGATCCCAGAGATTGGCGGTAAGCCATCTTTCAATCCTGTGGCTAACAGTACCTTGCGCGTTGCAAACGAGGTCATTTGGTCTACGGTGACGATAAAACCATTTTCAGACGGGGTTATGGCTATGATTTCATCGGATTGAATACGCACGGTCTCGTAACGTGCTAACTGCTCACGTCCGATGTTGATCAATTCTGCGGGTGAAGTGCCGTCACGAGTCAAAAAACCATGAGCTGCATGAGAAACCCGATTGGCTTGTTTACCCGTGTCAAAAAGCATAACATCACGGCAAAAACGACCTAGATACAGCGCCGCGGTTAACCCAGCCACACCGCCCCCAACAATGATCGCATCTAGCCTCATTTGATTTATGTCCTTTGATTCTTTATTGAGATTTAGTCTCAATTGGAACTTGCATGATAACCACGATTGCCCAGAAACACAAGCAAAAATTGGACATAAGTAATCTCAGAAAAGTACCCCACCATCTAGAGACGGGCCAGTTCCCTCCCCATACATAGGTGAGGGCTAGGGTGGGGTTGGACAGGAGAAACTTTCCTGATGTTACACATCCTTCAAAACTTTTAATGAAATTCTATCCGTAACTTGCTATCAAGGTCTTTAGAATAAGTTTAATGAAGGTGGTGACAGGGCTTATCATGAGAAAAAAACTTGAAGTTGATCCCTTGCAACGAGATCGCGCCTTAGCCGTCTATGCGATCTTAATCAAAACCTATGGGGAACGACCTATAACTCCGCGCCGATCGCCCATGGTAGAATTGATCATGACGATGTTAAGTCATCGCACCACTGCCGCTAACGAAAAGGCCGCGTTTAATCAAATGTGGGCAAAGTATGGCTCATGGGAAGCGATCCGTGACGCATCTGTAGACGAATTGACGCAATTGATCAAGCCTTCCACATTTCCAGAAGCAAAAGCACCGAATATCAAAGCGACTTTAAAACGGATCATTGATGAGCGGGGCGAAGCAAACATTGATTTTTTGCGTGATCTTCCAGTAGAGCAGGGCTTAACTTGGTTAACCAGTTTGCCGGGAGTCGGAGTCAAAACCGCTACTTTGGTCTTGTTATTTTGTTTTGCCAAACCGGTGATTCCGGTGGATACGCATGTACATCGGGTCAGCGGCCGGATCGGCTTATTTCCTATCAAAACGAGTGCGGAAACCGCCCATACGATCTTGCTCCAATTGTTACCACCCGATCCTTATGTATTGTATAACTTTCATGTGGATATGTTACGGCATGGTCAACAGATCTGTACTTGGAGCGATCCGCGATGCGAAATATGTCCCTTGTTGGCATTATGTGACTACGGCCAAACACGCTTGCAATCAATTAAAAAAGGAACTCGGTCATCTCCGAGTCCCTTGTAATCCGTGTTACTTGCCGTTATTTGCCCCGCATGGATTGATCAGCGCGGGTGAGTTTGATCGGTTTACCACGTAAACGCCATTGACCCATCTCACGCAAGATCCGATCCGCTTGAGAGGCTTTCACATCAACAAAAGTTTGATCGTTTTGGATGTCGATCGCCCCGATGTCTTTACCAGAGATCCCAACTTCACCCGCGATCGCGCCGACAATATCCCGCGGCCGAATCCCATGATTGTGACCTTGATTCAAGATCAACCGCACCATACCCGCCTCGCGTCCCGTCATGATCTCCGGACGACGTGATTTAACATCACCGCGCCCTTCACGTTTACCGCCACGATCCCCGCGATCGCCTTGTTCACCGCGCCGACGGCCGTCACTGCTACGTTTGACTGGCTCATCGGAAACCGATTTAACATGATCGATCGGGCGATTCAATTCATCAGCGCGCAAGAGACGGAGGGTCGCTGTTGCGATCTGCTCAATATCATAACCATGCGTTAACAATTCTTCCAACATCGCTTGCTCTCGTTCCAACGAGTCGTTATCGATCACGTTGGTGAGTTGCGATAAAAAGCGCCGATCACGATGTTGACGCACCGTCTCTAGTTTTGGCAGTTCATGACGCACGATCTTTTGTTTGGTGTAATCCTCTAGCGCATTCAGATAACGACGCTCACGCGGTGTCACCATCATAATCGCGATCCCCGTCCGACCCGCACGACCTGTCCGCCCGATGCGATGTACATAATCTTCCGGGTCATACGGCATATCGTAGTTAAACACATGCGAGACCCCTGTAATATCTACACCACGCGCTACCACATCGGTTGCCACTAAGACCGGTAATTGCCCATTGCGGAAGCGGCGCAAAACAGACTCACGAGCAGGTTGATTAAGTTCTCCATGCAACGCATCCGCTGTGTAACCGCGCTCTAAAAGTGCTTCGGCCAACTCCATCGATCCAGCACGAGTACGGGTGAAGATCAAAGCGCTGTGAATTTCTTCAGTCTCTAACAACCGCGAAAGGGCAGGCAGTTTTGAGTCCGGATGGACAAGATAGTAACGTTGTTCAATCGCTTCAACGGTCAATTTTTCTTTGGCCATCTTGATCAGTTGTGGATCACGCATGTAATTACGTGCGATCTTTTGGATCTCATCCGGCAAAGTTGCCGAAAACAACGCGGTTTGACGTTGATCGCGTGGGATGGTCTGTAAAATGGTCTCTACATCTTCAATGAAGCCCATTTTGAGCATTTCATCTGCTTCATCCAAAACCACATATTTCACGCGGCTAAAATCCATTGCGCCCCGGTTGATCAAATCCAAAGTACGGCCCGGGGTTCCGACCACAATATGCGCGCCTTTTTCCAAGCGACGCAATTGGCGATCGTAAGAGGTGCCGCCGATCACAGGCAAAACACGCGCTTGACGGTATTTACCGTAAAGGTGGATGTTGTTGGCCACTTGTGAAGCGAGTTCACGGGTGGGAGTTAAGATCAACGCTTGGATGTGCGATTGCTCTGTGTCGATCACTTGTAACATCGGGAGCGCAAAAGCGGCGGTTTTACCTGTACCCGTTTGTGCTTGACCGAGGACATCACGCCCACCGAGTAATGCGGGGATCGCGTTGTTTTGAATCGGTGTGGGAGTCTCATAGCCACACTCGATAATTGCTTGCAGCAGATCTTGCTGCAAACCAAGTTGATTAAAATTGGTTTCCATTGTCACCCTCTATACGTGCTGGATAGATACTTGTGGCGATTAGAACGCTCGGTAGATTCTGTGTACACCCGCTCCAACCGCACCCAGTATGCTTTTCAGCAACGTACAGCAGGTAACACAGAAAATCCTCGTCTAAAACGAGGTTAGAACATCACAAAATTCGCTAACTGCGTTCATCATACCATACTTTGACGCAAAAGATAGGTTTTTCTTACGAAAGTTTTAGATGACCCAAGCAAGTTTAGATACGGATCAAACCCCTCCTCAAGTAACCTCAGAAAATTACCCCACCCATGAAGACGGATCAGCCCATACCAAGCACGCCAGCATTTTTTATAAAGGTTTGTTTGTGGTATAGTGAACGTGATGTATTGGATAGCTTTATCAGCCAAAGAAACGTGTTTTTCCATGAGCCATTTACCAGAATTAACTCCAGAAAATTATATCAATCGTGAATTGAGCGCTATTGAGTTTAATCGTCGGGTGTTAGCACTTGCTAATGATTCCGCGATTCCTTTGTTAGAACGGATCAAATTTTTGGCAATCGTCGGCAATAACTTAGATGAATTTTTTATGGTACGTATGTCATCTTATTTGCAAAAGTATCATGCTGGCATCAATCGCACTCGCCCAGATGGTTATACCCCCACTCAGCTGTTAGCAGAAGTCCGTCAACGAGTCTTGCACTTGATGAATGATCAACGTATGACCATGCGGACTTTATTCAATGAACTTGAAACACACAATGTTTTTATTACCAGCGTGAAGGATCTATCATCGGAGTATCGCGAGTCATTACGGTTATATTTTTATGAAGAGGTATTTCCCGTTTTAACCCCTCTGGCTGCGGATCATGCCCGGCCTTTCCCGTTTATCTCTAATTTGAGTTTGAACTTAGGCGTGTTTTTACAACACGTCTCTGGTGATGAAGCAGGAAGCTACGAATTTGTGCGGATCAAAGTCCCTGAAGCGTTACCTCGTTTAATTGACGTTGGCAAGATCACCCGCAAGTATGGCAATTTTGAGATCGGCGATAAGGTGATTTACACATGGGTTGACGATGTGATCGCCGATAATCTTGATATGTTGTTTCCAGGAATGCGTGTGGTTGAACAACATCCGTTCCGTGTCACCCGTAACGCTGATATTGACTACGAAAACGAACGCGAAAGCGATCTCTATGACATTAGCGCTGTGATCGAAGCCAGTGTTAAGGAGCGGCGCTTTGGGTCAATTGTGCGCTTAAGCGTGCCAGAAACGATCAGCCAAAAGATGTTAGATCGCCTGATCGAAGAGCTAGAAGTAGATCCCGATCGGGATGTCTACCGCATTGGTGGAGCATTAGGGTCATCCAGCCTGTTTGAATTGCTGGCACTTGACCGACCAGATTTAAAGTATCCACCGCATATCCCTAAAATTCCCGAAGGCTTATGGCCGAATGTAGATATTTTCGCCGCAATCCGACAAGGCGATATTCTGGTGCATCATCCCTATGACTCATTTGGATTAGTCGAAGAATTTTTCCGCGCTGCCGCCCGCGATCCCGATGTATTGGCGATCAAAGTGACCCTCTACCGCGTAGGGAGTAACTCGCCGATCGTACAGGCATTGATGGACGCACGGGATAACGATAAACAAGTAACCGTCTTGGTTGAATTGAAAGCGCGCTTTGATGAGGAAAATAACCTCGAATGGGCGCGGGCGATGGAACATAAAGGGGTTCACGTCACTTATGGCGTTGAAAAGTTATCCGTTAAAACACATTCTAAAATCGCGTTAGTTGTTCGCAAAGAAGGCGATGGATTGCGACGTTACGTGCATGTTGGTACCGGAAACTACAATGCCAGCACCTCCCGCATGTATACGGATTACGGCTTATTGACCACACATCCTCAAATTGGCGATGATGCAACCCGCTTGTTTAATCGACTCACCGGATACGCACCAAAAACCACCTATAAACAATTGTTGGTAGCCCCCGATTATTTGTTACCAACCTTTGTGGATCTCATTGATCATGAAATTCGTGCCGCACAGGCCGGTAAATCCGCACACCTCATCTTTAAGATGAACCAATTAGAAGAAGACCTTGCTATCCAAAAGTTGTATCAGGCCTCCCAGGCCGGAGTCAAAATCAACTTGATCGTGCGTGGCTTGTGTTGTTTGCGACCCGGCGTGCCGGGGTTAAGCGAGAATATTCGGGTGATCAGCATTGTAGGGCGTTTCTTGGAACATGGGCGGATTTACTATTTCCATAATGCGCCGGAAGATCAACGGGTGTATATCGGTAGTGCCGATCTCATGCGCCGAAATCTGTATAATCGCGTTGAAACGGTCGCACCTGTGATCGATCCCCGTCATCAACGCAGGTTGTTACGGGTGTTAGCGACCGATTTAGGCAGCGCGATCAATACGTGGGAACTTCATGCCGATGGTGTATATCGTCCCTTGGGAGTGCGAGAAAGCCAAGAGATCTACAGTAGCCAAGCAATTTTTATGCGCGATAGTTTTGGATTAGATCAAACGCCTTAGAGGAATAGTAGCGTGATTAACCAAACGGAAGCAGTCGAAAACTTCCTAAAAGCGGTTTATGTGCTTCAACAAAAGATGGAACGTGTGCCAACCAATGCGTTGGCGGATCAATTAGGGGTCAAAGCCCCTTCAATTACCGATATGGCCCGCCGAATGGTCGAGGCGGGCCTGATCGACTATGAAAAATATCACGGTGTCTTATTGACCCCACAAGGCGAAATTTTAGCCCTACGGGTCATTCGGCGACATCGCTTGATTGAACTCTACCTCGTCAATGAACTCGGTTATGAGTTACAAGAAGTGCATGATGAGGCGGAGCGCTTAGAACATGCGGTTTCAGATCGTTTTGTTCAAGCGATTGCCCGCAAATTAGGCGATCCGATCGTTGATCCCCACGGCGATCCCATTCCGACCGATGAAGGCACGGTTGTCAAACGCGATTTAATCCCGTTAACGCAATTGCCGCTCTATACGTCGGCCACCATCGCCCAATTAGAGGCCAAAGACAGCGAGATGTTGCAATACATGCTAGATCGAGAGTTTCGGTTAAACACCGAAATTGAGGTAACAGAGCGCGAACCTTTTGAGGGACCGTTAACCGTACAAGTCAACGATCAAGCTCAAATTCTTGGTTACAAGGTCGCGCTTTGTATTTGGGTTGAACGCGCTTAACTCAATGAATTTCAACTTCTGAAATCGAGTCGAGGTTCAGTTCACCCACTCGCGCTAAGATCGAGGTGATCACGATCTGGGCAAATCGAAACATCCGTTGTAATTGTTGGATGCGTTGTACATAAACTTCAGCGATCTCGCGTTCTTCTGGAGTCATGTTCTCTAACGACTTATTGAGTCGGGTGATGTTGTCTTGCATCACATGGAGCGCACGATCCACATCCCGCATTTCGCGTCCGTTGAGGATATTGGCCATAATCTGGAGAAAATCGGTTTCTGCCTCATAGTATTTGCGACGGCCGCCTTTGCCACGCACCCACACTTGACGCACCATGCCCATGTGTTCCAAGGTGCGAATATTCATGCTGACACTGGCCTTAGAAATATTAAGCGTATCCATTAGATCATCTAACGAAAGCGGTTCACCACTCATCAGGAGCGCACCGTAAAGCTGTCCCATCACCTTACTAAAGCCAAAATAATCAGATAACTGACTCAACCCATCTAACATGGTGGTGTGAACAGTGATCAAGTCTTTATTGGTAATTTTAACACTTAAATTCTCATGTTCATCTGACATACTATCCATCTCGTTTCGTCGTTTCAATAAATGCGATCACAGTTGGTTGAAATAGGCTTGGCACTTCCGAAGCTAAAAATTGTCGTACTTCTTCGGCCTCTTCAAAGTCCGCAAATGCGCGTCCGTTTGTCCCCCAGATCACCACATAGTCATCACGGATGCGCGCTTCTACCTCATCATCAACGCCTAATTGTGATAAACAGGCATCTATCGCCGCCATCTGGGTAGCGGGTAGGGTGGTGTGTAAATAGTAAGAACGGATGCGACGGCGTTGGGCATTTAGCTGATAATACTTGCTGCGTTCAGGGGAGGACGATAACCAAACCTGTTCGCGGTCAAAATCTTTGACAATACCCGCCTGTTTGAGTTGGTTTAGCTCAAAGTCGGTGATCGCCGCGCCAAAATCGCGCCGCTCAAAGTTGCGGTAATGCCCAGTCAACAGCTCTTGTACTTGATGCTCATCCCATTTCACGACAAACACGCCGTCAATTAACACAAAAACACGGGAACGCGGAATAGCTTCATCGGTGTGGTTTAACATATTCTATCACTTTTGAATGTTTAGAACAATCTTATTCGTAACGTAGAGCGTCAATTGGATTTAAATTAGCTGCCCGACTAGCGGGATAACTCCCAAAAAAGATCCCAATCGCCACCGAGATCGCGGTAGCCAGTAAGATACTAGATATTTGAACACTCACGGCCAATTCCGCAACCAACGCGCTGATCAACGCTGAAAAACCGGCCGCAACCATGATCCCGATCGCACCACCGACTAAGGCTAAAACCGTAGCTTCTGTAAGAAATTGTATCAGAATATCGACATTTTGTGCGCCCACTGCTTTTCGCAATCCAATTTCGCGGGTGCGTTCTGTCACTGTGACCAACATGATGTTCATGATCCCAATTCCACCCACCAATAACGAGATCCCGGCTAACACGCCTAAAAATAAGGTGATCAACGCTGTGATTCGTTGAAATGTTTCTAATACCTCCGTAGACGCGATCACCTGAAAATTATCCTCATCGCGAAAGCTAATGCCCCGTTCTTCGCGCAAGGTGAGGCGAATTTGTTGTGCGACATCGTTCACCCGATCACTATCCCGCGCTTGGATCACCATAAAATCCACCGGGCGCTCACCCGTGAGAACACGATCCCCGACCAGACGAGTCTGAACCGTGGTGATCGGCGCAAGGATCACATTGTCTTGACTACCGGGTGGGCCAAATCCGCTGCCTTTATCTAAGACTCCGATCACGCTGAATCGCACCCCAGCAATACGAACCGTTTGACCGACAGGAAAAGTATCGGGGAAAAGTTGTTCTACGGTGGTCTGACCCAAGATCACCACACGGGCAGCAGTATCCACATCATTTTGATCAAAAAAACGCCCAGCGACCACATCACGACTGTAGATCGCACTGTAATTCGGCATCACCCCTTGAACCGAGATGCTGATCTCACGACCTTCGCTCACCACCGGGCGAGTCGCCCCCCGTTGTGGCATCACGCGCAACGCATCCGGCACACGAAAAAAATCCGAAATAGCACGCACATCACTTTGAGTTAGTGGCTCAAAATCACCTTCTTCATTGAACCCGAATACAAATAAGAGATTTGACCCGATCCCCTCAAATTCTTCGGTGACGTATTCTTCAATCGCCTGCCCGATCGATACCAAGGCGATCACGGCAGCAACTCCGATCGTGATCCCCAACATCGTGAGAAATGCACGTAGTTTATTGCTTCGTAAACCGATCAGGGCGGTGCGAATGTTGTCAAATAAAATCGACATTTATTCAAACCTCAATGCATCGATCGGACGCATCTTCGCCGCCCGACTAGCCGGATATAGACCAAATACCACACCCACAAAGGTACTAACAAATGTCGCTAAGATCACCGCGTCTAATGTGATCGTCAACTGCACATCCGTCACAATCGTGCCGCCGACCTGAATACCGATCCAACCTAAGCCGATCCCGCAAATACCGCCGATGATCGCTAAGATCAAGCTTTCCATTAAAAATTGTGTCATGATGTCCGCGCCCCTCGCACCGACCGCTTTCCGTAAACCGATCTCTCGCGTGCGTTCAGTGACCGTGACCAACATGATGTTCATCACCCCGATCCCCGCTACTAACAACGAGATCCCCGCGATCAAACTCAAAAAAATGGTGAGAATACCGGTTAACGTGCGGAAAAAATTGAGCAATTGCGCTTGATTCGCCACACGAAAATCTTGTTCACCTTCAAAGATGATATTATGGGCTTGCTTGAGATAAGCTTCGATCTCTTGTGTGGCTGTTTCGAGCAGTTCCTCCGACACGACTTGAACGTGCAGGATCGTCAACCGATAACCCCCGTCACGGGTGCGAGCATCACTTAAGCGGGTTTGCGCCGTGGTGAGCGGGATCAACACCGATTCATCATCTCCCGTGAACGCCGCGTCTAATTCTGCCATGACTCCGATCACGGTGAATGTGCGATCGTTAATCCGGATCGTTGCCCCAATCGGGTTAAAGTCCTTATCGCCGAATAAGCGCTCTACGGCATCCACCCCTAAGAGAGCGACTCGTGCTGTATCTTCAACGTCTGCTGATGAGATAAACGCGCCTTCACGCAACTCCCAGTCTAAAACATCGGTAAAATTGGCGGTGACACCTCGAATCGTCAAGTTACTTGTACCATCCGGGCCATCCACCAACCCTAACAACCGATATTCGGATGCAATTTGACGGACACTTGGTGCAATCGCGGGATTAGCCAGATCCCGCGCTTCTAGCGTCGTCAGGGGTTCAATCCGCGTGCGAGTTGGGCTAGACGGGCGGACGGTGGTCACTTGCAGCAAATTTGACCCCAATCCGCCGAATTCTTGGGCCACAAAGACTTCGACACCACGCCCCAAACTTACCAATCCAATCACCGCGCCGACTCCGATCGTCATGCCGAGGATCGTCAAGAAGGAGCGGAGTCCGTTGGTGGTTAGGGCGGTGATCGCGATGCGTAGGCTTTCTAAAATGTTCATAGGGGGTTATAGCCCTTTTTGCCAATAGAGCAGGCCGGCGCGTAAGCCACTATCCAACCAATCGTCAAAGCGCGGCTTGAGGTGTTCCATCGAGTCGGCATACGAAAATTGTAACGGTGACTCGGTGAGCGGTTGTAGATCGCGGATGATCTTACCCGTGTCGTCTTCAGAAGGGTCTTTCCAATAAGCACACATGCAACACGCCAGCAACCCGCGATATTCATATCCCAGCGCATGAAATGAGATCAAGATCTCCAGATGAGCATCGCCAATTTTAATCGTGAGGACATACCAACTATGATAATCGCGGAAATTGGCATAGTAATCTAAGGACTTGGCCGTTTCCACCACTTGATAACGATGATAAGTGCGACGTTCTGATTGATCATGAGCACCCCCCCTAAAGTAAACTTGATGTGCAATCTCACTCAAAGAGGCGTTGAGGGTGTCGATTAACTGATTAAGGCGAGTCTGGGTAATTTCATACAACGTGTTCGCGTAAGCTTCAACAGTGTTACGCCCTTGTAATAATGTTTCGGTTTGTCTTTGTTTCACTTTATTGGCAGCGGCCAATGCAATGGCTTGAAAGGTGGTTTCTTCGCGGACTTGTTCTGATAAACCCAATGCGCGTACAAACCCCTCACGTTGACGCTTAGCGAATAAATCGATCAACGGTTTGAGATCACCATGATCCGCTTGTTCTAAAGCATGGATGTATTCCGTCCGATCCTTGTTATACGATTCGACGTTTTCGCGACTCACGATCACCAACGGAAACCAACCGGCACGGATAAAGACCAGACTCGCTAAACACCGTGCGACCCGTCCATTTCCAGCTTGAAAGGGGTGAATTTGGGTAAAACGATGATGTAACCAAGCTGCCTCAATTTCCGGTGGGATATTCTGCTCAACGTGCTGTTGATGCCAACGGATCAGGTTATCCATTTCCGAAGCAACGTGAATCGGTGGACAATACTCATGTACCTCACCGTCTGGACGTAATGGATTGTTGGGATGTGTTTTCCAAACTCCTTTTTCCAACGCATCAGTAGTCATTTGATGGCGCGTAAACAGTTGATGCAGTTCTTTGATGTAAGAAGTCGACAAATCGCGTTGTTGTTTGACAAAATCAAATAGGCTATCCAAGGCCTGTTCATGGTCTTGTAAAATAGCAACCACCTCACTCGCGGGTTTATCGGTTGCACCATGAGGGATCAGCGCAACATCGAATCCCTCTTGAATCAGTAACAAGGTGATCCCATAATCAATCCTATACAGACGCTCAATGATCCCCGTTTCGATCGCGATCTTGCGCCTCATCCGCTCTAAAAACACCTGATAACTACTGGACTCGCGCAGTTGTTGCGCTTGTTCTTGCCATACTTTCACCAGTGAGGGAAGTTCTGTATTCGCTAAGGCACGCCAATTTTCTGGGAGATCTTGAATCGGTTGCCAAGCTAAAGCGGGCTGATGTTCCATGATGACACGATCCTAATTGTATTCTTCTTCGTCGCCGCCGTAGTAAGCCTCTTGGAACACACTTTCCAATTCTTCGGCTTCGGAAGGGCGTTCGACCTCACCCGCCACTAACGGGTTCATGACTTTGCGATCTGCGACCACTTTTCCATCGCGCAACATGATCACCCGGTTGGTATGACGTGCGATCCATGGATCATGCGTGACAAACACCGTTGTGATGTTCTGTTCACGGTTTAACGTCTGAAAGATTTGCATCACTTCCGTGCCACTACGCGAATCTAAATTTCCGGTGGGTTCATCTGCTAGGATCATTGCGGGTTCATTCACCAACGCACGGGCGATCGCCACCCGTTGCTGTTGACCGCCTGAAAGCTCACTTGGAAGGTGATCTAAACGCTTGCCTAATCCCACGGACTCCAGCGCAGCACGGGCGCGTTTCACCCGATTCGATGTGCCTCCGTAGATCAACGGCAATTCAACTTGACGTAGAGCCGTGGTGCGTTTTAACAAGTTGAAGTTTTGGAACACAAAGCCGATCTTTTTATTGCGAATCCGGGCAAGTTCCTTTTCAGGCAGTTTACTAACATCCACGCCATCCAAGAAATACGATCCGGATGTGGGTTGATCTAGCGCGCCTAAAATGTTCATCAGGGTGCTTTTACCGCTCCCAGATGGCCCCATGATCGACAAAAATTCCCCTTCATAAATTTTGAGATCCACGCCACGTAAAGCGTGAACCTCAATATCACCCATCAGATACATCTTGGTGATCTCTTGAATGTCGATCACCACCCGCCGGCCGGTGTTATCTTGATTAGCGGGGGCTTGTCCATTCCGTTTAAACCATTTTAACATCGTATTATCCTTATTGTCCGGGGATCACCGCATTCCGCGGTAACAAGACGATGCGTTGACCCTCCGTCACGCCCGATACCACTTGACTAAAGGTGTCATTACGCGCCCCCAACACGATCGGGATCTCCTGATAAGTCCCATCCTCTAACGCGATCGTGACAAACGCTTGTTGTGTCGTGCGATCAATGCGGATGAAACTGTTACGGATCAACAAGGTGTCTTTGACCTCTTGCGTCGCGATCCGTGCCGTGGCCGTCATGCCGATCCGAATCGCTTCCGATGTCGGATCTAACGCCACGCGCACCAAATAGGTGACCAATTGACCAACACGAGTCGGCGTAACCGCGATCTGGGTGACTTGTCCGCTGATATTAGCCTCTGGCAGCGCGTCTAATACCAACGTCACCGATTGACCCACCTGCACGTTCACCACATCGGTTTCATCAATCGGCACATCAATGTAATAACCGCTGGTATCGATCAGCAACACCGAGATCGAGTCTGTGGGAGGCAATTGACCCACAATTAGGTTATTTTGGGCGATCACACCGCTAAACGGTGCGGTTAACAGTGTCCGATCAGCGGCATTTTGCGCTTGTTCTAACGCAATTTCGGCATTTTCTAGCTCAATTTGCGCTTGGGCAAGTTCAAATTCATTCGGGCCATTCACCAAGCGATCGCGGGCAATTTGTGCTTGCACGATCGCGGCATTGGCTGAATTGACTGCGCCTAAATCCGGCCCACGCAACTGTACGGCCGCAAAATTCGCATCCGCAATATCGATCCCAAATTCGGATTGTTCTAAGGCGGTCGAAAATTGTATGCGATTTTGGGCATTAAAGCCGTTGATCGTGTCTCGGATAAACTGTTCAACTTCGGGGGGAGTGTCGGGCGGAAATTGAAACAAGTCCAGATTCACAGCACCGTCCGCTTGAAGCTGTGTTTGCCACAATTGATTACGGGCTAATTCCGTTTGTAAGCGGGCGATCTCGACTTGTTGAGAGTCGGGCCCAGTAGCAACCGCCGCGTTATAACCCGCAATCGCCGCGGTCAAAGCAGCTTCAGCAGCAGCCAAATCGACCTCACGGGGTGGGGCGGTCAACGCATTAAACGACAGTTGTTCAATCTCTAAGGCCAATTGTGCGTCCCCAACATTTGCATCAAAATCCGCCGCATCAACGCGGGCAATCGGATCACCTGCATTCACCTGTGTCCCTTCTGGTGCAAGAATTTCAACCACAGGCGCAGAGAGTTCAAAGGTCAATGCGGTTTGACGCTCTGGGGTGATCGCCCCTGTCCCACTGACCGTCACCGTTAGATCCCCCGTTTCAACCACTGTCTCGTCAAGGGTGATACTGGCTTGCTCAGTGGCGGCGGTCACTGCGTTGTTATAATTGTTCCATTGGATCCCGATGATCACCACGGTTGATAGAACGAGGACGATCACCGCGTTACGTAAAAGTCGTCTCATGATGTTATCCCTCTAAGAATGGAAAGCGATCACTGTTAGGATCAAGTACCACGATGTCACCTTCGGCCAAGCCTGCGATCACCTCACTCACTTCGAGTCCTTGTAACCCTAGTGTGATCTCAATTTCTTCGATCGTTTGATCAGCGCGCAAGACTTCCACAAAGGCCTTATCTTGTTCGCGATCCAACCGCACGTAAAAATTCGGGATCACCAACACATCTAGCCGTTCTTCAATGATGATGTTTGCTTCGGCAGTCATGCCAACGCGGACACGCGAATCCCCCGCATTCAGCGTGAGATCAACGCCGTAACTTACAATGCCGTTGGTGGTCGTACCGACCAAGGCGATCCCCTGTACCAAAGCCGGGATCTCCACATCGGGCAATGCGTCTAATTCCACACGGGCCGGTTGTTGTCGGTTGACAAGCCGAATATCGACTTCATCCACTTGTACCGTTAAACGTAACGGTGAAATATCACTCATTTCGATCACGGCGAAACCGGGGATCAAAAGCGCACCGACTTCGACATTCACAGCGGTCACGATCCCATCAAATGGCGCGGTGAGCGTAGTACGATTGAGCGCGGTTTCGGCCCGACGTAACGTCCCATCAGCCCGACGGACTCCTAATGCAGCCGCGTCAATTTGAAATTGCGTTGGCCCAGCTTGTACCCGTTCAAATTCGCGTTGAGCTTGAATCACGCGGGCATAAGCGGCATTGGCTTGAGGGGCATTACCGGTACGCAACGACTCCAATTGCAAACGCGCAATTTCCGCATTAAACGAGGCCGCCCCGGTCTGTGCATCAAGCGTGTTATAGGTTGGGCTACCAAAACCCCCCGGAGCTTGATCTCGCGCTTCACGAAGCGCCTCATAAGCGCTAAAGGCTTGCTGATAACGCAATTCCGCCGCCCGAATATCTTCATCTGTGACAGCGTTGCTGATGCTTAAATATTGTCCCCAAGCGCTATCCACATTGGCCTGAGCGATCCGTAAATCTTCTTCACTTACCGGACTGGTGATGTCATTAAAATTGAGTTGTGCGCTATCCACCCCTAATTGCGCTTGTTGATAGGCTAACTGCTCCGCCGCATTATCTAAACGGATCAACGGCTCACCAGCAAAGATATAATCGCCTTGTTTGACGAAAACTTCTGCAACTCGTCCAGGAACTAGAAAACTTAAGCTAACGGTTTGTTCGGCTTCAATTGCGCCGATCGCAGATACCACCGACTCCACCCGTCCACGCCCGATCACTTGTGTTTGTAGGGTGCTAAGATCCAAAGTCGGGGCGGTTTGTTCTAGGGCGATTCGTTGGTTGACCGAAAAAGCCAGAATCGGCAACGCGAACATCAAAAGAGCTAACAAGAGTAGGGAACGTCTAACCGACATGAATTGACCTGTTTGTACTTTTTGACTCAAATCTTATCTTACCACTGTGAGCGGTGATTGTAACGAGAGATTCATTTTAAATTCATGCGAGCGAGGAAATTGAACGCTTGGAGGGACGTTAATCCCCCCAAGCAGTTTAGGCGCGCTCAAGTTGAGTGATCGTCGTTTCGATCAGCTCTACCGCGGTTTGTAGTGTTTCGGGGTCAAAGGCAAATTTTGCGCCGGCCGCGCTAAACAATTCGGGTAGCGTTTTAGTGCCACCTAATGAGAGCGCGTAGCGATAATCTGCCGTCGCTTTTGCTTGATCTCGCAGCGAATTAGCCCATACTTGCACCGCCCCCAATTGTGCGAGGCCATATTCAACATAGTAGAAAGGCAATTGATAGATATGTACCTTGCGTTGCCAACCGGTCTCTTTGATCGCTTCCAAACCGTTGTAATCGATCCCGATCATAAACCGATCCCATAGTTCCGACCATTTTTGATCACAATTGGCAGGGATACTTGCTTGTTCATGGTGGGTATAGACCCAATGTTGGAACGCATCCACCACCGCCATATACCCCCAAAAAGTGATCAAACCCTCAAGATGTTCGATACGAGCGCGGGCCGACTCGCTTTCGCTGTAATAACCGCCTTGATCTTGGGTGAGATAAGGCGCGCCGAGTAATTCCATCGCCATGGATGCGACTTCGGCAAATTCCATCGGTGGGTTTTGTTGTTGGTTATAGGGTAACTTAAACGACTCAAACGCATGAAAGGCATGTCCACCTTCATGAAGTAAGGTTTGTACATCATCGTGCATCCCAACGGCGTTCATGAAAATGTACGGCCGTTCCACCATGCTAAATGTAGTGCAGTAACCGCCGGGTGCTTTACCCTTACGATTCGGCAAATCTAGCAATTTTTCATCTCGCATGGTCTGAAAATAGCGACCAAATATCGGATCTACACAGTCAAAGATCCGTTCCATTCTGCTCTCTAACTCTTGATCCGACTGATAAGGGCGTAATGGAGCGCGCCCTAACGTATCTACCAACGTATCCCATGGACGCAATGACTCCACGCCTAATTGGGCTTGACGACGTTGATACAGCCGTTGAGCAACCGGCACAACCACTTGTTCGATCGCGTTTTGGAAGGCAACGCTATCAGCTGGAGTGTAATCAAACCGCCCTAAGTCTTGCCAACGGTACGAGAGATAATCCGAAAAGCCCGCGTTTTTAGCAATTTGACCGCGTAACTTCATGTAGTTCACCCAGAGCTGATTCAGCGTTTCACGGTCTTGTAGACGGCGCTCCATACTTAAACGCCACACCTGTTCACGCTTAGCGCGATCCGTTTCCTGTAGGATCGGGTCGAGTTGGGGTAGGGTCAACTCTTGCCCTTCCCATTCGATCGTTTGCGCGCCGATGATTTGATCGTATTCGGTGTCTAACTTGCTCTGTTCGGTGAATAATGGCAAGTTTTCTTCCCGAAAGAGTTGAACTTGGGTGCGAACATAACGCAACGGTACATCGAAACCCTCCGGCAAATGATCGGCTACGGTTAACAACTTCCGATTGAGTTGATCAAGCGCCACTTGAACCACCGGAAAGACCGCGCTCATAAAAGTTTCAAAGCGTTTGAGCGCGATTTCATCGGTGGTATCTACGGTGGTTGCGACATAAATCCGTTGATAGACCTCATAGATAAACTTATTGACCTGTGACCATTGCTCTAACCACGGGGTCAAGTTATCGGAGGTGAGCGTATACTGTACCAGTTGATCTAAGTAGGGTTGATAGTGTTCTACAGACCAATCAAGCGCCTCAAAAGCGGTTTTTGGTAAAGGGTGATCAAACATAAATAACCTTTCTATTGATATTCGGGATTGGCTAATGCAATCGATAATCCGGATCGGTCATTGAGCGACAACGGTAACAACAAATTATCAATAAGACGGGCGCGACCAATACGCACTGCCATTGATAATAACATAGCTTGATCCGTCGGTTGCTGGAGTTCTGCCAATGTTTGTGCATTTGTGATAGACGCATATTCCAAGTCTGCCAACGGTTCAGCTTCCACGATCGCCTCTAAGATAGCGCGCAAGCGGTTCGGATCACGCTCCCCTTGATCATAAGCATCACCCGCCGATCGCATCGCACGATATAATACTGGCGCAGCCTGACGTTGTTCGGAGGTGAGATACGCATTGCGTGAACTTAAGGCTAACCCATCCTCAGCACGCACGGTAGGGCAGACCACCACCTCTAACGGAAAATTGAGATCATAAACCATACGTCGGATCACAGCCACTTGTTGCGCGTCTTTTTGACCAAAATAAGCCCGATCGGGTTGTGTCAGATTAAATAGCTTACTTACGACCGTTGTCACACCGCGAAAATGTCCAGGGCGTTGACCACCTTCAAGACCTTGTGCAATTCGACTCACTTCAACCGCCGTTTGAAAGTCCGCCGGATACATGATCGCCGGAGTCGGTGTAAACACCAGATCGACTCCGGCGGATTCCAACAATTTTAGGTCATTCGGCAGATCCCGTGGATAGGTGCTTAGGTCTTCGGTCGGTGCAAATTGCAGCGGGTTGATGAAAATCGTCGCGATCACCTGATCATTTTCACCGCGAGCTTGTTCCATCAAGGCGTAATGTCCGGCGTGTAATGCCCCCATGGTGGGGACAAGTCCAATCGTCCCAGACAAACCTTTACGCGCAAGACGTAATTCAGAGAGGGTATCAATCACTTGCATCGGCTTAATCCTGTAAAAATTCGCGGCGTAATTGATCAACAAGCGTTTGATTCATCGAAAAACTATTGGTTTCAGACGGAAAAACACCCGCTTTGACCTCTTGGACATAATGTTGGAGCGCATCGGCGATTGAGTCGCTAAGATTCGCATATCGTTTAGTGTGTTTAGGCAAAAAATCCGCAGCTAAGGTCAATAGATCATGGAATACTTGCACTTGACCACTACACCCCGCGCCCGCACCGATCCCGATCGTCGGGATATTCAATCGTTCGGTGATCACTTGCGCGAGAGGGGCAGGGACTAACTCTAAGACTACCGCGAACGCGCCCGCCTGTTCGATCGCGATCGCATCTTGTAGCAACTTGCGTGCGGACTCGATCTCGCGCCCTTGCACCCGAAAACCGCCGAATTGATTAACACTTTGCGGAGTCAAACCAATATGTGCCATCACCGGAATCCCCGCTTGTACGATCCGCTGAATCGTCGGGGCCATAAATTCCCCACCTTCAACTTTGACACACGACACCCCACTTTCTTGCATCATGCGGGCCGCATTGCTTAACGCCTGTTCGGGGCTGATGCTATAGCTCATAAATGGCAGATCGCCGATAATCAACGGCTTTTGTGTCACCCGTACCACGATCTCCGCATGATAGATCATCTGATCAAGGGTGACGGGAATGGTCGAGTCATGCCCTTGCACCACCATCCCCAACGAGTCACCGACAAGGATCATCGGGATTTGTGCGATCTCGCTTAAACGGGCGCTCATCGCATCGTAAGCGGTGATCACGACGATCGCTTCACCTTGCTCTTTTAATTTTTGGATGTCTCGGATGGTGAGTCGCATATCTTTTCATTTCTTCTCATATCTTTTCATTTCTGATGATGAGGTCTAGTGTATCTATCGAAACGCCACGCGCCAATAACAGCGGGTAAGTCAGACGCGCTAAATCACGGTAAAGTTGACCGAGATCCGTGGATCCTAATGCGGCTAAATGTGCGCGGATCGTCTCAACATCCGACCGCACCAAAGGCCCTGTGAGTGCTTGTGGGACTCCCTTGGTTTTCAAGTTGTCTACGGTAGCCGTCATCAGGGTATTTAACGCTTGATCTGCTACTTCTCGCGATGCCCCTAATTCCATCAACAAGTTTTCGGCCACAGCATACAGCGTCACCGTGTAATTGCTGGCCATCACCAAGGCCGCGTGATAAAGTGCCTTCGATCCACTTGGCAGTGCGATCGCACGCGCATTCAAAGCCGATACGATCCGATCTAACCAAATTTGCAATTGTCGATCAGAAGCTTCTAAAGCCATTGTGATCTGGGTAGAGCGGATCAACTTGAGCGCATTTTCGACCGATGCAAATGGCAAAACCGGATGTAAACTCCCGATCATCGCGCCTTGCGTCATTAAAGGCGCTAACACCCCTAAGCTATGTGCGCCGGACGTGTGGATGACAGCTTTTCCAGTTAGCTGAGCTTCTCGGAGGGACTGTACGATCTCCCCAATGGCATCATCGGCAACTGCCATCAAGGTAAGGTCACAATGTTCTACCACTTCTAACGCGCTAGAGACTCGGATCGCACCCAGTTCACGCGCTAATTTTTCAGCCGTGTTCGGGGTGCGATTATAAACATGAGTCAATGGAAAATCGGCCAAGCAAATCGCCAAAGTTGTCCCGACTTTTCCCACACCAATCAGGCCAAGCGTTGGTGCGGTCATGGGTTTACGCCAACCGTCGGTAAGGGTAGCGGCGTGCGAGTGGGTTGAGGTTCTTCAATGTAGATGTTGATCGTGCAGGAAGCGCGCAATGTTTCGGTGACATCAAACACCACCACCCGAAATTGATACAAGCCAGGTTCATACGGAGTCGGGTTAAATTGCCCAAGGCTGCCTAAGTCAGTCAACGGGTTAAGACCGCGATCCAACGAAATATAGTTGGTGTAGATCCCGCCGCGTAATTCCAGTTTATAGAAGGCAAAATTATCTGTGAACGCGGTGCCACGGATCTCCGTGATCTGAAACACACGCATCCCATTTGTTGGGATCTGGAGGGTGGCGTTGGGGGTATCACAACCGATCGCTTCAGGGGCGTTAGGCACGATCGTACCCACTGGCGTAGGAGGTTCAGTGGCAGTCGCTCGGATTGCTTCGGCCGGATTAATTTCCTCAAACACCACATCATCCACATCAAATACCACGGTACTACGCGGCGCAGGAGTCGGGGTATTAAAGTCAATATCTTCGATCGCAGCCACTTCAGCCACTTGGATATTCTCCATAGCACGCACCGTAGGCGCTACCACAAGCTGAACGCCAACCACGATCAAAAACGCTTCGATCAACAAGATCATCACTGTCCAAGCGTTCGCACTCCGATAACGTGCGATGTCCCGCTCTAATTCAAATTGTGTGGAGCGAAAATCCCAACGCGCATTTATCCATTCCCGAAAGCACAGCGCGATCCCGATCAAGATAAATACATACAATGCGATCGCTAACTGCTCAATCAGAAAGACCACCGTGATCATAGACGCTGTAAAACACCTCGAATCAACATCGTTAGGCGCGGCACAATCACCCGTCCGACCTCTAAAACTTCTTCATGGTTGGTTTCAGTTTCGGTGTCTAATTGGTCAATACCCACGTTGGTGATACTTGAAAAGGCCAATACCCGCATCCCCGCATGACGCGCCACCAACACCTCATTGACCGTAGACATACCGACCGCATCCCCCCCCAACATCCGGATCATGCGGACTTCCGCAGGTGTTTCAAAGCTAGGGCCGGATAACCCCATGTACACCCCTTCTTGTAAGGGGATCTGATAGTGTTGCGCCACTTGATGCGTTAAATCACGCAAGCGCCGATCATAAGTTTGAGTCATGCTAGGAAAACGCGGCCCGATCGAGTCATCATTCCATCCCATCAGTGGATTATTCCCCACCATTCCGATCAAATTGATATGATCATTGATCAACATGATGTCACCCGCACGAAATTCGGCGTTAATTCCGCCGGCCGCATTCGTCAAGATCACGGTTTCAATCCCCAAAAAGTACATCACCCGAATCGCGAAAGTTACTTGTGCCATGCTGTAACCTTCGTAGAAATGGGTGCGCCCTTGTTGACATAAAACCGTTTTGCCCTCTAATTCACCGATCACCAGTCGCCCGTGATGACCTTGTACGGTCGATTGTGGAAATCCGGGAATGTCCTCATACGGGATACTCACCGCATGATCGATCGCATTCGCTAAACCACCCAACCCCGAACCTAGCACTAGCCCGATTGTGGGTTGAATGCTAATCCGACTACGAATCAAGCTGACTGCATCTTCATAATCTTGACGTGTATAATTCATCTTCATATCCAATAGCGTAAGGGATCAAGTCCAAGGCAAACGACAACGTTTGTCGTTTGCCTATTCTAAACACTTTTGTTAGCTTGTCATCCCCTGCATCTCAATGTAATCTACGGTGGTGATGTCACCTTGTCCCACACCAAGGATCTTTAACATCTCTTGAATACGATCTGCTTTGACTTCTGCATCCGAGGCCGACCAAGTGCGCGTTTTGATCTCTAGGAACGTACCGGGAATTTCGGGATCGAGAATCCGGTCAAAATTCACAAAATACAACACCCCTTGATAGTGAATCCGCCAACGACGGCGCTCTTTTTGGACTTTGATCAGCTTATCCGCTTTAAAATATTCCGTGTAGAAGCGCAATGGACGATCCGCAGGCGCGATAAACCGTGAATGTGAGAGGACAACGGTCGAGTTAAAATCCCGTTCCTTCCGATAAGATGTATAGGTGAGTCGAGTCCGTACCTCACGAACTTCGCCTTTTTCGTCCAACTTATCGTCTTCCCGGTAGCGAACGCGCCCTTTACTCCGATCGTTGAACATAAAATAGGTGTCATATTGCCGATAATGCACAGCCCGCAAGATCTCCACATCGGGATGATTGAACAATTTATCCAACGCTTCCGGATCTTGTAATGCTGCTTTGACTTGAATCTCAAAACTTTCGCTACGTTGCAATTTGTCGGTGATCGCCAGCAGTTTACTCATCACATCTTGCTGATGAGTGGCGACGAACTTCCCGATGCGATCGGCGTAAGCTTGTGCTTCTTGTTTGAGCGCGATCTCATCTAAACCGTAGAGTTGTTTGTCTTGTAGCAGCAATGCACCATGACAGATCACATGATTCACATCGGAACTTTTGGCCGTGTAGACGATCTGGGAATAGACCGATTCCGGGTTAAATTCATAATGCGGCATCGTGTGAAGTGTGTTGCAATTCATCACGATCACATCGGCGTATTTACCCACTTCTAGGCTACCTGTCACCTTATCCAACCCAAGCACTTTTGCCCCTTGTCGTGTGGCCATCAGTAACGCTTGTTTAGCCGGAAGGGCAGTCGGATCATAGGTTTGCGTTTTGGCTAACATCGCCGCCAATCGCATTTCCTCAAACATATCCAGATCATTATTGCTGGCCGGCCCATCTGTGCCGATCCCTACCGTCACACCGATCTCTAACATCTTGGTGACTTGTGCGATCCCGCTAGAGAGCTTCAAATTTGCCGCAGGATTATGGGCAATGGCCGCGCCTTTTTCACGCATCACCCGCATTTCCGTTTCATCGATCCACACGCAATGCGCCGCGATCACCTTCGCCCGGAACAATCCGATCCGATTTAGCCAATGCACCAACGATTGTTGATGCAGTCGGACATGATCATCGGCCTCTTGTTTAGTTTCAGCGATGTGGATCATCAACGGCACATTAAATTCAAGCGACAGATCAACGCATTTTTGCAACGTTTCCGGGGTATTCGAGTAGGGGGCATGGGGCGCAACCGCCGGTGTAATCAACGGATGTTGATGCCACTTTTGGATAAAATTACGGCAATATGCGAGACTTTCTTCATAGGTTTCTGCGTCGGGGGCATGGAATTTCAGGATGGTTTCACCTAACACGGCCCGTAAACCTACTTCGGCCGTTGCTTCGGCGATGTCATCTTCAAAATAATACATATCGGTGAAGGTGGTGACACCCCCGCGGATCATCTCCGCACACGCCAAGCGTGTCCCTAAACGACAAAACTCCGGGCTGACAAATTCACGCTCTGTTGGCATGATATAGCCCATCAGCCACACATCCAATCGCAAATCATCCGCTAACCCCCGCATCAGCGTCATCGGGACATGCGTATGGGTGTTGATCAGGCCGGGAAGGATGTATTGACCCTGACAATTCAGGGTTTGAGGCGCTTGGTAAGCAGCGGCAATTTCATCAGCCGTCCCTATCGCGATAATCTTGGTATCTCCAATGACGATCGCGCCATTGGGAATGACATCGAAGTGTTCGTTCATAGTGATGACTGTGCCGCCCGTTAAAATGATGTCGACGGTTTGCATGAGATCAGTATCTCCTTGGTTAACCGGGCGAAATTTGCGAAATTATACACCTTGTATAGACTTTATGCTCAGTATTGAACTTGACTGACGGGAAGGGATCGGATCTCCGTTGCAAGCATCGTTTCGTCTTTTGCTCAAAATACGCTATCTACTTGAAGCTGGGTTGGTTGGACTGTTTTTGATCCAAGCTTTACGCTACCTGATCGGTGCATTATACGCACGGGTGAGTAGCGCTTCCGTGTTTCCTGCCGTCAATCCCGATCTCGTCGATCCCTCTTTACCGGGGCTAATTGCTCCGAACGTGGTCAGCAGTGAGATCACGTTGTTAGTGTACCTGATCGCATTGCCCATATTGGCCTTACTCTTAGGGCGGTTTCGAGCGCTGTTGATCTTAGCTGCTGTGGGAGTCGCTATTGGCCGCGCTTTGATGAATATCAGCGTCTCGATCACCATGCCGGCCTCCGCGGCCATCACCATCGGATGTGCCTTGTTATATCTTGCGTTGATCATCCGTTGGCGGCCACGCACTTTGCCCTACTTGTTTGTATACGGATTCGCCGCGGATCAGGTTTTGCGGGCAATCGGTAATACGCTTGATCCTTCAACCCAAGCCAGTTACGTACAACCACAATTGATCCTCTCTGGCCTCTTACTGGGCTTGGCTTTGTTAAACTTTTTCCGTCAAGATGCCGATGAACGCGCCGAAACGCGCCATTTGTTGACTTTTTGGAGTGGGTTAGGCTTAGGCGGGTTGCTCTTTTTAGAGATCTCATTACTTGCCTTACCCAATGCGGTGGCCGGACGCGCTAATACCGATTATACCCGTTTTGTCCCCTTGTTATTGATCGCGACCTTGTTACCGATCGTGCCGCAGATCCGTGAATGGGGAAAAGTGTTTATCGGGATCTTTGATGCAAGTTTACGCGGTTGGGCGTGGATGCTGTTAGTAGCGTTGCTGGTGGTGATCGGCACACGTTTTAGCGGCACAATCGCTGGAGTTGCGTTGGTGATCGCCCAATTTTGTGTCAGCATGATGTGGTGGTGGTTAATTCGCCCACAAGCGGAAAAAGAGCGCAGCTTTAGCGGGTTATGGGTGACATTTTCCGCCTTAGTATTGACCCTTTTTCTCGTATTTGACCTGTTCACCTATGAATACGCTTATGTACGGGAATTTAGCGCACGCTTAGCATTTTTAAACGACATCATCCCACCCTTGATCCGTGGTTTTCGCGGTTTAGGATTAGGCGTGATCTTGTTGAGTGTGTTTATTGCGGCCTTGCCGATGTTACAAGGGCAGCGTCGAATCCCTTGGAAGGGCGGCACGATCATTCAATCGGTTTTAGGGATCTTGGTGATCACACTCATCAGCGGAGGCGCGGCCTTTGCGGCACGACCGATCGTTGTGACACCGGTGCGCGATACTGAAACCCTCAACATTGCCACTTACAACATCCACGCAGGCTATAACGAGTTTTTTCACTATGACTTAGAAGCGATCGCCCAGACGATCGCAGCCAGTACCGCCAATGTGGTCTTGTTACAAGAAGTTGAGATCGCACGCTCCACCAGTTTCGGAGTTGATCAAGCCCTATGGTTAGCACGGCGCTTAGGCATGGACACCCGCTTTTACGCCACCAATGAAGGCTTACAGGGACTCGCGGTGTTATCACGAGTGCCGATTATCTTTGATGACGGCACATTGTTAACAAGTGTCGGTCAACAAACCGGACTCCAACGGGTGCAGATTCAGCCCGATGAGCAGGAGATCACCCTCTATAACACATGGTTGGGCGTGTTGGTTGAAGGAGTAGATGATCGCACGATCTCCGATCAAGAACAGGATCAACGCCGTCAATTGGATCAAATTTTTGGGATCATGAACTTTCATAACCCCAATTTTCGGTTGCGACGGGTTGTTTTAGGCGGGACATTTCACAATGTGCCAGACTCCGAATTGATCCAACAAGTCCGGAGTATCGGCTTTACCACCGCGTTTGATGATCCGGCTTTTGCAGCCCCAACCTTCCAAGTCACTTTCTGGCAAACCAGCATTGGACGACGGGCCCGCCTTGATTACCTTTGGGTATTAGGGATGTCGAATCTCCGGGCGGGCGTAGTAGATACGCACGCCTCGGATCATCGTTTAGCGATCGTAGAACTAGGGATTCGCCGTTAACTTATGCTTCTAAGGTGAATCTACCTTCACGGATCAAGGTCAATGCCGCTTGAGCAGCTGCTTGGGCCGCCGTTTGTTTACTGCGGCCCGTCCCAGTTGCCACCACCCGCTCACCGATCAGCACTTCGATCACAAATTCTTTGTTATGATCGGGTCCAGAAGCCGATTGGGTGCGATAGATCGGGGTGATGCTCAATTGTGCTTGGCTCCATTCTTGGAGCTGGCTACGCGCATCTTTGTACATCGCTTCTTCTAAGGCGCGTTGTTGCAAATGTTGCAAGCGCGGTAGGACAAAACTCCGCACGGCTTCTAACCCTTGATCAAGATAGATCGCGCCGATCACCGCTTCAAACGCCCGGCATAAGTTATTGGTGCGTTCACGTCCCCCGCTATTTTCTTCGCCTTTGCCCATATACAGATATTCGCCGATGTTACACGACCGCGCTAATTCGGCGAGCGACTCGGTACGGACAAGACCAGAACGTAAACGAGTGAGTTCCCCTTCCGACATATCAGGGTAATTTTGGTACAACATATCTGCGACGATGAAGTCCAAGATCGCATCGCCTAAAAATTCCATGCGTTCATTATCGCGCATATGGTCATCCGCTTGTTCGTTGATGAACGAGCGATGGGTCAGTGCTTGTCTAAGTAAGGCGACATCGTTAAAACGAATGCCGATCACCTCTTGAAATTGCCTAGCTTTCATTGGGCCTCTAGTTTGAAAATCGTTTAAAGATCAGTGAAACGTTATGGCCGCCGAACCCGAAAGAATTGCTCATCACACAATCGATCGGGAATTCTCGTGCTGTGTGTGGCACATAATCGAGATCGCATTCTGGATCGGGTTCACGTAAGTTGATCGTTGGTGGAGCAACTTGATCACAAATAGCCAAGACGGAAAAAGCCGCTTCTAGCGCGGCAGTCATGCCCATGCCGTGTCCGGTCATGCTTTTTGTAGAACTCATCGGTACTTGATAGGCATGATCCCCAAATACCGCCTTAATCGCTTTGGTTTCCATCGCATCGTTGAGTTGAGTCGCTGTGCCATGTGCATTGATGTACTGGACATCTTGCGGGTTTAATCTCGCGTCTTCTAACGCCAAACGGATCGCACGGATCGCCCCGATCGCTTCAGGATGCGGCGCGGTGAGATGAAATGCGTCGGAAGTTGAGCCATAACCCATTACCTCCGCGTAGATCGTTGCGCCACGGGCTTTTGCGCTTTCTAATTCCTCTAAAACGAGTACCCCCGCGCCTTCCGAAAACACCAACCCGTTACGATCCTTTGAAAACGGACGTGAAGCTTGTTGCGGGGTATCGTTATCCCGTGAACACGCACCAATCCGATCAAACGCCGCCAGCCCGATCGGGATGATCGGCGCTTCACCCGCACCCGCTAAAGCGCGATCCAACCGACCTAAACGGATCTGATCAAAAGCGTGACCAATGCAATCTGCACCCGTAGCGCAGGCTGAAGTTGGTGTATAGGTTGCACCCATCGCGCCGATCTCAATGCTGACCATATCGCTTCCACCGTCTACCATCAACATCGGGATGCCGAAAGGGGTGACTTTACGCGGATCGCCCGTTTCAGCTAACATATTCACCTGTTCAAAGTAATTGGTCACACCACCCACCGCAGAACCAATGAATACCCCTGTGCGATAGCGTTCCTCATCACTATTGAGTTCAAGACCGGCATGTTTCACCGCTTCTTGGGCCGCCGTCACAATAAAATGTTGATAGCGATCCCGCCGCCGAACTTCCTTGGCTGGCATATAGTGTGTAGGGTCATAATCTTTGACCTCCGCCGCAATCTTCACCAGATATTTTTCGGTATCAAACAGCGTGACGCGCCCCGCACCACTCCGACCGTTTTTGATTCCGTCCCATGTTTGCGCTACGTTATGACCGATCGGGGAGATCATCCCTAATCCGGTAACGACGACTCGTCTTGACATGAAATACTCCTCAATTGAATTGCAAAATCTCATTAAATGAAAAATGAAACCTATTTATTTGTCACATCCGGATATGTACCACAAGTAAGATCCAGTTGCTAGTGACGCTTATCACTTTCTGAGGGAAGGTATTCCCCTTCGATCCAAGTGGCACCATCTCGCCCAACCTCTTTTTTCCAGACGGGGACGATCTCTTTCAGCCGATCGATCCCATAACGCGCCGCCTCAAAACAGCCTTGATCCCGATGTCCAGATGAACAGGCGATCAAGATCGTATTCTGCCCAACAGCTAAGCGGCCGATCCGCTGCACGATTGCGATCCCTTGCACCGCGCTCCACCGTTCGCGGATCTCTTGGGCCACTTGCTGCATTTTGGCCAACGCCATCGGTTCATACGCCTCATATTCAAGATAATCGGTTTGTGCCAAATGCCCCTCTTTATCAGTTGCACCGCGCACAAAACCACTAAATAAACACACCGCGCCCGTGTTCGGTGTGGTGATTGCCGCGATCAATTCATCATGATCAATCGGCGAATCGGCTAAACGAATCACTTCTGGTAGATCCGCTCCACCGCTCACAGGTGGGAAAAAAGCGACCTCATCCCCCTCATTCACCGAATCACCAGCGAAAGCATATTCCTGATTCACCGACGCGATCGCCGCCTTCAAATGATCCGCCAATCCTGGATACCGTTGAGCTAAAGACACCCGCACATCCGACACCGTAGCCGTGCTTAAGGATAAATCAAGCGTGAGGCGGTTTGTCCCCGCTAAGTCTTTAAGTGTGGCGAATAATAAAATCTCTACTTGCATGTTTATCCCTCAACGGCCACATAATCACCATGAACCCCACCCCGCTTTTCGATCAACCGAATATCCGTGATCCGCATCTCTCGATCAACCGCCTTTGCCATGTCATACACCGTAAGAGCGGCCACACTAACTGCGGTTAAGGCTTCCATTTCGACTCCGGTTTTACCAGATGTTTTGGCCGTGGCGGTAATATGAATAGCATTTTGCGCTTCGTCAATGGCCAGATCAACGCCGATTTTGCTTAATGAGATCGGATGACACAACGGGATCAAGTCTGCGGTACGTTTTGCCGCCATGATCCCAGCGATCCGTGCGATCGTCAAGACATCGCCTTTTTTGAGTGCGCCTTCTTTAATCAACTGTAACGTTTCGGCGTTCATAAACACACTTCCAGATGCGATCGCCATCCGATCACTATCCGGCTTTGCGCCAATATCCACCATCTCCGCTCGTCCATTTTCATCCAAGTGAGTCAAACTCATAAAGGCTTACTTTCTCTAAATCAAACTCTAAATCAAATCGATATGATCACGAAATGCAGTTTGTAACAACATCCGCTTTCTGTAAAGACGACTCATCGACACATTTTCCTTACACCCCCTCCCGCCCATATATGGGTGAGGGCTAGGGTAGGTGTTTTTCGCAATCAACTTTCCCCCCCATTCTAAATTCCCCAAAAGAGCGCTCTCTTGTGAAGATAACAGGGCGCGTGTATACTTTGACGCGATGATGGCCTTAAATCAGGAGCTTTACAAGTGGGTATATTTCGCAGTGGCATGTCTAAAACTCGTCAATCTTTCTTCGGACGTATCGCCACGCTCTTAGGCGGGAGCAAAATTGACGATGAAACATGGGAAGACATCGAAACTGTCCTGATTCAGGCGGATGTCGGCGTAAATACCTCACAAAAAATCGTGGAAGAATTGCGCTCCCGTGCCGGACGTGAGGGGATGCGTAATACCGATCAAGTCCAAAAAGCGCTTCGTGAAGTGTTGATGGGCATGTTAAAAACCCCACCGGTGATGAATATCAGCGGCCGCGATTTATCGATCATCTTGGTAGTTGGCGTGAACGGTTCGGGTAAAACCACCTCAATCGGCAAATTGGCCTATCGCTTAAATCTAGCCGGCCGTAAAGTTATGTTAGCCGCGGGCGACACCTTTCGCGCCGCCGCGATCGAACAGATCCAAAAATGGGGCGAACGGGTCAATGCTCCAGTGGTCGCAGGCAAAGCCGGAAGCGATCCCGCTGCCGTGGTCTATGATGCGACTGCTGCTGCCAAAGCGCGTGATTATGAGATTTTGTTGGTGGACACCGCTGGACGGTTACACACCAATTTTAATTTAATGGGCGAACTCGCCAAGATCAAAGCGGTATGTTCCCGCGTCATACCGGATGCACCCCATGAGGTGCTGTTGGTATTGGATGGTACGACCGGACAGAATGCGCTCGAACAAGCAAAACGTTTTCAAGAGGTTGTCGATGTGACAGGGGTCATCGTCACCAAGTTAGACGGATCGGCAAAGGGTGGGATGGTGTTTTCCGTGTTCAATGACCTCAAGCTTCCCGTGCAGTACGTGGGCTTGGGGGAGGGCATGGATAACCTCGTCTTGTTCAACCCAGAAAATTTTGTCCTCAGTTTGTTCGACGAAAACTGAATTTTTAGCCTAAATTGCATAATTACATGGCATCGGTTCACCCCGCTTTGGCGTGAACTTCTTCATGTTGGATGATAGACGGTGTTAGAGAAGATCACCAGTTTTCAGAATCCGCGTGTAAAGCTGATCAAGCGACTACGCGATAAAAAAGACCGCGAACACGAACAACGTTTTGTGATCGATGATCCGCGGGATCTTGAACGGGCGCTAGGGGCGGGGTATCGTGTGGATTTTGCGTTCTATTGTCCCACGTTACCCGACTCGCAATTTCAATTTGCTAAGGCCGATTACCCCGTGTTTGAGGTGAGCGCGGATCTCATGCAAAAGGTGAGTTACCGCACCAATCCATCCGCGGTTTTAGCCGTAATGCACAGCCATGCGCTGTTAGGCGGAGATCAACTTACACGTATCATTGAAGGGCCGATCTTGGCATTGGTAGGATTAGAAAAACCAGGCAATATCGGCGCATTATTACGCTCCGCCGATGCGGCCGGTTTCAAAACGATTTTTTCCATTGATACGCCGTTAGATCTATATAACCCGAATATCATCCGAAGTAGTACGGGGGCGTGCTTTTTGAATAATGTGTATACGTTAAAAACCTCACAAGCACTCACGTTTTTTAAAGATCGGCGGTATCAGATCGCGGCCGCGCATCTGGAAGGAGATCGCAGTTTGTATGAAACCGACTTTGCAGACAACACAGCCATTGTCTTAGGGACAGAAGATGTCGGATTACCCGAAATCTGGAGTCGCCAAGCGGATCTGTTGTTAAAAATCCCGATGATAGGGGTGATCAGCGACTCGCTAAATGTATCGGTGTCTGGTGCGATTTTTATGTACGAGGTCTTAAGGCAGCGGTTACGGAGGCTTTAAAAGTGACAGGGATTTATCAAACGATGAACGGGATCATCAACGCCATTATAACGCTCAAAAAAGAAGTTGAGCATCTGTTGCAACAGTTGAATATGGAACAAAAAGAGGCGGATTTACGCGCCTTAGAAGTTGAAACCGAAGATGTTAACTTTTGGATGAAGCCTGATGCAGCCAAAAAAACCATGCAAGCGCTCTCCCAGATCAAAAATGATGTTGAGCCATGGCGTAAACTAGCGGCGCGTATCAACGATGCTTTGGAATTGGCGCGTTTAAACGATGACGGCTTAGCTGAGGAACTCAATCAAGAAGTCCGTGAATTAACCGCCTTGGTCGAAAAGATGTCCATTCAAGCGTTACTCTCTGGTGCTTACGATAGCGAAAACGCGCTTTTGGCGATCCACGCAGGCGCGGGAGGGACAGACTCCCAAGATTGGGCGCAAATGCTAGAACGTATGTATCTACGTTGGGCAGAGCAGAGCGGTTACAAGGTCGAAATCATCGAGCGCATGGAAGGCGAAGAGGCCGGTATCAAAAGCGTCACCATGAGCATTAAGGGATCATACGCTTATGGGTATCTCCGTAGTGAACAAGGCGTACATCGTTTAGTGCGTTTAAGCCCCTTTGATGCTGCCAATCGCCGACACACTTCCTTTGTAAAAGTGGAATTGTGGCCAGATATTCAAGGGGAAATTGATCTAGACATCAATGAAAAAGATCTACGGATCGATACCTATCGTGCTGGTGGAGCAGGCGGCCAGCATGTCCAGAAAAACGACACTGCCGTCCGAATCACCCATTTACCGACCAACATCGTCGTGCAATGCCAAAGTGAGCGCAGCCAAAACCAGAACCGTGAACGCGCCATGCAGATTCTTAAATCGCGTTTGTTTGAATTAGAACGACAGAAAAAAGAGGCACAATTGGCCGAACTCAAAGGTGAAAACATCAATGCGGAATGGGGCAATCAGATCCGGTCGTATGTATTGCATCCCTATCAATTGGTGAAGGATCACCGGACAAATCACGAAGTAGGGAATACCGGCGCGGTTCTAGACGGTCGGTTAAACGATTTTATGGAAGCGTTTTTGAAGTCGAAAATTGTATAACCGCTTGACAGGTGAACCCTGTAGGATTATAGTGTGGTGTGTCTCATAGTATTTTTTCTCCGTAGTTTTCCTTGACAGACGGTAAGAGGAAGACTATACTTTGTCGTCTATGGTAGCAAACAGACACAACACACCTAAAATTCGGCGATAAAACCCTTATCGTTGAATTTAGCGTTTGTCTGTGCCAAGCCGTTTTTTAACCCCAAATCTAGTAGCGCAGAGGGAGGAACGCCATTGGAGGCGAAAGATTTCAGCGCACTGCGTATTAGCCTAGCGTCACCGGATCAGATCAAATCATGGTCGTATGGTGAAGTAACCAAGCCTGAGACGATTAACTATCGTCGTCTGCGCCCCGAAAAAGATGGATTGTTTTGTGAAGCGATCTTCGGACCGACTCGTGACTGGCAATGTTATTGTGGAAAGTATAAAAACATTCGCTATCGTGGCATCGTCTGCGATAAATGCGGGGTAGAAGTCACTCGCGCTTCGGTGCGGCGTGAACGGATGGGCCATATTGAATTGGCCGCCCCAGTAGCCCATGTATGGTATACCCGGCGTGTCCCTAGCTATCTGGGTTTATTGTTAGACATCAGCCGTCGGAACTTGGATCGCGTGTTGTATTTCGCGCAATATGTGGTGACAAATGTTGATGAGGACGCACGTAATCGGGCGTTAAACCGGATCGAAAAAGAACTCGCCCTTAAACAAAGCGAGTTAGGCGGCGATATTGAAGAACAAGTCGCCACCATTCGCGGTGGACGCGATGAAGTGTTGAACCAATTTGAACAACGCGCTACCGACATCAACCGTCATTTTGACGAAGAATTATCGCGTTTAAGCGATGAATTGATGCAAGAAGCGCAAATGGTACAAAGCCGGATCGAAGCATTATTAGGTCAACCCGCCTCCTCTAACATCAGCCTTGAAAATGCGGATACGGTGGTGGTCGCTAAGGGTGAATTGGTCACGGTGGATCATTTATCACGGGTACAGGTGATCGTCAATGATTATCTCAACGACATTCAGAATGAAATCGAGGATATGCGTCAAACAGAACTCGATAACCTCAATGTCGAAGCCGATAATGTCGCCAATCAGGCCTCCCGTGGCATTGAAGATCACATCCAAGAGTTAGAGACACGCCGCGATAATGTCACACAAGCAGCGGAACGCGCCCGTAATGAACTCAAAGAGTTGCATATCTTACAATTCTTGTCGGAATCGCGTTATCGTGAACTTCGCAGCAAATACGGATCGGTGTTTAGGGCCGATATGGGCGCAGAAGCCTTCTATTCGATCTTGGAACATCTAGATCTGGATAAACTTGCGTCTGAACTCTGGGTTGAGGTACGCACCACCAAATCGAAGCAACGCAAGAAGAAGGCCACCAAGCGCTTACGGGTTGTCGAGAGCTTGCGTAAGAGCAGCAATCGTCCTCAATGGATGATCTTGACAGTCTTACCCGTGATCCCACCAGATCTGCGTCCAATGGTTCAACTGGACGGTGGGCGTTTTGCCACCAGTGATCTCAATGATCTCTATCGCCGCGTGATCAACCGCAACAACCGTCTGAAGCATCTGTTAGAATTAGGCGCGCCCGATGTGATCGTGCGAAATGAAAAACGCATGTTACAAGAGGCCGTGGATAGCCTGATCGATAACAGCCAACGCGGAAAAGCGTTAAGCCGCCGCGGCCGCCGTGAATTGAAGTCGCTTAGCGATATGCTAAAAGGCAAGAAGGGCCGTTTCCGCCGTAACTTGTTAGGGAAACGGGTCGATTATTCCGGCCGTTCGGTGATCGTGATCGGGCCGCGCTTGAAGTTGCATCAATGCGGTTTGCCGAAAACCATGGCCTTAGAACTCTATCGCCCGTTCGTGATCAGCCGCTTGGTGCGCTATAACTACGCCAGCAATGTGAAGGGCGCAAAGCGCATCATTGAACGCGAAAAACCGGAAGTTTGGGAAGTCTTAGAAGAAGTGATCAAAGAGCGGCCGGTGTTATTGAATCGCGCTCCCACCTTGCATCGACTCGGTATCCAAGCCTTTGAGCCGCAATTGGTAGAAGGCAAAGCGATCCAGATTCACCCCTTGGTCTGCTCTGCGTTTAATGCGGACTTTGACGGCGATCAAATGGCGGTGCATGTGCCCTTGAGCGATAAGGCCGTGCAGGAAGCCCGCGACCTGATGCTTAGCACCAAGAACTTACTCAAACCCGCAGACGGCGCACCTGTGGTCGGACCATCAAAAGACATGGTGTTAGGGATCTACTATCTGACCATGGATCCGTCGGTGGAAGTGGTCACGCTGAAAGAACGCGCCAATGACTTCCGCCACAGCGAGAGCATCTACTCACCTGATGTCAAAGTCGGGATCGCGCTTCGCACCAATGGTTACTATTACGCGCTGAATCGGGTCATTCCGGGGATGCGACTGTATGAAGATGTCGTTGAAGAAGACGATACAGGACGGATCAAAGTCCTCGAAAAAGCAGTGGATCGCACGATCCGCGCCCTCTTAGAGGGTGAGGTCGATTGTGTGCTGTTCAACGGGTACGAGATGCTCAAAGAGATGAAGAAGCGCAAGCTTTCAGATCGCTTGGAACTCGCGAATCTGCATGAACGCCGTTTGATCGTCGATATGGATGAGGTCGAATACCTCTACCGACTTGGCATCGTTCAGTTACACACGCCCATCTTGTTGGGCAATGTCTACGATTATCAATCACCACAAGAAAAACCGGAAATTACCACCGTTGGACGCGCCTTGTTTAACCGGATCTTGCCAGATGAGATGCGTTTTGTCCACGGCACACACGGCAAAAAAGAACTACAAGAATTGGTAGCGCGTTGCTATCAACGCATCGGATCAGACCGCACCACCGACATCGTAGACGCGGTGAAAAACATGGGCTTCCATTATGCGACTGTCTCCGGCACGACGATTGCCGTTGCCGATTTAACGATCCCAGAGGCCCGTAGTAAGATCCTTGCCGAAGCGGAGAAAAACGTCGAACGTGCTGAACGCGAGTTCCGGCGTGGCCTCTTAGCAGAGGAAGAACGTTATCAACGCACTATCGACGAATGGAATCGCGCTAAGGATCGGTTGCAAGACTTGATCCGAAACACGCTTGATCCCTATGGCCCGATCGCCATCATGGCGCTCTCTGGGTCTACCAAAGGCGGTTTCGGCCCGATCACCCAGTTGGCGGGGATGCGCGGTTTGATGGCTGACCCGTCTGGCCGAATCATCGATCTCCCGATTCGCAGTCACTTCCGTGAGGGGTTGACCGCGTTAGAATACTTCATCTCCACGCACGGGGCGCGTAAAGGTCTTGCGGACACCGCGTTACGGACGGCCGATGCAGGTTATTTAACCCGTCGTCTGGTGGATGTAGCCCAAGATGTGATCGTAAACCGGATGGATTGCGGCACGCATAAGGGCATTTACATCCGCCGTTCGGATGACATCGCCGGCCAAACGCTCTATGAACGCATCGTGGGACGTTGTGCCGCCGCCGACATTTATGATCCCGAAACCGGTAAGTTGATCGTCGTGCGTAATGGCATGATCGATGAAGAAGTTGGCGATATTCTGCAAAATAACAAGGCCATCGACCAAGTTTACGTCCGGAGTCCGATGAGTTGCGCCTTGATCCATGGAATTTGCGCCTTATGTTATGGGCGGGATCTGGGACGTGGCGATATGGTTAACATCGGTGCGGCGGTGGGTATCGTGGCCGCGCAATCCATCGGTGAACCAGGGACGCAATTAACGCTCCGTACTTTCCATACAGGCGGTACGGCACAGGCCAGCGGTGACATCACCAGCGGTCTCCCCCGCGTTGAAGAGTTGTTTGAAGCCCGCAAGAAACCCAAAGGCGAGGCGGTCATGACCGACATCGGCGGGATCTTACGCCTCACCAAGCGTGACGGCGTGCGGATCGCGCAAGTGATCGATAGCCAAGTCAGCAGCGAAGAACATACGATCCCAGTCGGATGGGACATTGAAGTTGAAGAAGATCAAACCATCAAAGAAGGTGCGGTTCTTGCCCGTGAGGCCGGCGGCGATGGAGTCTTGATCGGCAAGTTAGAAGGCACGGTGCATCTGGAAGGGCATACGATCTATGTCCGCTATGAACGGCGCACTGTGGAAGAATACGAGATCCCGTCTAGCGCCCGCTTATTGCCGAATATCGTGGAAGGCATGAACGTCTATCCGGGTCAACAATTGACCGAAGGCGCGAAAAACCCACATCGGATCTTACGCATCTTGGGCGGCGAAGCGGCCCAAATGTACTTACTCACTGAAGTCCAAAAAGTCTATCGGAGTCAAGGTGTGAACATCTCCGATAAGCACTTTGAGATCATGATCCGTAAGATGTTGTCGAAGGTGCAATTAACCCGCAGCGGTGATAGTGACCTCTTGCCGGGTGAATTGATCGACCGCCTGATGCTGCTTGACATTAACGAGAAGCTGATCGCCCAAGGCAAAGAACCCGCCGCAGGCGTGCCGATCTTGTTAGGGATCACCAAATCTGCGTTGAGTACCGATAGCTTCTTATCGGCCTCAAGCTTCCAACACACGATCAAAGTGTTGGCCGGCGCAGCGATCGAAGGCAAGATCGATCGTTTGTATGGACTCAAGGAAAACGTGATCATCGGGAAGTTGATCCCGGCCGGCACGGGTTTCCACACCTATCAGGATCGCGAATTGATCGCACCCAACGCCACCTTAGAAGAACAAGGCGCGATCGATTTTGATGAAGATGCGTTTGATGACAGCGACAGCCTTGAAGAAATGAACCTCGGCTAAGCTACTGACAAACCCCACCTATCCAACGGCGACTTGATCACTCAGGTCGCCGTTTTTATTTTGCTGACCAGTTAAAGCATAGAAAAATCTGTAAAATACGATAGAATACATTCCGACGATCTGCCTAGTAGCATTTAGAAGTTAAATGAGGGGATATGAGCCGCATCTATGTGTCATATATTCATCAAGACCGCCGTTTACTAAACCAGCTACTACCCGTGTTATATGAGTGGTACGGTGAACATTTTGTCTGGTATGATCAAGAACGCAAGGGTGGGGCGGATTGGTGGCAGATGATCACACTTCAGATCAAAGCCTGTGAGGTGTTTGTCTGGTTAATCACACCCAAGTCATTTCCGAATAGCTATTGTCTCGCAGAGTTGCAAGAAGCAGCACGCTTAGGAAAGCGAATCATCTTTGTTGACACAGATCTTAAATTAGATGTAACCCAATTGTCCGAACACATCCAACTTGACCCAGAGTCGTTTGTCTGGGTGCGTTTGGGCGATCAAATGAACTCAGATCGTATTCAGAAGCTTAAATCGGCCCTTCAAGATCAGCTAAAGTTATACCGCCCGATGCAACCGTTAACTTCAGAACTGACCCCAGAACCGACTATCTATGATCGCTACCCTGTGCAAAATGTCTTGATAGGGTGTTTGGTCTTTTTAGCGCTTATTTTTAGCGTTTATGTTGTTGGTTTCATCATTGGTATGCCTCTTATTTTCATCGTAGAAGCGATTGAAACGCGCTTCTTTCAAGTGACACCCGTTCCTCGCGCCGTACCTGTAGGCGGATTAGAGAACGCCACCAACCTTCAAACCAATAATGATAATTGGCGTACAACCTCCCAATCTTTTCAAATGGACGACATGCGTATCTTAATGGTTTTAGTCCCTGTGGGATGTTTAAGCGACAACTTAGACGCGCCGATCTGCATTGATACCCCCTTTTGGCTCGATAAATACGAGGTGAGTAATGCTCAATTCGACGCACTCAAAGGACAAGCCAGCAATGCGAGTCGTTGGCCCGATCCAAACCGCCCCCGTGAGACGATCACATGGCAAGAAGCGCACGATTTTTGTTTACAGCGTATGGGTCGCTTACCCACGGCGATCGAATGGCAATACGCAGCGCGTGGGCCAGAGGCTTGGCTTTACCCATGGGGGAACGACTTTAGTTCGGACGCATTGATTTACAGCTGGAACTCCAATGGACAAACCGCCGCTTGGGATCGCACCCGTCAGTATTGGGAATCCTCTTGGATCGGCGCAGATGATCTTAGCGGGAATGTAGCGGAGTGGGTCAATGCGGGTGATGATCAAATGCGTTTGGCCTTAGGCGGCGCATTTAATACCACCGACGAACGCCTGTTACAGCCCACCGCTGAACGATGGGAATCGCCCACTTTTGCAAATGAGACGATCGGTTTTCGTTGCGCCCGTGACCTCTGATCCAATTGACTCGCCAAACTAACATCGATCCGCCATAAATCTTTGAGGCATCATGGCACGCATTTTTATCTCGTACAAACGCGCCAATCGTCACTTTCTTATCGGTTTATCTTGGAAATAGTTTTAAGAAAGAGATATTCTCAAACCAATTTTTAGAATCAACATCATCCCCTGTTCCAATGGCAGCATGTATTTTAGTTATTTATCGGATGAACCACTCAATAACCTCAGCAAAATACCCCACCCATGGAGACGGATCAGCCCACCCCCCGCACACCAGTCCCCTTCCCCATACATGGGGAAGGGCTAGGGATGGGGTTTCAAACAGCTCACAACAGCCCCTTCTCTCCACCCTTCCTCTGTGTTCTCTGTGTCCTCTGTGTTAAAGCTCTTTATTTTCCTCTCTCTCAAAAAGTCAACCCCCAAACTCGTCACATTTGTTACGATTTTTTCCCCTT
>JALOOG010000009.1 GCA_025454525.1 Anaerolineae bacterium | reverse complement strand
AAGATAACTACTACATGTCTCGACATAGGTTGCGCTATGCAAACGCCTTTACCTTCCAATCAAAAGTTAGTCGAATTTAGCTCTCAAATTCCTTGGCAGTCAATCGAAGAACAAAAAATTTTATTTAACGAAGCGGTTAAAAAATTGGCAAGCTCTGGTCATGAAGGTGAACTACCCTTAGATCACCTTTCTGAAGTCACTGGGGCAACCATCAGCACCTACTATCCCGCCTCCCCCAGCAGTGCGGCCAACGTATTTTTAGCCGAATGCAACGGACATCAATATGTCTTGGGAAGCGCGGTTAGCAATCGCTATCGCAGTGGTAAAACCCTCGCACAAGCCTTCACCCCCTATAACCTAAATCCGAGTGTCAATCATACCAATCTGCATGAAACGGATAGTCCAGTGACGCGGATGTGTGCTTTAGGCGCAGAAGTGGAATTAGGGTTACTCCACCCCGACGGCGCGCCTCCCACGGAGGAGCAGATGCAGGCCTATATCCATCTGTATCAGGACAATGCCCGTCGCTTAGGGATCACCCCGCAAATTGACCGCGAAGCGTGTCAATATCAAGTTGAAGCGCATGTCGCACCGGGAGTCGGTTATCAGCGTACCCGTGCCTCTTTAGACGGGATTATGATGGCCTTAATGGCGGCGAGTGAAGGCACGGGGCTTTATACGGCCATCCTTGCCGCTTATCCGATCGAAAGTGACTTTGCCCTTACCAAAGACCCCAAAGTCAACACCGCCGTAGAAGTCATGACTTCTTTAAATCGTAATTTTCCCCACTATCTTCAACGTCAAGCGGAGTTAAAACAACGTTATGGCATGGATCTGAATGCCAATGTGGTCGAAATTTTCCGTTTACAAGGCTGCCATATCCACCTAGACGTAGCCGGCCGATCAGAAGCGATGAGTCTGCTTGGGTTTTATACCGTTTTGCGTAGCGCTACAGCCATCGCCAATAGCGCCTTGCTCAAAGGATCGCCGTTCGTCAATGGCACTTGCGATCCTGAACTGCTCTGCACCCGCGAATATCTCCGTAGTGCCACAATCACCGGCCACTATATGCAGATCCCGATCACACCTCATTTAACCGAAACTGGCTTAAATGACTATGCTGAATTGCTTCGCTCTGAAAAGGTGAATGCGATGGCCCGTGCGCTCTTGGGGGATAACTCCTTAGGCGAATGGATCTCCGCCATGCACAACCCAATTGGACGCATTCGCCCCGATTTAGGTAGCACCAAACGGATCTGCACCTTAGAAAGCACTGGAATGCCGGTAAACGCCAGCGCATCGCGTCAAGCAGCTGTCCTCACGGACTTTGAATTTACCCATGCCTTGCTTGAAAATTACTTCCGTGAACATGGGTGTGACCTTGAGGCGATGTATAATGATCGGACTATGTGGGCGATTATGGGTCCCCTGACCAGTGAAGAATTTCAACGCCAGCAAGACATCTCTGATCGGGTTTGTAGCGATCACATCGTCAAAACGGCCGCGGGTGAGGAAATGTCCTTGGCAGATTTTTACCAGATGAAACGCGATTATATGCACAAACATCTGGTAGACGTAGCACAAATTCGTCCGCGTGACATTGATGATGTTTACAGCAGTATTCACCGGATGCTTGTTCCACCCAGTGGACACACCGCGCAAACGGTGGAACAGTACATCTATGACCCCAAATTGCGTAGCACCGGAAACTGGGGGCAAATTTTAGTAAATAGCTTTATTGAAGAAGGCGGAACGCCCGGCACGTCCAATCCGCAAGCGGTGTTAAAGGTGACCAATCGCCTTCATCGTGCTTTACGCCAACGCTATCTTCAATCCTAAGCACGTTTTGGTATAATCAGGGATGACAACCTAGGTTGTCATCCCTGATAAATGAGTCTTAAAGGTTGACCTTGCACGCTCTTTCGATCGTAATTCCCGTTTACAATGGCGCGCAAAGCATTCGGTTGCTCGTCGAAGAACTGCATCATACGCTCCCCACCCTTGCCGATCAGTTTGAGATCATCATTGTTGAAGATGATGGCCGTGATCACAGTTGGCAAGTGATCGAAGGTATTGCCGCTGATTACCGCGAAACGGTTCATGCCTTTAAAATGATGCGAAACTATGGGCAACACAGCGCGCTCTTGTGTGGGATTCGCGCCGCTCAATATGAGGTGATCATCACAATGGATGATGATTTACAACATCCGCCTTCGGAAATCCATAAGCTATTAGAGACCTTAGATCAAGGTTACGATGTGGTCTACGGCAGACCATACCAAGAGCAACATAACCTGTTCCGTAACCTTGCCTCACAAGTGACCAAGCTGGTTTTACAAAACGCCATGGGTGCAGACACCGCCCGTAGCATTAGCGCCTTTCGAGTCTTTCGCACGCATTTACGTGAGGCGTTTAGCGCTTATCATAGCCCGTATGTCAACATTGATGTGCTGCTTACTTGGGGGACAACCCGTTTTACCGCGATCCCGGTGCGTCATGATGTCCGCAAATTCGGCGCATCCAATTACACCTTAATGAAATTGATCACACATTCGTTTAACATGATCACGGGCTTTAGCACCCTTCCCCTTCAGATCGCCAGCATGTTGGGCTTTGCGATGACCTTATTCGGACTCATCGTGCTGATTTACGTCTTAGGACGTTACCTGATCGAAGGCGGTAGCGTGGCCGGGTTTCCATTTTTGGCCTCAATTATCGCGATCTTCTCCGGCACACAATTGTTTATCATCGGTATCATCGGCGAATATCTCGCCCGGATGCACTTCCGCACGATGGACAAACCCGCTTATGTCGTCCGTAGCGAATTGAATCAGCCCGAAACAACCGAAATCAAGGTCTAATTTTATGATCAGTGAACTGCTCTCTTGGGACTCGGATTTTTTTGGACTCCGCATCGCCCGCATCCCTCCTACCATCACCCGACTTACACCAGAGTTGTTAGCAGAGGTCGAAACTTGGTGTCATGCGAACGCGATCGATTGTCTCTATTTTTTGGCCGATCCCTTTGACCCGATCACCGTTCGTCTGGCAGAAACGCATCACTTCCGTTTGACCGATACCCGTACCACTGTGCATCGCGCTATCACCGATCAAAGCTTTACAGCTGCTGAAAATGTCCGGCTTTTTCAACCGGCTGATTTAGCCCATTTACGCCCGATCGCCCGTACCAGTTACAGCGATTCGCGCTTTTATTTTGATCGCTGTTTTGCCCGTGAACGCTGTGACGCACTCTATCAAACTTGGTTAGAGCGGAGCGTAGACGGTAGCGGTTTCGCTGATTTTGTGTTCGTCTATGAATTGAATGGACTCCCTGTGGGCTATATCACCGGATCGAAACGGAATACAATGGGATCTATTGGCATCGTCGGCGTATCAGAGGCGGCGCGAGGACATTCGATCGGGTCAGCACTATTACAGACCGCCTTGAAATGGTTCTCCGATGAGGGATTAACCCATGTGAACATCGTGACACAAGGGCGAAATCTCGGTGCGTTGAAGTTCTATCAACGCAACGGCTTTTTTATCCATGAAATCGCATTCTGGTATCATCGGTGGTTTAAAAATTGCTATGACTAAATTCTCGATTCCCTTCAATAAACCCTATGCAACGGGGCAAGAACTCGGTTACATGCAGCAAGCGATTGCCAATGGTCATATCTCCGGTGACGGTGCATTTACCAAAAAATGCCATACGTTTTTTGAAACCGCTTTAGCGGTCAAAAAAGCGCTATTGACCACCTCATGCACCCACGCCTTAGAAATGTCCGCTATTTTAGCCGATATTCAACCTGGTGATGAGGTGATCGTCCCGTCGTTTACTTTTGTCACCTCAATCAATGCGTTTGTCTTGCGCGGCGCAAAACCCGTCTTTTGCGACATCCGGCCAGATACCCTCAACCTAGATGAAACCAAACTTGAGGCGTTGATCACCGATCGCACTAAGGCGATCGTCCCAGTTCATTATGCCGGAGTCGCTTGTGACATGGATGCGATCACCGCGATCGCGCAACGTCACGGGATTGTCGTGATCGAAGACAACGCCCACGGGTTGTTTTCCAAGTACAAGGGGCGTTATCTTGGCACGATCGGCCACATGGCGACTCAAAGCTTTCATGAGACCAAAAACGTCACTTGTGGCGAAGGCGGCGCGCTATTGATCAATGACTCGGCCTTCATCGAACGTGCTGAGATCATTCGGGAAAAAGGGACAAATCGTAGCCGTTTTTTCCGCGGTCAAGTGGATAAATATACTTGGGTGGATATTGGCTCAAGCTATCTCCCGTCGGATCTTTTGGCGGCTTATCTTTACGCGCAATTAGAAGCAATTGATGACATTCAAGCGCGCCGTCAACGGATCTGGGACTATTATCAAGCGCATCTCCCAGAATGGGCGCAAACCCATAATGTTACACTGCCCACCATTCCCGCCGATTGTGAGCAGAGTTATCATATGTACTATATGCTTTTGCCGTCGTTAGAGGTGCGTCAAGAATTGATCGCACATCTCAAATCCTTTGGCATTTTGACCGTTTTCCACTATCTTCCCTTACATCTGTCGGATATGGGGCGCAAATACGGCGGTCAAACGGGGGATTGTCCAGTCACAGAGGATGTTAGCGATCGTCTGTTGCGTTTGCCCTTCTACAATGATTTGACGGAAGCAGATCAAGAAAAAGTGATCGCAGGTCTATTCAGTTTTGAAGGTTGGTAGATGATTCTTGGGCGGAGGCATTCTCCGCCCATTTAGATCGCCTTACGGACGGGGTGTGGCCGTCGCAAACCCTAATGAGTTGTTCGGAGTGGGTGCGATCCTATCATCACCCGCTATATAACGCACTTGCCACACATGCCCATAGATAAAATCAGCGACCACCAATGATCCATCCGGCGCGATAGTTAAATCAGTGGGTCTGATCAACCCGGTCATGAACGGTTCAGGGATATACACCGCTAATGCTTCCGGATCTGTGGGCAAGGTTTGCGGATCAATCCGCACGATTCGTTGGCTGTTGGGTGTGCCATTCCAAAATGCGACAAATACTTGATTAAACACGCTTGACGGGAATTGTTGTCCGGTATACACCACGATCCCACGGGGTAAAGTGTAATTCGGCAAGGTCAACCAATCCGATTGAATATCGATGCTGAAATTGGTCAACGGACAAGTGACACAACCCCGATTGCGCCAATAGGGAAAACCATAATGCCCGCCCGATCGCACTTGTAAGATCCGATCGCCCGGCCCTTCCAAGATCCCATTATCCGTGACGTATAATCTTCCAGTCGCATCTATCGCCAGATCATACGGATTACGAATCCCGTTGGCAAACACTTCTACCGCCCCTGTATGGGGTTGAATCCGTAAGATCGCCGCCTCATTTGGTAGCAATTCGGCGAATTGTTGTCGTCGTGGATCAGCGGGTTCAGCGCGATCGGTCAACGCCCCTACCCCAAGATACAGATAACCGTCTTGTCCGAAGATCAGGCCATTGGGTTGATTTCCGATCACATCTAGGCAACAGGGTAAATCATCGATCACGCTTTCGACCCGACCCTCTGAGGTGATCCGCCACACCCCGCCGCCGGCTTCTGGTGTGACACGACCACTGACATACAGCACATCCGTACCGGGCTGAAAGGCCAAGCCAACCGGCGAATAGAAGGTTTTTTCATGATAACGTTCGACGCGCCCCTGATCATCCATCACAAAGATCGCGCCCAATTGAGTTCCATCGATCCACGCCGTTGCATACAAGCGCCCATCCGGCCCGTAGGCGATCTGAAGCGGTTGCGCGGGAAATTGTCCTATATGGCTGACTTCATAGCCTTCTGGTACACGAATCCGAGCCAAAAAGCCTCTAATGTCATCTTCGCACGGAAATTCAATACAACTCCACCCTTCGGTAGCGCTTAAAGGCGCGGGTAGTGGCGTACCATCTTGAGGTGCGCCTTGCGCGGAGGGAGGCGTTAGCGTCCACAGGCCTTGAGTAGGGCGTGGACTCGGCGTGCGGGTCACTGTAAAAGTGGCGGTGACAGTGGGAGTCGCGGTCGCTGTGGCGGTCAAAGTTGAAGTTGGCGTGAGGGTGAACGTCGGAGTAACAGTTGGTGTATCGGTATAGATCGGCGCATTTTGATCGATCGGCGGTAAAGTGACTTGGAGCGCTTGCGCGGTGGGCGCAGGCCCACCACACCCGACCATTCCAAACACCCCGATCAACAACCCTAGCAGAAATTTTGAAGTCATAAATGTTTACCACTAGACATGAAAAAAGGGCAAGGGGTTTTTATCCCTCGCCCCGACGATGCCGCATTGTACACACCAAGTCTCAATTGTGTCTAGAGTAGTGCCAATTGTTCTTTCGCAGCTTTCGCAGCATCCGAAACATTGCCCAATTTGCTAAAGATCAACATCGCTTGTTGCAATTTGCGCGCCCCAAGCTGTTTTTTACCCCGTTTTCCTAAGCTAAGGCCCTGTTCATACAGGGTTTTAGCGATCTCACCATCCGCTTTAATTGACCGGAAAGCCTGAATCGCCGCTTGGAAGTAAACATCTGGTTCTTTATCAAAGCCTTCCTCATCGCGATTCCCCAACTGGGTTAACACCATGCCGATGATCCGATTCGCGTAACCGAGACGTAATTGGATGTTCAATTCATGGGCGACCGCTAAAGCGCGTTTCGCATGTTCCCACGCAAGGCCGGGTTGTTTAAGCGCTAAATAAATTTGCGCGAGGCCATGTAACATCTCACACAGATGCGCCTTGCGTCCACGTCCATGATCGATCGGCTCATTCCGCCACGGTTCATCCGATCGTGCCAAACATTCTAGGAGCATCGTTTCGGCCTGTTCATATCGCTCCAAACTGATCAACACTTGCGCCTCATTGGAGCGTGAAATGATCTGACTCGACACATCGGCGATCGCCACACCAGCCTCATAACTGGCCTGAAAACATTGCCGAGCGCGGGCATAATTGCCCTTTAAGCGATAATTTTCGCCGATATTCAGAATCGTCCCGACGACTTCTAAGCGGTTGCCGGCCTGCAAATACAATTCCCGGGCGCGTTCAAAGTGTTCAATACTTGCGTCATAATTGCCGCGATACCCTTGCATCACCCCTAAACGGCTTTCGATGTGTCCCTCATCTGACGGCCGTTTATCGGCGATCGCTTGCCGTTTTAATAAGGTCATCTGCTCAAGGATCTCTTGATAAGAGAGCGTGCCTTTTTCCCAGCGATGCAAGAGTTCAGAGGTCGTCTGCCGCAATTGCGGGTCAATTTGTGAAATTGGAACTTCTGTCGTCGTCATTTCATGAGATCCATTTCATATTATTTATAGGACAGAAAGTTGGGCTTCGGCCGCTTTAGCTGCATCATCCACCATGCCCAATTGCGTAAACATAATCATCACCTGTTGCAATTTTCGCGCCGCGATCGTCTTTTTACCGCGATGAGCAAGGCTTTGGGCTTGTGCGAACATCGTGCGCGCCATTTCTGCCTCTGCATTCACCCCGCGAAATGTTTCTAATGACAACCGGAAATAGTCATCAGGATCGCTAAACGATGCGTCCTCTGGTTGAATTTGCGTAATGATCTCCCCCATCAATCGATAGGCCAAAGCGATCGCGGTACGCTCTTGTTCAATTTCTGCATGTTTAAGCGCTAATTTTGCCTCTTGCCACGCTTGCAGATAGTTTCCTTCGGCTAAGTAGATCGTGGCGATCGCGTGCCGGATCTCACTCAACACCGCATCAAGGCGTTGAGTATCTTGGGGCAAACTCATCATCAGATCCAAAGCTTCTTGCAAGGCGCGCAACGCGCTTTTAAACTGCCCGACGGTGACTAAAACCAACCCTTCATTCAGACTAGCGAATGCTTGCGTCCGGCGATCCCCTTGTTGAGCCGCGATCTCATACGCAAAACGGTATAACCGCCGTGCGCGTGTAAAATCCCCTTTGAGACGGTAATTTTCGCCATTGTTCAGATCCATATGTGCGATCCGCCCCAAATTACCGATCCGCTCAAACAATGCCCGCGCTTCTTCATAATGGCGGATACTTGCATTCAGATCACCCCGATAGTGCTGTAAGTAACCCATCAAGTTATAAGCGCGGGCTTGATTTGCCAAATGGCCCGCCGAAACAGCTTCTTGATGTTTGACCTGCAAGGCTTGATAAGCATCATTAAAAGGCAATTCTCCAATTTCCCAACGCCGTCGGATGTCTGAACACACCTGATCAAATTCGGCGGTAGGCTCTTGCTCATCAGAAATGTGATCTACCATGGAGACACCTCTTGACCCTTATCGCATTACTTTGTAACATTTACCCTTAAAAAGTTATGTTCTGAATAGACAAACATCATCATTAAAATTTTGGGAAATTTTTTAAGGCAAGGGTAAGGTTTACCTCTTTTAATTTAACAAATTTTTCACACGTTCGCAATGTGGCAATTTTACCGAATGGCATAAAGGATCGGATTATGAAATTAGCACTTATCGGCTTAGGCAATGTGGGTCAAGGTTTCTTACAAATTTTGCGCGATAAATCAAGCGAATTGGCCGTTTTACAACCGCAATTGGTGGCCGTCATCACCCGTTCGCGTGGCACATTATGGGATCCGAATGGGCTTGATCTCGAATTGGTCTATCAATTCCGTCAAAACTTGCGTTTATATCCCACCACTCCAACCCTACAACGCGATCTTGATCCACTCACCTTGATCACCACTTGTAATGCCGATGTCTTGATCGAAGCGAGTCCCTCTGATTTTATGACCGCCCAACCAGCTTTAGATTACGTTTATGCAGCCTTAAATAGCGGTCTACACGCCGTCTTGGTGAACAAAGGGCCGATCGCTTTGGATTATCATGGGCTAAAACACCGCGCCGAAGAAGTGGGCCGTAAACTCTACTTTGAAGGAACAGTCATGGCCGGCACGCCTTCGATCCGCTTGGCTCAAGAAGCATTACAAGGGTGTGAGATCAAGCGTTTCCGCGGGATTCTCAACGGCACGACCAATTACATCCTGACCCAAATGGAAAACGGCATGGAATACGCCGATGCCCTCCGCCGCGCCCAAGAATTAGGGTATGCCGAGACGGATCCGACCGCCGATGTCGAAGGGTGGGATGCGGCTGGCAAGGTGATCATTTTGACGGCCGCGTTATTCGGGCATTCTTTGACCTTTGATCAGATGCATGTACAAGGGATCTCACAACTCACGCAAGCCGATATTCAAGCGGCGCGTGAAGCGGGTGAACGTTGGAAATTGATCGCTGAAGGGACTCCTGAAGGCGGTAGCGTGCAACCGATGCGTTTACCTTTAGATCATCCGTTGGCGAATGTCCCCGACGCAATCAACGCGATCCAATATACAACCGATTTACTGGGGGATGTCACACTCATCGGAGCGGGCGCGGGCCGTTCACAAACTGGTTTTGCGATCTTATCGGATCTGTTCGCGATTCATCGACACATGAGCATTCTCTAAAATTGCTATCGTGAAATGCGAAATGATCCTAAAATAAGAAGTATAGATCCGTCAAAATAGTGAGTTCGCTATGCACAAAGCCAAATTGTTAATCGTGGAAGACGATCCCAACCTGTTAGGCGGGTTACGGGACATCCTTGAACTTGATAATTACGAAGTGCTGACCGCCGAAAATGGACGACAAGGATTAGAAGTTCTTAAGACCCTAGGGGATCGCCCACCAGATTTGATCGTTTCAGACATCATGATGCCCCACATGGACGGCATGGAATTTTTACGCGCCGTGCGTTTACAGAACCATTGGATCAAAATCCCGTTTATCTTCCTAACAGCCAAAGGCGAAAAAACCGACATCCAACAGGGTAAGGTGTTAGGGGTAGACGACTATCTGACCAAACCGTTTGACGCAGACGATCTGTTGATCGCGATCGATGCCAAGTTACAGCGACACAAGAAGATCAATGAGGTGCAGGCCGATGCGATCACCGAACTCAAACGGAATATTTTGACCATCTTAAACCATGAGTTACGGACTCCGCTCACTTTGGTGATCGCGTATGCCGATATGCTCAAAGATTTTGATCAAGCCACTTTGAACGGCCAAGACCTTTTAGAATTTTTACGCGGGATCAACGCCGGGGCCGAGCGGTTACGCCGCTTGATCGAAAACTTTATCTTGTTGGTAGAACTTGAAACCGGAGACATGCAACGCACTTTTGATTGGCGCAAACAAGAGATCAACGATCTCGATACCGCCTTACGGGCCGCTTTGTATCAAGTCCCCCAAGAATCGAGTCAAAATCGGCATGTGGTGTTTGAGATCGCGCCGAATCTCCCTAGTTTCATCGGAGATCAAGAGTTAATCGGTGTGGCAATACGGGAATTATTAGATAATGCGCTAAAATTTTCACCCAAAGACAAGATCGTGCGTGCGGGTGCAACAGCCCACGATGATTCGATCTGTATCTCCGTCTGTGATGAAGGGCGTGGCATCCCACCCCATGAAATCCCTAGGATCTGGGAATTTTTCTACCAAGTGGATCGCGATATTTACGAAAATCAAGGCTCTGGTTCGGGTTTAGCGTTAGTACGTGCCTTAATGGAACTACATCAAGGTCGGATCGAAGTCGAAAGCGAAGTGGGTAAAGGAAGCTGCTTTAGGCTGTATTTTCCGCTTTAAGCACGCATAATGAGCAACGGCCATAAAATTCTAACAGATGACCTGTGAGTTTAACCTGATACTGCGTCTCTAAGCGCTGTTCCAATTCAGCTAACCCACAGTCATCAAATTCAATCACGCGGTTACAACCCGTACAAACAATATGATGATGATGTCCGTTCGGTAGCAAAACATACACCGGGGTAGCGCTCCCATCGATATAGGTTGGGCGGATCAAAGTTAACTCGGTCAATAGATCCAAAGTACGAAACACACTCGCCCGTCCGATACTCGGATCAATTGCGGCCACGGCATCGATCACTTGGGTTGAAGTCAGGTGTTCATGTTGTTGTTCTAACACCTGCAAAACGGTTAGGCGCGCATGGGTGAGTTTATAGCCCGCTTCACGCAGGCGTTGTGTCCTTTGTTCTAAACTCATGGGGAGATCTCCTCGTGTGTCCTTACCTTACCTACACATGATAATACAAATCAGCAGGCCAATCAAATATGCCTAAACCACTCTTGACCGATGATACCCCGATGCCCACCCCACGGCGTGCTGGGCGTTTAGCGCTATGGCTCTTGATCGTTCTACTCTTGATCACGATCGGAGTCCTCATGACCTTGATCAACCGCCATCCCGAACAAATTGGGTTGATTCGAATCATCGATCTAAATCAGACTCATACCGCTGTGCAAGCGACACTTCTGTTAATGGACTCCACGCAACAAGCGCAACTTCAATCCGATCTAGATCTTCAAGCAACGGCCCTTGCATTAGGACAATTTAGCGTGGCGTTAAATCAGACCGAGACCCAACAACGTTTTAATCAAAATGCGACCAGTACCGGAGTCGCCCTAGCCAATGCCCAACAGGCCACCCAAGCCGCCGCCAACTTTGCCGCCACCCAGAGCGCGCTCCAAGCAACCGGAACGCAAGTGCAATTAGATTTTCAAGCCACACAAACCGATTTATTTGATCAAGGGGCGACGATTCAAGCCAATCAGACTCCGGTCAATGTGATGATCTTAAACGGTGATTTTATCAACGCGCTAGAGTTGGCACGCCAACAACCCATTTCGCAAGCGTGGGCCTATTCTAGTAGTGGTGCCTTGGTCGCTCAACTGAATCCGGCGATCTTATTGACCGCTCAAACCGACTTCGGCATGAATTATCGTGTGCAAGTCCATCTGATCCCTTTAAAAGACACGGATCACTGGGTGTTATTCGGGGTGCAAAGTGGACGCGCTTATGGACTCCGCCTACAATTTACAGAGCGCCGGTTGATCAGTATCGAATTGCATGAAGTGATTTTAAACGTAGGCGGCGCAATTACCAGCACCGTTTTAATCGAAACATCCGATCCATTAAACACAGAACGACTTGCGCTCACTTTGGATATGGGTGGCAAAGTGGTCAGTGTGTCGCTCTCCGATCGGATTGTCTTAAATGCCGCTTTACCGACCGCCCCCGTAGTGGGAGCGGTGGGTGTACAAGTGCCAGACGGAACGCAACTCACCCATTTACGGGCGATCGCGTTACCGTGATGTTTAAGCATAGCGCAAGGCGCGGTTATAAAATGTGCGAAAATCGTTGGCGCTTTTCCACGCGATAAAATGATAGATGCGCTCTAATTGTTGCGCGTGTCGGGCCAATTCTTCGGTGATCTGGTGGTGGTGATCGTACCAAACGCCGATCCGTAACCAATCTTGCCCGCAATTGAAAGTGGCTAACCATTGCTTAAAAAGTTGGGGGTGTAACAATTGGCCGGCGGTGAGATGCGCTTCATCAAGATGCGTCCCTTCCCAAAAACCGATTTTAAAATGAGGCGGTAACTGCCCGATCAACTGATAAAATTCGTGATAATGGCGCTCAAGGCTGATCTTGCCTAACAAATTTTGTTGATCCCACCAAGCTTGCGGCGGTAACACCAGTTCTAACACTACGCCCTCTTGCTGTTTACGCAATTCGATCACCGGGTGATGCCGCAATTCTAGTTTCGGCTTATTCCGCCCCATCATCATTTCAACCGCTTGCGCTTCGGTTGAAGGGCGTAAATAGCCCACCATTTTCACGCGATTTCGCCCACTTATGGTAATCGACTCATCGCTAGTCACCGCTTGCAGGGTGATATTGTACTTACGAAAACAGCTATAAAGGCTTTGATGTAAGGATAATAAAGTTTCGGTGTCCATAAAAATCCTGTGACAACACTCAACCTAATAATGAGGAACGGTTTCATCGTAACACATTACGGATTATAACGCTAGGGATATTTTGCTAAAAATCTGGCCAAAATGCAACTTTTCGTAATCTAAGCGCTAAATCGGGGATTTAGTAGGGTGTAGAACAAAAACACGGGCTAAATCAACTCGATATTTTCAAGCAATGGTCTTAATGCTGTTGACCCTCGTTTGCAGGAGCAGAAGGTTAAGCATTATAATTTGAATCGTTAACTGTTTGTTCGGGTGAATGTGACTCATGACGAGCTACCATCGTTACAGCCATTATGCGCGCCGCGCTCTAACCCATGCCGGGGTATTGGCGCTTCGTTGCCGTCATCCTTATGTCAACACAGAGCATGTGTTAGTCGGGGTGATGTACACATTTGGCAGCATCGGATGTAAGATCTTAGCCGAATTAGAGTTGACCGCCGATCGTGCGGAATCGCATTTATGTGCCTTGCTTCCATCATCTGAACAACCGACCGAAGCGATCTCCAATCATCCGATGCTCAACAATGCCTTACATCTGGCCGCAGATGAATGTGATTGGTTAGGACATCACTACATTGGCACAGAGCATCTGTTGTTAGGCATTACCCGTGATAATGTTGGTCAAGCGCATCAGTTGTTATATCAATTGAATGTGTGGCCGGAAAAAGTCCGCCGTCATCTTAGTCGTGCTTTGGTCGACGGCGTAAGCGAGTTTGACTTAGAATATCTCAAACGCAATGCCCGTTTCAGTGAGTTGGCCCGCCGTGTGATCAACGCCGCTGAACAGATCGCGCATAATTTAGAGCATCCCACGGTCGGTTTAGGTCATCTTTTACAGGCCTTGATCGCGGAGCGTCGGGGGATGGCCACTAAGGTTTTTCGTGAAAGTGGTTTTTTGATCGATCAATTGAATGTAGATGTACAACAGCAATACACACCTTTGATGATAGGGATTGAAGAAACGATCAATCAAGCCCTTGATCTTGCGGAGCAACACAGCAGCCATTACACCGGCACGGAACATTTCATCTTAACGTTGCTCACAGAAAATGCCGATCTATTTCAACGCTATGGGGTTAACTCCACCCAATTAGGCGATCAAATTCAACAAGCGTTGGGCAATCAGCGATAAATTACAAGGTAATCCCTTCAAAAAAACTTCACCTAAAAGTCGTAACAAATGTTACGACTTTTTCGCTCATCTGTGCTATGTTTGACCTAACAGGATTTGTATACTTTTAAGGGGTGTCGGATGACCAATCAAATACGTTTGTCTCTGATTTTTGGCATTCTCAATTTCAAGCTTACCATCAAGCTTATGATGCCGCTGCCAAGAAAAATTTTTCTTTCTGCCGCCGCTCGATCAGCTTCTAACGCCCTTAGGTAAAAACGGTTTTTCATTTTGATACGATTGCTCTGGTTAAATCGTGGATCAAGTTGACAGTTGAGACAGTAAAATGTACACTGCAAACGTTAACTTCAGGGACTTATCACACCGCTTTGAGGAGGGCAACCAAGTATGCAAGGCAGCGACATTTATCGTTTAGTCGTGCGCCGAGGTCCGCAGCCCAACCAGACGTATGACATTACTAAAGACATCACGACGCTGGGACGCGACATCACTAACGACATCGTGATCAATGATCCCGAAGTCAGCCGCCATCATTTACGCATCACCCGTACACCGGAAGGCTGCACTTTAGAAGATCTTGGTTCGACCAATGGCACTTTTATCAATGGGCAACGTCTTTCGGGAAGTCGTCCACTAAACAACGGCGATATGGTGGGTTTAGGTGAAACCGTCACCCTCGGTTATGAGCGTGTCCGTCAGCCTGGTATGGGTTACGGGGATGTTCCGGCGGCCACTGCGCCGAATAACCCACCGGTAGGCACTTATGCCCCACCTCAACAGGGTGTTTATAATCCACCAGCGCAGCCCCAAAGCCAAAACCCAAGCGGTTATGCGCCTCAACAACCCTACTATCCACCGTCTCAACCGCCAACACCCGCGCAAGCGCCCGGCTATAATGCGCCTTATGGAGATCCGCAACAAGCCCAATACGGTGCTTATAATGCCCCACAAGCACCAAGCGGTTACGATTACGATCCCTATGCGGTGCGCGATGAAGAACCGAATAACGCAATGCGTTGGATCTTATTCGGCTGTTTAGGCTTAGCGGTCTTTTGTTGCTGTATTTCGGCTGTGAGTTTGGTTTTGATCGACACACTTAACTTGTGGGATGACCTACCGATCATCAGCAGTATCGCGCCTGTGTTGGCCGAACTAGCCCGCAATTTAGGTTTCTAAACACGAACATCTTTGAGGGGTGTTATCCTGGCCCCTCAATTATCAAACTTACTATTTAAGAGGGTGACATCAACGATGAAACCATCCTTTACGCTTCAACACATCAAGGCCCGCGCTACTCCTAATAGCTTTTCACGCGGAGAAAGCTACTATCATAACGAAGCGATCAGTGACACCGTACAACGTGGCGATCAAATTGGAGCGCGTTGTCAGGGGAGTATGGAATATGAGGTTAGCGCGTATTTAAATTCTTCTGGCATTGTGAAAACCAGTTGCACTTGTGAATATAGCGGTAGTGGGGATTGTAAGCATATCGTCGCCTTACTTTTAACCTATCTAGACGATCCATCCCGGTTTGTTCAACGCCCTACCCTTTCGCAAACCTTGGCATCGTTCACGCCAAACGATTTGAAGAGATTAATTGAATACCTTGTGGAGCAAGAACCGCATCTTCATAAGGTTATTGACGAATTTACCGCGTTGAAAACCGCTGACACATCGTCTACTGAAAGGCTCATTCGTCAAAAAATTAAAAGTGCTTTTGATCAACTCTTGTCGCATTCTTACGATGAGAAAGTCAATTACAATCAGCTTCGTAATTTGATCCACTCCGCTGAAAAATGGATCGAACAAGATCAATGGCTGCAAGCGACCCAAATTTATGGCCTTATTTTAGAAGCATTTTCCAAATGGGAACCTTTATCTTACTTTGAGGAAATTGAAGATTTATTTAGCATAATCCAACAAAGCCTTTCACGTTTAGATGATGCACTTTTACAGCCAATCCTCCGGCACGATCTAAAAACTCGCAAGAGGATCTTTCAAGCGATGCTTGGAACCTATTTTTGGGAGATCGATAGCTTGGATTTGAGTGTTGGGGACGATATTCCAGACATTCTCTTAAAACACCTTCAAACCGCCGAGATTCCATTCATTCGCAAGCAACTTGAAACCCTATGTGAAGATAACTCTTTGCAAATTTGTGGTGATTTTTTAACGATCCTAGATATTTTGTCTCAAGATGATCCAGAAGGCATCCTACACAGTTTGTGTGAAAACGGTTTCGACACGGTGTTATTAGACAAATTACTAGAATACGGGCGGATCGAAGAGGCATTAGATTTGGTGCGCGAGAACCTCCAGCGCACCAAACACCTGTTAACGTTCCTTAAATTGTTTGTAAAGCATGAACATAAGCATTTAGCCGTTCAATGTGCTGAAGAAGCTATCAATTCTGCTTACAATTCTGCAATCAACGATTGGTTGATTGATTACTACCAAGCTGTTGATCTCCAAAAACAACTTCACTGGTTACGGAAGAAATTAGAGCGTGAACCGTATTTCGCTCACTATCTTCGCTATAAACAAGCCGCACAAAAGCTTCATCAATGGGATGAGCTACGCCTAGAAACGATTCAAATGATCAAAGAACTCGGCCAATATGCGACGCTGACTCAAATTTACCTTGATCAAGAACAATGGCAGTTGGCATGGGACACCCTTCCCAAAGCATCAACTTCAAATTCCATGGTCTCAGATCTAGAATTTGAAGTTGCACAAGCTTCCCGTAAAGCCATGCCGAAACGCGCTTGTCCGGTTTACCTCAATCGTGCTGAACAGTATATCGAAATGCGTACCCGTCATTATTATGCTCAGGCTGCCATGCTCTTAAAAGAAGCTAAACAGATGTGTTACCAATTAGGTCATGCTGCGGAGTGGAAAGAATTTATCGTAGAGCTACGCCAAAAGTACAAACGTATGACTGCATTGCAGGATGAATTAGACAAGGTGCGTTTATAGAACAAAAAAGACGATTAAAAACCGTCTTTTTTAGGGATGGGCAATATAGGACTCGAACCTATGACCTTCTCGACGTCAACGAGACGCTCTGCCAATTGAGCTAATTGCCCTCATTCCCCATTATCATAGCGCAAATGAAGTCTATTGACAAGAGCCGATTTTAGGTATTGCACGAGAAACATCATCCTTTTACGACTTTTTCGATCATGTGATGATCAAGGTTTTTGTGTAACTTGTGGCTTCAATTTTATCGTCGATCGCTCACGACACACTGATGATTATTTGCTTGCCTTGCGCTAAAATGCGGTCATCTCATCTTCATTTGTAATCAAGGGATTTTCGTTTGAGCAAATATTCGATCTTGGTGGCAACCGACCTCACCGATGAAAGCTTACACCTGTTAAAAACCGCACCCGATGTGGATCTTCAGATTGTTCCACCGCAATCTAAAACGATCCGTCCACATTTAGCAGCCACTCAAGCGTTAATTGCCCGCGATGATGTACTAATCGATACCGATTTGCTAGATAACGCACCTCAATTGAAGCTGATCGGACGAGTCAGCGCCGGATTAGGTGGTATCGACATCGAAAGCGCAACCAAACGCGGGATTATCGTCATGAACACCCCCGGCACTAGTGCGATCTCCGCCGGAGAACATACCTTGGCCCTGATGTTGGCCTTGAGTCGTCGCTTAGTGACCACCCATAACAGCATTAAAGATGGTTGGTGGTTATTGGATCGCAAACGGCAGATCGGCACACAATTGTTTAACAAAACCCTTGGCATTATCGGTCTAGGGCGGGTTGGGCATGTTGTGGCCCAACGGTGTCTCGCTTTTGGGATGCACATCCTCGCCTATGACCCCTATCTAGCTGAAGATCAAGTAGATGATGATCGGATCACTTTAGTCGGCTTGCGTGAATTGTTGCAACGGAGCGATTTTGTCAGCATTCATGTCGCAGCCACACCCGAAACCCGCGGCATGTTCAACGAGTCCCTTGTGCGTTTGATGAAACCCGGAGCGCGCCTGATTAACACCGCTTTTGGTGGAGTCATGGATGAAAATGCTGTGGCCGAAGCACTCAAAGACGGTCACTTGGCCGGAGTTGCCTTAGATGTCTATGCCCAAGAACCACCCTACAGTAGTCCACTTTTAGGGATGGAAAACGTGATCCATACCCCACATATCGGCGAAAACACCCGTGAAGCAACGCAAGATCTCTCGTTACAGATCGTGCAACAGGTGTTAGATGCGTTACGCGGCGCAGATTATCGCAATGTGGTCAATTTGCCGTTTATGCCCGGCATCGACTTTGAGACGATCCGGCCTTATCTGGTCTTGGCTGAACGCATGGGCATGATCTTACACGTCTTAGCACGTCATCCCGTGCGGCGTGTTGCGGTGGAGTATCGCGGAGATGAGTTAGCCGGTCTGGTTAAACCGCTCACGGTAGCTTTGCTCAAAGGCCTGTTGACTCCCTCGTTAGGTGAAAGTGTGAGTTATATCAACGCCCCTATCTTAGCCAGTGAGCGCGGAATCCAACTGACACAGGCCAAAGGCCTCAAAACTGGAGAATACATCAATCTGGTCTCCTGCCAAGTGACCTTGGAAGACGGTGAAGAGATCATCATGGCCGGCACCCTGTTAGATCGCAAAGAACCTCACATTGTCCAACTCAACGAATACCGAATGAACTTTGTCCCAGAGGGGAATCTCCTGATCATGGGCAGTTTCGATCAACCCGGCGTGATCGGCAAAGTCGGTACGCTCATGGCCACCAACAACATCAACATCGCCAGTTGGCACACCGGACGGAGTGAGCGTGGCGGGAATACCCTCACCGTACTAACCCTTGATCAAACCCTACCCGATGCGGTGATGCAGGCCTTATTGACCCAAGATTTTATCCGTCACGCCCATCAAGTGGAGTTATAAACGATGTCTTCAACCCCTGCACCGATCGGCTTTATTGGTTTAGGCATCATGGGGCGCGGCATGGCCCATAATTTGCTTCAAGCGGGTTTCCCTTTGATCGTTTGGAATCGCACCCCCGCTAAAATGCAACCGTTACTTGAGTTGGGAGCGCGGGCAGCCCAATATCCCGCCGATTTAGCGGCTCAATGCGACGTAATCATCACTTGCGTGAGCGATACACCGGATGTCGAAGCGGTGATCTTGGGTGAAAATGGTGTGATCGATCAAGTGCGTTCCAACGCCTTGATTATCGACATGAGTACGATCAGTCCTCAAGCGACTCGTGAGATCGCAACTAAGCTCAATCAAAAAGGCGCGCATCTCCTAGATGCACCTGTTAGCGGAGGGAGCGAAGGCGCGCAAAAAGGCACATTAAGCATTATGGTCGGTGGAGATGCAGCCCAGTTTGAACGTGCGCTCCCCTATTTTCAGGCCATGGGCAAGACAATCACCCATGTTGGCGATCAAGGCGCGGGACAAACGGTAAAATTGGTGAATCAGATCCTTGTTGTGGGTAACGCATTGGCTATGAGCGAAGCACTGCTATTCGCGCAAGCAGGCGGCCTTGATCTAGAAAAAACCCTTAAAGCGGTGGGTGGAGGTGCGGGGGGCAGTTGGATGTTAAGCAACCGCGCCCCACAAATTCTCAAACGGGATTGGACTCCCGGCTTCACCATTGACCTTCAACAAAAAGATTTACGTCTTGCCCTGAAGGCCGCCGATCAATTAGGAGTCCCGTTATTAGGCACAAGTTTGATCTTCAACCTCTATCGCACCCTGCAAGCACAAGGACTCGGTGGGGACGGTAATCACGCCTTGATCAAGGCCTTAGAACACCTTGCCGGAATCGAGATCGACTCCGATCACCCTTAGCTATTGTTGCTCATCGCGTAAATGCGGATACAACAACACATCACGGATCGACGGTTGATTGGTCAGTAGCATCGTCAACCGGTCGACTCCCATCCCAAAACCACCACAGGGAGGCATTCCAAAGCGCATTGCCCGCAAGTAATCTTCATCCAGTGGCGCGGCCTCATCATCTTCATCCTCATAAAGACGCTTCATATCCATAAAGCGCTGTTCTTGGTCAATGGGATCGTTTAATTCCGTGAAAGCATTGCCCATTTCCATTCCAGCACAAAAGATCTCAAAGCGTTCGACATGAAAATCATCGTAAGTGACACGCTTGGCAAACGGCGAAATATCACGCGGATAATCGAGTAAAAAGGTCGGTTGGATCAATTTTGGCTCGACATACTTACTCAACAGATGATCGACCAATTTTCCCCACGTTTGCCCACGTTCAACTTGATCTCCGATCTGATGCAACGCTTGGGTAAGCGACTCTGCATCGCGATATTCCATGTAATCGATCCCGCTGTTTTCGCGGATCGCATCTCGTAAGGTGATCCGTTTCCAAGGTGCGGTAAAATCGATCGCTTGCCCTTTAAATTGCGCTTGTGTTGTGCCATTGACCGCTAAGGCGATCGATTCGACCATGCGCTCCACTAAATCCATCACACCACGATAATCGGTATACGCCTTATAAAATTCCATCTGGGTAAATTCCGGGTTATGCTTAAAACTCACCCCTTCATTCCGAAAATCGCGCCCGATCTCGTACACAGCATCATAACCACCGACTAACAACCGTTTGAGATACAGTTCAAAGCTGATCCGCAAATATAACTCTTGTTCCAATTGGTTATGAAACGTTGTAAACGGACGGGCAGCCGCTCCACCATAGATCGGTTGTAAGATCGGCGTTTCAACCTCTAAAAAGCCCTCATTATCCAAAAAACGCCGCATGGCGCTGATCACTTTCGCACGCTTCACAAACACCTGGCGCACCTCATGATTCACAGCCAAATCCGCATACCGTTGACGATAGCGAGTCTCTTTATCCGTAAATTCACCGTACTCGGTGATCGTGCCGTCGTCATTTACCTGCTGTTTGATCACGGGTAAGGGGCTTAACGACTTGCTCAATAATCGGAGTGCGGAGGTCTGCACGCTCACTTCACCCGCTTTAGTTCGCATCATCGTGCCGTGTGCTTCGACAAAATCATCCATGTCGATCAATTTATCTTTGACCAGATCATAGACTTTTTCGTCCAGATCATTCGCCCGTAACATCAATTGGACACGTCCGCTCTCGTCCTCAATGTGCATAAACGAGATCTTGCCTTTTAGGTTGATCCGCCGGATGCGTCCACACACAATCACCGACACCGTATCTCCGGTGGCTTCTTGGGCTTCAAAAGCTTGGATCGCTGCGTTAGCGCTATGGGTACGCGCTACACGCGCAGGGTATAATTCTACTTGTTGCGCGCTCAATTGTTGCGCTTTTTCAAGGCGTTCTTGTTCTAGCTTATTGGGCTGCCACGTCATAAATCCTCTGTTTCATCTTATAACAATAGAGGCGACCTTGAGCCGCCTCTATAGAGTATCCTCAAGAAAAGGTCAAACCACGCTTATTCGATTGCTTTCACCGTGAACACCAGATCCCCATCCGGCGCTTTCACGGTGACTTTTTGGCCCACCTTTGCACCCATCAGCGCTTTACCCAGCGGGCTTTCCGTGGAGATTTTACCATCACTGGGATTGGCTTCGGCCGATCCAACCAAATGATAGATTTCTTGTTCTTTCGTGCCTTTTTCAACTAAAGTGACCCGCGCTCCGACGATCACCATATCTTTTACGCCGTCGGTGTCTTCAATGATCCGCGCTTTGCTGATAATATCCTCTAAACGGGCAATCTCGCCTTCCACAAAGGCCTGTTCGTTTTTTGCGTCCTCATATTCAGCGTTTTCGCTCAAATCGCCCCCCTCTTCCATCGCTTGACGCAGCCGTTCCGCGACTTCAGCACGGCGGGTTTCTTTGAGATGTTTGAGGCGTTTTTCGAGGTTTTGTAACCCTTCGGGTGTCAAATATTGCGGCTGGTCAACCATGTTCATTACTCCTTAAAGTCGCCAAAAACGACCACCTTAAACTACAAAAGACACAGCGAGTCGCATCGCTGTGTCCAGTTTCACATCCCGATTGATGAGCGTTAACAGGGTATCATGAAACCCCAGCCCTGTAAAGTAAAAATCTCCTTAAATTATGACATCCCCTTTAACGAAAGGATAAACTTTGTCCCCTTGCCTACCTCACTGCTGACTTCGATCGTCCCGCCTAACCCGGCAATAATGCCATACGCGATCGGCACGCCTAACCCACTGCCTTTAAATGCCCGTACTGCATCGTGATCCGACCGGAAGAACAATGTCCCCAATTTTGCCATTTCTTCAGGAGTCATACCGATCCCGTTGTCTTCGATCGTCACCATCAGATAATTATCTTTGCCCTCTGCGCGGATTGTGACCTTGCCTTCCCCTTCCGCCGAATAACGTAAGCCATTTTCGATCAGCTTGATCAACGCATGGGACAAGAGATCCCCATCGGTATTGAGGATCGGCAACCCTGACGGAATATCAAATTCCACTTGGCGCTTAAGTTCTTCTGCCAACGGTTCGACCTTCTTCTGTACCATCATCGCGATATTCTTAAACATATCCATTTTCAGGTTGACGTTTAAGATCTCGGCGCGGATCTTGTTGACAAAGCTCATATCGGTTAACAAGCTTTCCATACGCTTAGAATTGGTGCGGATCACCTGTAATAATTGCGTTTGCATCTCGTTCATCGCGCCGGCCATGCCCGGATTACTCAACATATCCGCATAACCGCGGATGCTGGTCATCGGGGTTCGCAATTCATGAATCGCGGTCTTAAAAAACTCCGCGTTTTCATGGCGCACTGTCCCCGCATCCCCCAACAAGGCCGGTTTCACCGAAGCTTGTTCATCTGCGGCCTTCTGTAACAATTCTTGAATCGCCTCTAATTGCCCCGGTAAGCGGATCGGGATGATCGCACCGGTTTTCGCCGCTTCAATAAGTTGGGTTAGCTCAGTTTTTGCTTGTTCTAATGCGCTCATGATTCCCCTTCCCTATCCTTGCTGTTGTCAAATTGGACGCGCCAAAAGCGCTCCATCAATTGCTGTTGTCCACCGACTCGGCGCATATACGCTTGAATTTTTTGATCCATTTCTTCAATACTTGACCAAAATGAGCTGATCTGTGAGCGATAGTGTTGTAATGCGGTCAATTTGATCAAAACATCCATCTCTCGTAACGGTTGGAGCATGGGTGTTAACGATGTCCGATAAAACTTATGGGCCGTCTCTACCGCTGACTCTTGTTCGCTATAAGGATAATCTTCGTAAAACCAGACCTCAAGTGTCGGATGTTGGCGTGCCAACTGGAGCGCCCAATCACGCACAATCTGATGATCGACATGGTTTCCGACCCCCAAGGGCGCATAAAGATGCGTCAATTGATCCAGATAAGGCAACGGAGTCGCGATTAACGCCAACGGGAGCGGATCATCTGGGTGAATCGTGCCAAAAATACTCGCACCATCTGGATACAACGGTTCACCCTTTGCGCTGGTCCGATAAATGCAATCGGTCACTCGCGTATGGATGATCGTTTTTGCGCTTAACACCAAAGCAGCCTGTTCATCTTCTTCGCGTCGAAGCGCGGCCGGATGATCTCCAATCGCCCAACGCGCATGAAGTTCTCGTACAATCGGCGTGTCTGGCAAGGGGTCGGGTGGATCTCCCGACATTAGTGTGAGGATCACACAAGCTTCCCCTTGCGACTCGCGCAAATGGTAGACGGTTGCGCCACAACTCAACGGCACATCATCCGGATGTGGGGATAAAAATAAGCGCACGAGATCTACTCTTCCACAATCGGCACATCAAACGCGAACACACTACCTTTGCCTAATTCACTAGAGATCTGAATGCGGCTGCCCATCTGTTCCACTAAATTCTTCGTGATCGCAAAACCTAACCCCGTCCCCGGTTGTGAACGGGTGTAACGATCTTCGGCGCGCCAAAATTTTGTCCCTAACATCGCGATGTTTTCTTCGCTTAAACCGATCCCCGTATCGATCACCTCAAACCGAATACGCTTGCCCTTGCTTAAGACTCGCAAGGTAATCGTGCCACCGTTAGGGGTGTACTTGTAGGCATTGCTGACCAGATTGGTCAACACCTGTAACAGCCGATAGTAATCGACTTGCATCACCGGAAGATTCGGATCGATCTCCTCTACAAATTGATGATCCCGTTCGGCCACTTGAGGCATAGTGTTGTCTTTGAGTGCTTGTACTACATCTTCAACCAACACCCGTGACTCTTCCATGAAGAAGTGACCGCTTTCGATGCGACTGATGTCCGCTAGATCGGATACCAACATTTCCATACGGCGCACGGTGTCTTTAATTTTTCGCAAGTAATCGCGCTGTTTATCGGTCAATTGCCCTTGCATCAACATCAATTCGGAGTAACCGCCGATCCCGTTCATCGGTGCTTTGAGGTCATGGGCCACGATACCGACAAACTCGCTTTTAGCCCGATCGGCCGCTTGCACCGCTGCATACAAGCGCCCATTTTCGATCGCGATGGCGGAACGGGCCACGATCCGCTCTACCAAGTCTTGTTGATCACTGGTAAAGGGATCATCGGTATTGCGTTCCAAGATCACCACGCCGATCGTTTCATTTTCGCGCAAGATCGGCACAATCAGCGCACTTTGGGCGATGTCATCCCGCATATGTGGGCTAATGATCTTGTTAAAGCGCACCACATCCCAGGCTTCAGGGTAGAGGGTATCAAGACGTTGTGGCAATTCGGCATGATGTTCAGCGTTGTAGTGTTGCATCGCAAGGATCTGTTTGCCTTCTACCAAACCGAGATGACCGCTGTTCGCCCCGGACAATTTACAGGCCCATTCAAGGGTATAGGCCAAGGCCTTGTTTACGTCTAAGGTCTCGTTTAAGAGCAGATCGATCCGCCGCAATTGCCGCAATTGTTCAACGCGCAAGGTTAGCTCTTTATCCGTCGCATTAAACAAAAGCGCGTTATCGATCGCGATCGCTGCTTGGGCCGAAAGCGCGTCTAATGCCTCTAGATCTTCTGGACGGAATAAGCCCGCTAAAGCACGACTATCGACGTAAACCACGCCGATCACATTGCCCCGCGCCCGTAAAGGTGTGGCCATGATGCTACGGAGCGATTGTGCGACGATACTGGCTTGCCCCGCAAAGCGCGGATCTTCGGCCGCATTAGTGGTCAAGATCGGGTTGCCACTATCTAAGACTTGGTTGGCGACGGTGCGGCTGTAACGGGAATTGTCGCTATCTAAGGTTTGTTGATCGAAATTGCGGGCGGCTTTGATCGTCAAGCCGCCGTCGTCATCTTGTAACATCAAAAAGGCGCGTTCTGCCCCGGTTAATTGGATGATCGCGTCCATCACCTGATCTAACACGGTCTGCAATTCCAACGAAGCACCAAGCGCACGACTCACGTTATAGAGCGCCTCAAAGCGTCCGATTTTCCGATTTTGTTGACGTTCGCTTTCCATGCGTTCCAACAGATTAGAGAGTTTCTCCACTTGCCGCGTGAGGAACTCGTTATCCACCCGCCCCACCTTCAACTGACTGGTGATCAAGTTGAGGTTTTGCCGCATGTTGGCAATCTCCATATCCGAAACCGCATTAGAATTTGTGTTTTTGGGCATCATAAGGACGCTTCACCCGGCTTTCTAAGACTAGTAAAGTAATCGCAATACTGGTTAATCGGGCAACGATCGCAGAGCGGATTCCGTGCTTTACAGATCGTGCGCCCATGTCGAATCAATTGAATATGAAACGCATAATGATCTTGGGGTGGGACTAAGCGCTCCATCACTTCATGCGCTTTGTCCGCGCTGATCTTATCGGGTAGAAAGCCGATTCGCATCCCTACGCGATGCACATGCGTATCCACTGGAAACGCTGGACGATTAAACGAAAAGCACATTACAATCGCCGCAGTTTTGGGGCCGATCCCGTCTAAGGCGGTTAACCATTGGCGGGCCGCGTCTAAAGACAGCTCACCCAAGAAATTGAGGTCAAACGCGCCACGTTCTGACCAAATATGGCGTAAAGCGTTTTGAATGCGCGGCCCTTTTTGATTAGCCAATCCAGCAGGCCGGATGGTTTCAATCAATTCTGATTCTGGGGCCTCCATCACGGCCTGCCAAGTGGGATAACGGGCTTTTAAGGCATAAAAGCCGCGATCCCGATTGTTATCATTGGTGTTCTGGCTCAAGATGCAACTGATTAACTCATCCATCGCATCTTGAGTAGGCTCCCATTTCAGATCGCCATAGACCTCACGTAAGATCGTCGCGATCGGCGAATACTTGGACTTGCGTCGTTCAAAGTCTGGAATCATGGTGTCTTTCATATGTGTGATTTTACATGGTTAAAGACATAAAGCCAAAACATCACCTACTTGAGCATCTCAGCGGCGACAGCAGTGGCAGAGAGAGAAAAAATTTTTTCGGCGACAGCGGCAACTTAAGCTTTTTCGTAAACTTATCCCCTACTCTGCCTTAAAAACTCTGAAAACGCTTTTCACGCTCACTCATCGGATGCTCCTCAAAACAATCTTGGTCATCTACGTTTGATCGTAGCACAAATGAGCGCAAAAGTCGTAACAAATGTCTCTTTTTTTCAAACGCCTAAAACAGTCGCCCACTGCGATCCCTTTATTTTATCGTATTCTATTCGTCGGAAGTCGCAAGGCCGGCAGGTTGTAATAAACCAAGATAGGTCGGTTCAGCGATCTGCTCTAAGCGTCCGTCTTGCAGATTAATTTTCCATGTGCCATCACGTTGAGGGCTGGTAAAGATGATCGCGCTATCATCCTCTGTCCACGCAACTGGACGAACAAAGGTGGTAATTTCGGCCAAAGAGCGTTGGGTCATGCGCTCTAGATCCACCAAGACAAATACCGTCCGCACCGATTGATCGGAAGTGCCAAAGCCGCGAATTTGTGCTAAAGCATATACCGCAAAACGTTGATCAGGTGAGATCAAAATATCGCCCGCTTGGGAAAATGCACCCCGTAAACGTAATGCCGGAATCACCCGATCAAACCCGGTCTCTAAGTTATACACATGCAAATCAAACCCGGTGAGATCATCGGTTAATTCAAGGCGTAAGAACAATTCACCGCCGAAACCGGCCCCGGTAAAATCACCGGGTTCACCGGGTAAAAAGTTAGGTTCTCCCCCGTTGAGGCTTAACGAGAACAAGCCCGCATATTGTGGAAAGGCGGTCAAAGCATCCACCCCATCCGGTTGATAATCCATGAATAAGGCGGTTTGTGAGTAATCAAAGGCCACAGGGAGCGCCCGAATCCCATCGGTACGGGTTTCGGTGAAGATCTCGCGTTGATCCGATCCATCCGCATTCGCAACGCGGGTGATCGTGGTTAAACCGGCGGCTAGATTGCCGCGAGTCTCTGTCCATGCGAGTAATTTTCCATCGGAGGCCACGCTCCAATCAATGCGAGTTGCGTCTGCGCTTAATTGGACAAAGGGATGTGGACGAGTCTCCCCTTCGGGGGTTGCTAACATCACACGCGCGGTCGACGGCTCATAATACAAAACGGAACGCCCGAAAATGGTAAAACGTTCACCGAATGTCTCGACCATGGTGAGATCGCCGGTGAGTGCATCCATAAACAAGAGTTCACGCAATCCCGACGGATCACGCTGTAAAAATACATAAAACGGGTGATTTCGCACATCATCTTGGGCGTTCAAACTAAAACACCACCCTAAAATGAGGCACAAGGCCAAAAGGGATTTACCTCGCATGATCCATCGCCTTGATCACAGCGGGCATAACCTCACCAGACGGCCCATCAATTTTGATGTCCGCATAACGGGTGATCGCCGAATGATCTGGGTTGATCTCGATCACTTGTGCGCCCGCTTGTTTAGCTACCCTTGGCAAACTTCCGGCGGGGTCAACGAGTCCGGCCGTACCAATTACCAACATCAGATCACAATCGCGAGAGGCCTCGGCCGCCTCATGTAAAATGTCTAACGGTAACACCTCTCCGAACCAGACGACATCCGGCCGCACCCAACGCCCACAATGAGGGCAAGCGGGAACGCCGTCGATCCATGCAGATTGGGATCGATCAAGATCGATCAGTGTCGGATCACCCTGACAGTTAAAAAAACATTTGTTTTGGGCGATTTTGCCATGTAAATGCAGAATACGTTGACTTCCGGCCTGTTCATGTAGATCATCGACATTTTGTGTCACGAGGATAAATTGAGGGACGCGCCGCTCTAATTCTGCTAAGGCAAAATGACCCGGATTCGGGTGTGCTTGTCGAACCAAATCTCGTCGATATTCGTACCAATCCCAGACACGCTTAGGATGCGCTTGGAATGCTTGCGGCGTTGCCAATTGCGCGGGGTCGAATTGGGCCCACAAGCCATCCATGGCATCGCGAAAAGTTGGGACTCCCGACTCTTTGCTCACCCCCGCGCCTGTCAAGACCACCAATCTACGACAGTTTCGCAAGAGTTGAGCGGTTTGTTTAATCTGAATCATCATAGATTGCCTCACTCCCCTAGCAGCGATTATAGCATAAGCCAACGTCCATCATTGAGAATAATTACCGCTTGGGAAGGCTGAATGTAGTGGATAAAGCATGGTGATTTAAACTTCGTGAATCTCAAAATTTAAAGGGATAAGGGTATTGGTGCAGATATATCCCAAGTTTGGGATAAAGTTGGGATAAAATCGGCTTTTTCTGGACAAACTTTCGATTAAACGTTTCGATTGTGAAACAACTATACGAAGTTTTCAACACATCCAGATCGTGTTATCATCGTTGTTATCTATGAGTCCAGAGACGCTTAAAGATGTCCGATATTGAACTACTACGGCGGATCGAACAACAAGATCAACAAGCCCTAGCGCAACTCTACGATCGCTATGCTAAACCTGTGTATAGTCTCACCTATCGGGTGCTTCAAAACACAGTGTTAGCAGAAGAAGCCACCCAAGACACCTTCTTAAAGGTGTGGCGACAAGCGGCGCGATGGGATGCGCGCAAAGGTGAGTTTTTAAGTTGGTTATTGACGGTAGCGCGCTACACCGCGATCGATCGTTTACGACATGAGCGAAAACAATGGATCGCACACGGGGAGTTACACGATGAGCAGATCGCCGAAGATGAGCTGCCGTTTCGCGATGGTCAACTCTTACGGGAGTTGATGCGACGATTACCACCGGAACAAGCAGAATGTATTGAGATGGCCTTTTTTGAGGGGTTCACGCATAGCCAACTCGCACAGCAGCTCAACTTACCCTTGGGGACGGTCAAAGCGCGGATTCGTATGGGCCTGCAAAAGCTCAAAACGCAATGGCAAAATGCACATCGTCAACTCACCGATTGACCAGATAAGAAGGTGTTATGAACGCCAACAACGGAGTGAAACCAAACGATTGTGAACAGTTGAGCGATCTGTTGCCTGCTTATGCACTAAGGCTCACCACCCCTGAAGAATCCGCGATCGTGCAGGAATTGTTACCGCTGTGTCCCGATGCCAGCGCAGATCTCAAAGCCTATCGCGAAATTGGCGAGGCGCTATTGTATAGTGTGCCGCAAATGCCCCTCCCGCCTCACATGCGCGAACGCTTGCTCCAACGCACCGCCGATCAACCGACCATAGCCACCTCTTCATCGAATCGCGATTGGATCACGATCGGAATTGCCGCGGCCGCGATCATCGTCTTGCTGATCAGCCTCCGCATGGTGTTATTGATGATGGAACAGAGCGCCTCTACCCCGGTCACCTTGCTTCGGGCAATCGCGCAAGAACGCACCGTTAGTTTTCCGCTGCGGCCTTTGGACACCGATACGACGTATCAAGCCGTGTTGATCTGTGATCCGGATGCGACGATTGGCATGGTGTATCTAGAGGATTTTCCGATAGGACACGGGCGCTATCAATTGTGGTTATGGCGTGAAGAAGAGCGCGTGAACGCCGGGGTGATCTTGGTGGACGGCGAAGGGGATGGTTTATTGGTGTTCCAAGCCCCGGAATTGATGCGAAATTATCGCTATGCCACGATCGCCGATCAAGATCATGCGTTGGCGCGGGGAGCGCTGTATCAGCCGCCCCCCATTTACCCCAGACGTTAGGAGAGGCGTTCGATGATCGTGCCGGTACCCATACCACCGCCACAGCACATCGTTTGCAAGCCATAGCGTTTATCGTGGGTCTCTAGCGCATTCAACAAAGTGGTCATCAAACGCGCCCCAGATGCCCCTAAGGGATGCCCTAAGGCGATCGCGCCGCCATGCACATTGACCTTATTCATATCCGGTTGGATCTCACGTTGCCACATGCCGATCACAGCGGCAAAAGCCTCATTTACCTCAAATAGATCGATGTCCTCCAAGCGGAGTCCGGCACGGCTAAGGACTTTTTGAGTCGCGGCAATCGGCCCGGTTAACATCAGATGCGGATCGCTCCCGATAGTGGTGGTTGCTACGATGCGGGCGCGGGGTTTTAAGCCAAGTGCTTGGGCCTTTTCGGCAGTCATCAATAAGAGTGCGGCCGCCCCATCGCTGATCTGACTGCTATTTCCGGCCGTGGTCACACCGTTAGCGGTAAACGCGGCTTGAAGTGTGGCCATTTTCGCCGGATCAACATTCGGGCGAATGCCTTGATCATGGGTGATTAACATCGGATTACCCTGCTCATCATGGCCTTCAATGGGCAAAATCTCACGGGCGAATGTGCCATTTTGAGCAGCCTTAGCCGCTTTCAAGTGACTTTGATAACCGATTTGATCAACTTCCTCACGGGTGATCCCCCATTTTTCGGCGATCTCATCGGCGGCGATGCCTTGTGGGATGAGGTTATAATCTTGCATCATGCGATCGGTGAAAGGTTGACCCTGTGCGAGGCTTGCGCCCATCGGAACGCGGGTCATACTCTCTACCCCGCCCGCGATCACCACATCGGCTTGACCAGACGCGATCATCGCCGCACCAAAATGCACCGCCGTTTGACTTGACCCACATTGAAAATCGATCGTGGTCGCTGGGATCTGGATCGGGAGTTGCGCGTCTAAAACCACATTGCGCGCAAGGTTGAAGGTTTGATCGGCCACTTGGCTGACACATCCCATCACCACATGATCGATCAAATCCGGATTTAAATTGGCACGGGATAGCACTTCACATAACACATACGATCCTAAACGAACCGGATGCACCTCACGCAGCCACCCGCCGCGCCGGCCAAGGGCTGTCCGTACTGCATCAATAATCACTACTTCCGCCATGGTTAAAAGCTCCAAAAAATTTAATCTACTGATGATTTGATTATAATGCCAACCCGTACCGGCCCGGCAATTATCAGCAAAGATTCATCTACGGGGCATCACGCTAGGGTCATGCCCGTAGATTCGGATCGCTTAGGGTTGACGATTGCGCCGTCGGAACAAAAATAGCAACAAGAACAGCAATGGCACCCCAACACAAAGGGCCACGATGATCGGTAACAAGGTGTTGGTGGAGTCAGGTTCAGGGCTACCCACTTCAAGGATCGTGACGGGTGTTGAGGTGGGATCAAAGGTTGCAGTTTGTGTTTGGGCGGCTTGGGCAACTAAAGTCTGATCGATCGTTGGGGTAAAGGTCAACGTCGGTATGGCGGTTTCTGTTACCGTTGGAGTCGGTTCAGGCGTTAGGGTCTCGGTGATCGTCGGACTCGGTTCGGGAGTCGCCGTATTCGTTGACGTGGGACTCGGTTCAGGAGTCGCGGTTTGTGTGGCGGTTGGACGGGGAGTCCTAGTTAAGGTTGCGGTATTGGTGTTTGTCGGTAACGGGGTTTGAGTCAGTGTAGCAGTTGGCAATGGAGTCCGCGTCCGAGTGGGTGTGAAGGTTGGGGGGATCACGGTCGCTTGAGGTACCCCTTGGAGCGTCATGCTTAAGGCGGTGGACGTTTGCCGTATGCGTATACTGTTGGTCGCTTCTGCCTTAATTGTCGCTTGTGCGTCAACAGTTGCTTGTTGATCTAGGGTCGCTTGTGCGTCAATCGTCGCTTGTTGATCTAACATCGCTTGAGCATCGATCGTCGCTTGTTGATCTAGGGTCGCTTGCGCGTCAACGGTTGCTTGTTGATCTAAAATCGCTTGAGCATCGATTGTCGCTTGTTGATCTAGGGTTGCTTGCGCGTCAACGGTTGCTTGTTGTTCTAACACGATTTGAGCGTCGATCGTCGCTTGTTGATCTAACGCGGTTTGTGTGTCAACGGTTGCTTGCGCGTCTAAGGTGACTTGGGCGCTCAAAGTGGCAGCGCGATCCGTAGCGGCAAAGTCAATGGTAGCCGTGGGAGTCGCTGTCGGAGTCGGTGTCAGGGTGGCCGTCGGTGTAAAAGTATCTGTGGGCGTGGGAGTCGCGCTTGGCAATACCGCGATCGTGAAGGTTTGATCAAGATCAACGGTTGCGCCGCTCTCACTGGTCAGGGTGATCGTTAATTGATGTTCACCCGCGCTATAGTCCTCTGGTACGATCATAAATTCAAATGGCGCGGAGTCAGTGGTGAACATCGTTTCACCGTCTACCGCAAACGTCACACTATCGGTTGGAGTCTGTTCTTCTACCGTGACAGTCACGATGACAGGTGTATCGATCTCACCCAGACTCGCAAGATCCGGCGCGATCGTGGCACGGGCCGGCAAGGCGGCAATCGTGATCGGTTGATCGACGCTTACGGTGTCACCTGTCGCATCCGTGACCGTCAAACGAAGCGTCGTCTCACCCGGCGGTGACACAAACGGATCGATCGACGCTTGCCAACGATACGTTAAGCCCATTTGATCGGACTCGATCACTTCAAATGGGCCTTCCAACGGGGCATCACCTAACCGGGCCGCGGTCAAGGTGGTTTCATCATCGGCGCGGATCGTGGCAGTGATCGTGGTGAGATCACCGATCGGCGTTGTGGGAGGATTCTCAAAGGTGATCAACGGCACGGGGATCGGAGCGCGTAAGGTGGATGTCATGATCGCGGTATCCCCAAAGGGAGTCACCGCTTGCAAGCCAAATTCATAGACAGTGCCGTCTAACGGGACAGGGACATTGAGGGTTAGCACGTATTGGCTACGGAATAAGGAGGCTAATTGGCTGTAAATGTCGGTGAGTTGATCGGGGGTGGGGGATTCGTAATTGCGGGCATTGGTCGCAGCCGAAAGCTCTTGTAGATAGGTGCGATCCGTGCCATAACCTAACCCGATCGTGTAGATCGGAACACCGCGCACCGCTGCTTCAGCGCCGGCCGCTTCGCGCAAGGTTTCCCCGTCTCCAAATTGTGCGCCGTCACTCAACAGGATCATCGCACGGCGGGGGGTGGGAGCTTCGGCCGCCTTGAGGATACCTTCTACGGCGGCATTATACAGATCGGTTTGTCCACCAAAACGTAAATTGGCGATCGTGTCTAAAAGGATTTGTTTGTCCGTGGTGTAATCTTGGACAAGGCGCGTCTCGGTGTCAAAAGTGATGATCGCTACGGGGTCATTTTCACCGATGCTGTTGACAAAGGCAGTTGCGGCCGCTTTAGCCCGTTCAATCGGGAGTCCAGCCATGCTACTACTGGTATCGATCACCAAAACGACGGCAAACGAGAGGTTATCGTCTGATACATTTTCGACGCGGACGATCTCACCGACTTCCGAGAGGGCCCCGGAAAGACGAAAATCAGCGAGGGTGAGTCCCTGTAGCGGTTGTCCTAACGGATCAAAGACATTGGCGGTAATGATCGCGGTTGGTAAATCGGTGGGATTCACCCCGGTAATTTCAAGACGTGGTGTGGGGGTGTTGGATTGCATCCAAACCACCGCCGGAAACAGACAAAGTAACAAGAGTATTGGCAATAAAGATTTTTTCATGTGTTTCATCCCCAAGACAGGTACACCGAACACACAAAAATAGTAACGAATCACCAGACGAAAGTCACCAAATTTAAACCGGATTTAACGCGGACGGTGTTGATCGATCATCCGATAGAGGTCATCCGTGAGCGTTGAGTTGGTCAAAATCTGTTCATGGATCAGCAACGCATCCACGCCAAATTTTAAGATTGCGGCCACTTGATCTAAGGTGGTTAAGGTACAATGAAGCATACATTTCATGTTGTAGGGGATCGTTGGGCGCAAGCGCTCAAATAACGCTAAATTCGCCTCAAAGCTGTGATCGGTGATGCTGCCCACCGCGATCACATGCGGGCTGAGGGAGCGCACAAAGTTAACTTGTGCCTCATTTTCTACCTGTACCAATGCAGTCATACGCCAACGTTGGGTTAACGAGACCACACGGCGTAACGTGGTGTGATCCAACACGGAGGCATATAGGGTCAAGGCGGATGCACCAGAGGCCCGCGCCTCTGCCACATGATAACCATCTAAGATATAATCTTGGCTGATCACGGGGGATTTGATCCCGCGAGAGACCAAGAGCAGGTCTTCAAGGCCGTTTTCGTAAATGCTGGAGTCGGTGAAAAAAGCGACCGCATCCACCCCTAAACGGGTATAGCGGAGGGCGGTGCCGACCGGATCATAAATTTCGGAATAGTCCACAACGCCGATCACCGCGATCGTTTCGCCGCCGGTGACGATGTTGAGGACAGGACGAGGACGCATCTGCATCTCAGCCAGGGCGATCACCGCTGCTGTAGGTGTTTTGGCTTGTCGTTCGCGTAATTTTTCGCGTTTGGTCGCGATGATCGTTGTTGTATCCACGGTGAACCGTTCTACCGTCATGTGTTACCTCAGGCCCGTCTGTGGGAGTGATTGTAACGACAAACTGGTCAAATGGGTGTAAAAACTTGCAAAGAAGGTTTGTTTTTTGTTTGCTGTTTCAAGTAATATAATAGCGCCTTTCTCGCGTCGTGTTATACAATAAAGTCAGTCACGCAAATTGAGAGCGAATATAGGATCAAACTTATGGAATTATCACATGAAACCGTGCGGGCGATCGCGGAACTGGCTAAACTTCAGTTGAGCGATGAAGAAGTGGCGTTGTACGCAGGACAACTTTCTAAGATCCTGCAATACTTTGAGCGCTTGCAAAGCTTAGACACCTCCCAGATTGCCCCGACGGCCTCGGTCTTGCCGTTAAGCAATGTGCTACGGGCCGACCGTGTGCTGGAGATGCTTAGCCCCGAACAAGCCATTGCCAACGCCCCTGACGCTCAGGATCATCAATTCCGGGTCAGCGCCGTATTAGACGAATAAAAAACAGCACAGCGGCCTAATCTGGCTGTTGGTTGAGGAGATGACATGATGAATAACAATCGTTTGCTGTTAATTGAAGACGATCACGATGTGGCGGAAATGCTGATCATGTATTTCACGTCCCATAAGTACGAAGTGCTGCACGCAGATACCGGACTGGCCGGAATCGAAATGGCGCGGGCGAAATTCCCTAATTTGATCTTGTTAGATGTGATGTTGCCCTATATGGACGGGTATGATGTTTGTTTGCGGTTGCGTCAAACGTCCATGACCAAATATATCCCGATTCTGTTCCTCACCCAACGCGATGAACGTGCGAGTAAGGTACGGGGATTAGAGTTGGGCGCAGATGATTATATTACAAAACCGTTTGACATTGACGAATTGCGTTTACGGGTGCAAGGGTCGATTCGCCGAGCCACTCGTGAAAATCTGCACGAGACCCGCACCGGACTGCCAACGGGGCCGTTAGTGGAAGAAGAGATCGCCCGTCGTCAAAATCAACAAGTGTTGGCGTTTAATATCGATAACTTCAGCGCCTATAACGATGTCTATGGGTTTGTGAACTCGAATCAAGTGATGTCACATGCCGCCCGCGTGATCCAGCAAGTGGTAAGCGAAAAAGGCACGCCGCATGATTTTGTCGGTGTGTTAAATGATGAATTTGTCCTACTCACTCATAGTCCCGATTTAGACGGGATCGCGAAGTCAATTTGCGATAAATTTAACACCGAGTCGCCCGCTTTTTACAACTTTATGGATGTTGAACGCGGCGGCGTGATCCTACAGGCCGGTACCCCGGATGAGCGCGTCGTCCCGCTGATGAATTTCCGATATAACAAGCGGTCGAGTCTGGTTAGCCAACCCTAAGCCCCTTGTACAGAGCGCACCTGAGCGCTCTGTTTGATTCCAGCTAAGCGAAAGGATCAAAGCGATGGTTCTGGACAAACCCAAATTGATCTACACGATCACCGTTGAGCGTCAACGGTACTTGAAACGCTTTTTTTGGAATTTACTCGCACTCGTCGCCGCGTTTGGGGCATGGGTAGCGCTGAATCAGGCCGGAGGTCGTGGGATCGCGGATCCGTTGTTGATCCAAGTGGGTGAAATTCTGGCCTTAGGCGTAGTGGCGTTGTTTTTTGTGCGTGGGATCTTTAACTTATGGCGGTGGTTGACGCGGCGCAAGGAGTCGATCCAATTTTTTGATCGCGGGTTTATCTGGCAACAACGCGGGATCGATCACAAATATAAATGGACACAAGTCAAAAGCTTTCGTGAAGGGGTGCGCCCCTTGCGGATCGGTCCATGGGTGATCGCCACACTAGGCGCGCAAACCCTCACGATGGGCGACAACCGCGCCTTTCGGATCACCGCAGTGCATGGGGATGTACGATTGATCACTTCGTATGTGCGTCCGTATATCGCGGATGTGATCGGAGAACGTATCGCCCGCGCTTTGCGCGAAAACAAGGCGGTGCAGTTACATCCGAGTCTGATCATGCACAGCGCCGGCCTCCAAATCGGACGAAACAAGATTCGGTGGGAACAAGTTGATGTCGAAATTCGTGGCGATCGTTTGCTGATCAAAAAGCTGAACGATCGCCAAAAATTTAAGGTGTTTAAGACCTTTAACATCCGTCAGATCGATAACCTTGGCGGATTTTTAGAAGTGGCCAATATCACGATCCAAAATCATCAACCCCACCGCTTTAATATCAAAGTACAGGGGATCGGGTATTGAGGCTACCCTTGATCTTTTGCCTCTGGGCCAAGGTATTTATAGGCCGGACGGGCGCGCCCACTCAAATACAATGCCCCGGCGATCATCACCACTGCTAAGGCCAACAAGATCAGATCGGTGGTGTTTTCGTATTTGATCTTCAACGCTTGTTGGAAGAACTTGACGATCAAGATCAATAAGATCACGTTGGCAAGGCGATCTTTGAGGTCATCTAAGCTCTTGATCAACAGCACCCGTGAGGCAAATTCCGATCCTTCGGCAATATCGACCTTGTTCACAAACAGTTCATACATGCCTAGCGCAAAAATGAACAAGATCGCGGCTAACAGATAACCATCAATGATCGCCACCAATAAGCCGATATTTTCGGTGGAAACCATGCTACGAGTTTCCGGGGTCGTGATATATTGGATCATGCGTCCCAACAACATAAACGCATCAACCGTCGTGGTGGCAAACACCCCAAAGCATAACAACAAACTAATCATCACCGGAACTATGATCACCATCCGGCTATTCCACAGGATGATCTCAAATAAACGTTCGATTGCCCGCATTCGCGCTGCCTTTCGCTATAAACTCCGCCCTTAATCATACCCCGCTGACTTGCGACAATCCACCCGCTTTAAACGTATAATTGAGAGAAGTGTTTCGAGTCGATTTGAAGGGATGGTTACGTGAAGAAGCTAAAAATGATCGGAATTGTGTTGATCGTGCTGTTGAGTTGTGCGATCGGGTTCACCCAAGCGCAAGAACCGGATGATGCGGGCGCATTTACCCCTAGCCCGGAATTAAACGACTATATGGATGAAATTGAGCGCATCACCAGTGAAATCCGCGAATTAGAACCCTTGGACACCGTAACGCGGATATTCCCTCGTCCTGACGATGTGCGCGCTTATCTGAATGAGAGCATTTCTGGTGAAGACGTGGAACGCGATTTCTTTGAGGCGCAACAATTTTACATCGCGTTTGATCTCATGCCGTCCGATACCATGTTGATGCAGACCTATATCGAATTGTTGGGCGATCAGATCGGCGGGTTTTATGACACGGAAACGGATGAGATGAATATCGTCCTGCTTAACGACATCACGCCCCAACGCGCCCTCCCGCTGTTAGAGGAGATCGTCTACTCGCATGAATTTACCCACGCCTTGCAAGATCAACATTTTGATCTAGAGCGCCTGCTCACCGATGATCTGGTCAATGCCGAGCCGGATCGCGCTCAAGCGGTGTTATCCCTCGTAGAAGGTGATGCGACTCTGGTGATGACTGATTACCTCACCCGCTTGGCTGAAGATCAACCCTTGCGCGTCTTGGCTGGGATCGGATCGCTTACGGTCGCTGGAAGTGCTGAATTTCCGGAAAACACCCCGCCGATCTTGATCACCGAATTGACTTCGCCTTACTTAGATGGCATGGAATTTGTGACCGCCTTACGCGATGATGGGGGTTGGGAGCGCGTGAATCAAGCGTATACCGACTTGCCGCTCTCCACCGAACAGATCTTACATCCGGAAAAGTATCTCACCGGTGAAAATCCGCTCCCGATCACGCTTAACAATGAGCAAATGCCGTTGGATGCACCTTGGGAACGGTTGTTTGATCGGACATTAGGGGAGTTTTTCTTACGGGAATATCTCGCTACCCAATTAGCGCCTCGCGATGCAGCGGACATGGCGGCCGGTTGGGGCGGGGATCGCTATCACCTGTATTACAATGCGGAAACCGATCAACGCGCTTGGGTAATGCGGTTGGCATGGGATAGCGCTCTTGAAGCGGATGAATTTTCCGAAGGTTATCTCAAATTCATTGAAATGCGCTTACCAGAGGCCGATCAAGACGGCGATTGCTGGACAAGTGCCGCCGAAACGCTCTGTTTTGTGACGATCGGCGAAGAACATCTGATCAGTTACGCACCCACTTTGCAAGAAGCACAACAACTCTTAGACAGTCAACGCGAAATGGTTGCCGCATAAGTTTCGCTTGGGGCGCATCGATTGATGCGCCCCAATGGGTTGATTTATTGCGCGCCTAAGACGTAGTTGATCGCGAAAGGCGATCCGTTATTGCCGTCATTGGCTTCTGGCACTTGATTGTTTTCGTCTACCACCGCGGCCGCAGATTTATCGAGGCCCGCGCCGGCCCGATCGGTAAATGGAATCTGTACAGTCGTTTCTTCGCCCGGAGCTAATACCGCGGAGTAAGCGGCTGCTTCTTCCAACTTAAAGCCTCCGTCGGCCGTATTGACAATCCGCAAAATAACCAAGAATCCGGTTGACGTGGGCTGATTACCCTGATTTTTGATCTTCACAAAGGCCACAGCCGGCTCATTGATAAAGATCGTATTCACCGGACGCGCTCCTTGACGCAATTCAAAGCCCGTGATCACCAGATCCGCACCATTACCCGTTGCACCAGTGGTTGGGGTCGTGCCGGGGGCGGCGGTTTGAGGCACAGTCGTCGGTTGTGCGGTGGGCGGCGGTAAGGTGGGAATCGCGGGGCCAGTTTCACGCGGCAAAGTGGTCACATCCCCAGAGATCACCGTCACCAAGTTGGGATCGGATGAGATCCACGCATCTTGACCATTAAACCGGATCTTAAACCATGTGCCGTTTTGATTGGTAGCCAAGATCGGCACTTCCTGTTCACCGGGCAATGCGCCCAACGGTGGGATAAAGTTGGTGCTGGGGCCACGCCGAACGTTCATGCCCCCCGGTACCACACGCACCACCACCCCTTGCGCGGTGGTCGCTTGCGTGGTGGCCGTCGGTTGCGTCACATTCCCGCCACCACTCCCAGTTGTGTCCGTCGCTTGTGGTGTTGTGCCGCCGCCACTGGTGGCCGCTACCGTCGGTGTCACCGGAGTCGGAGTCGCGGTGGGTGGCACAGGAGTCGGTATCGGAGTCTCGGTTGCGACGATCGGTGGCTCATTCACCACATTGATCTGAACTACGGCGGCCGTACTTGATGTGCCGTCGCCCCGAAAGGCCTGTACGCTGATCGTATGAGGGCCTTCACCTGTCGCTGTCCATGTTTGTGTAACGGTGAACACCGTTGCGCCCGATGGATTCGGCGCGTTGAGATCGGCCAAAGTGGTGTTATCGACCCGGACTTCAACCCGTTGGATGTCGGGGCCGGCATTAGCGATCGCCGCTAAAATATTGACCGGCACATCGGCCAAAAAGGTTGAATTGGGAAGCGGTGACGCAAGGGTGATCGTCGGTGGGCCGGTGATCACAGCGACCGATGTCCCTTGCGAAGGCAACGAACAACCGATCAATGTGATCAGTGCCAACAGACACAGCGCCCCTGTGAGTCCCCGCCGGAATAGGCGATGGGTTAATTGAATCATAAATCTTGCTCCTGCTCTGCGTTTATCCCGTCAATTTAGCGCAAGATGAGAGACTGCGCGAGGGTGAATCTAGCAGTGATTAAAACGCGCTAAAACTCCCAAATTCTTGGACATCGATCGGAATCCCTTCGATCATTTGGGGAATCCGATCCTCTGGGTGAAGTTGATCGAAGGGGACTTTTTGCGTCACCATTACCACGATACAGACTTCTTCAAGATAGACTCCGCTTCGCTTGCGTTTGCCGATGCCCACACCGATCACGTTTGGTTTGCTCATCAGCATCTCCAGATAGCGCGTTTGAATCTCGGTTAACCGTGCTTGCAACTGCTCATCCATAACTGCCCTTCCTCACTGCTTAAAAGACAATATCTAACGCCGCCATGACGACATCGATCGGGGTGAATACACTCGCTACAGGCGATCCGGCAAATAATAAACCGACCGCGTTACGTCCAGTTTCATCCACCACCAACGATCCCGAATCGCCGCCCTGACTCATTGCCTCGGTGAGGACTTGGCCGGTAAACCGGGCGGTGCGTTCACCGCGGCTAGTGTCATAGGTGATATTGATCGTGGCATTGAGCAAGGTCACTTTGCCTTGTGTGACTCCGGTGGTGCGGCCCGATTTTCGCACGGTCATATTGAGCGTGGGTGCGGCGGTGTTATAGATCGGGCCGATGCCAAGGATCTCATTGGTGAACATGCTAGGGCTTTGGGGACGGGCCAAGGCGGCATCTAGGGCATTATCGGGTGTGAAAGCTTGCGCGGCCAATGATTTAGGGATCGCTTGCATGATCGTTGCACCGGCCGCCGATGCTGCCGCTGAAGGTGTCACCGTAGCACGCACGTTTGATCCAGTGAGGCCCGCGATCAAATTGGTGATCATCACAAAAATACTCACGATATTGCAACCGGCCGGTTGTTCGGTGGGCTGTTGGATCGGCGCGGGGCCTTGTTGGGCTGCGTCTTCAATAAAACGTAAGGGGGCGAATCGTTCTAAGCGAGCCACGATGTCTAAGGGGTTTTGTCCTCCATCCATGGGCGCAGGTTGCAGGATCGGATCATTCACTTGAGCTTCATTGTTGTTAGCGAACACATGGTTATTTGAGAGCAATAACAGCGCTCCGGTCACACGGTCTTTGACGATCGCGCCTAAAGTGCCAGCCGTGACGCGATGATGGCCGGCGCTTACACCCGCGGGGATCGTTGGGCGAAAGCGGTCTTTTGGTAGATTTTGTAGCGCACGCAACTTGCCCACCTCATAGACATCAGTCCGCACCCCATTGACCTGTTTTGGCACTAACTCATCCGGCGCAAGTTGCGCGACGGGTTTTTTCTCCTCAACCAAGGCGATCACAGCTAACTCATCGGTGACCACCCCACCGGATTCTTTATATCCGACCGCGACTCCGATCACATTTTGTTTAGCCAACAATTGGGCCTCATTCGCCGCTTGGGCCTGTAGCAAATTTTGAATTTCGGTCATGATAGACAGCACTCCCCACGCAAAAAATCATTGAACACATTGTAGCGTATCGACAAGCGAAAAAGCGCGAAACCAGTTACAATAAAAGTGCCGGATCTTTATGCCATTTATCCCCGGTGACGGAGTTATGCTATGCCAATTGACGGAAAACTTGATTTACAAGCAGTCTTAGACGGTTTGGGCGAAGGGGTATTGCTGTTCACCAGTGACGGCAAGTTGATCACAGAAAATTTAGCGGCGCGTGCCATCTTAGGCACAGATCTGAATGTCTTACGCGAAAAAGGATGGCCCGCCGCCACCGTGTTGTTTAACACGAAACAAACCGATCCTGATCAACAAATTGACGCGATCCGCGCCCGTGCGATGCAATCTGAACGCCCGCTCCGGTTTCATATCTACCGCTCCGGGTCGTATGTGCCGTGTTGGGCGGCAGCAGTACAAGGCGAATCCGGCGAAGTGTTCACCATGATCACCTTAGAAACTACCGATTGGTCAGCGATGACGGGTGAAACCGATCGGTTTCGCGCTGAAATGCGTGAAGCGGTCGAAGCGACCCAAGGCCACATTGACCTGATCAATCAATCGATGAAAGTGATCAAGAAAAACGAGTCCGTAGAGACACTAAGCAAGCGCTTAGGGGGATTCACGCGCTTGATCTCGATCCACATGCACCGCGTGGCGCGCTTTATGGAGATGTTTGAACGCTTAGAGGACATCCGCACCGGACGCTTGCGCGAGACGGTCAAACAACGTAAACGCAAACTGGATTTAAACAATTACTTTGAAGATTTTCTAGAAGAATTGGATGAGATCATGCTGGTCGATCCCGAAACCGATGCCAACGATCATCGGGCGCGGATCACCACCACGATCCCTAAAAACACGATCGTCAACGCATCCTCGCAATACCTCACCCGTATATTGCGGGACATGCTGCGGAATGCTATCATGTATAGTATGAAAGCATCACCGATCAAGATCAACATTCAAACCAAAAATCAAATGGTGCAGATCGATCTGGTGGATGAAGGTTACGGGGTGCGTCAAAAAGAACGTGAACGGGTGTTTGAGCCATTCGCCCGCGCCCGTCAACCGCAAATTATGGGGGAATTTGGGTATGGGCTAAGCCTATACCTGTGTAAACATGAGGTGGAAGCGATGAACGGCCGGTTGTGGTTTGATAGCGAAGAAGGGGTCGGTACGACCTTTAGTTTGACCTTGCCTGTTTGGGTGGATGAAACCGCCGCGGCCAGTTCTTCTTCTGATAGCATTCTTTCGTAGGTTTTGTCGCCCACCCCCTTGAGCGTTGATCATACGCCTCGTCCGGTTCGGGCGGGGTGTTTTTATTTGGAGTGAATCCGATGGATTTTTTAACCCGTGAAGTCTTCGATACGGCGATCTTATTGGTGATCATGATTGGGTCAGCGTTGGCGATCGTGCGCTTTTATCGCGATATGATCCGCCCGCTTCCCGGTGATCCACGTTATCGCCGTCCTTTACCCGATAACACTGCCCCTAGCGATCCAACCCACACTGAAGGAGCTTAATCCACTATGTTAGACATTCAATTGATCCGTGAACAACCGGATTGGGTGAAACAACAGATCCAAAAATTACAAGATTTTGAGGCGATCGATCGCATCGATCAGATCTTAGAGCTAGATCGGCAACGCCGCGCCCTCTTGACCGAAAGTGAAGTCATCCAAGCGAGTCGTAACAAGCTCAACCGGGCGATCGGCTTTTTGCGTGGTAATAAAAAATTAGATGACACGAGTCGCGGCCAATTGGCTTTGCAAGCGCTCCATTCGTTGCAAACGGGCGATTACGAACGCGCCGCGAAAATCATGGAAGGCGAAGCAGGTGATCCGGTAGACGGTGATCCCACCACCGCCATCGATCAACTTACCGACACCTTGCGCGATATGGGCGATCGGGTGAATGGTCTGAATGATCAAGTGCGTGAAGTCAATACGGCCTTAGATGAGCAGCTGTATTGGATTCCCAATTTACCCCATGACAGTGTGCCGTATGGGGATAGCGATGAACAGAATATCGCACATCCGCATCAAGGCGCGATCCGCACGTTTACCTTTGAGCCGAAACCACACTGGGATCTCGGTGTGGCCTTGGACATCATTGATTTTGAGCGCGGGGTGAAGTTAGCCGGATCACGCGCTTATGTGTTGAAAAATTGGGGCGCACGTTTACAACGGGCGTTGATCAACTTGTTCTTGGACATGGCCCGCGATCATGGCTTTGAGGAATTGTATGTGCCGTTTTTCGTGAAAGAGGACATGATGTACGGCGCGGGTCAATTCCCCAAGTTTCGCGATGTGGTGTATACCGATCCTGAAGCGGATATTTATATGCTGCCAACCGCTGAAGTTGCGATCACCAACCTATATCGCGATGAGATCGTTGATGAGGCACAATTGCCGATCTACATGGTCGCTAATACACCCTGTTTTCGGCGCGAAAAGACTAGCGCGGGCCGCGATGTGCGTGGGATCAAGCGCGTGCATCAATTCCAAAAGGTGGAACTCTACAAGTTCACCACACCCGAAACAAGCTATCAAGAATTGGAGTCATTGGTAGAGGCCGCCAGTGATGTGTGCCGGGCGTTGGAACTCCCCTTCCGGCGTTTAGAGATCGTGACGGGCGATCTCGGTTTTAGCGCCACGAAAAAGTATGATCTAGAGGTGTGGGCCCCCGGTTGCCAAGAGTGGTTAGAGGTCAGTTCATGTAGCAATACCGAAAGCTTTCAGGCGCGCAGGGCCAACATCAAATATCGCCCTCATGGAAGCAAAAAGTCGCAATTTGTCCACACGCTCAACGGGAGTGGATTGGCCGCCCCGCGTGTGATCATCGCGATCATGGAAAATTATCAACAGGCGGACGGAAGCATTGAGATCCCAACTGCATTACGTCCGTATTTAGGCGGTGCAGACGTGATCCCATCGAAATAGCGTCGGTTGTCAATTGGCTTGAACACTCCTACAATGTCATAGGGGACATACGTTATGTCCTCTATGATGTTGTTTCGAGGAGTAGATATGCTGATAAAAACCTTGATCGGTTGGGTTAACCCGCCATTTGAGAATCCGCTTTATCGACTCAAAGTACGCCATAACGCGAGTTTTACCACATCCCGATCCCTTTACCAATGGACACGCGAGACGATGCTATGGACGAGTGGGTGTCTGTTCGCATGGATGATTTTACAAACGTTGTTGTTGTGGAATACCCAACAATTGACACTCACCACCTTGACGATCGATCGTCTCTATAGCCTCCTAGTGCCTGTTACCCTGAACATCTTCGGTTTAAGTTTACTGTTAGGCTTGGGTCTTGATCTGGCGATGTTCGCTGCTGGACAACAGGCAAAACGAGATCGACAGTTCAAATATGAGTGGGATCTGGTACGTGTCACCCCATTACCCCCTCAACAGATCCTTGATGCTTACATAACCCTGACTCGCTTGCGTTCATGGTCAGTTTTGAGCGTGAATGCCACAGCACGCTTGATCGTGGTCGGATTGATTTTGGTGTTATCGCTTTTCGCTTCAGGACGATCCCCAGAGAATCAAGCGACACTTTGGTCAATCGCGCTGATGAGTGGCTTTTTTGTGTGGGAACTGGCATGGCGACACCGTGCCTTTAGCGTGTTAACTTTGGCCTTCTCATTCGTCCCGATTCTGAACAGCGCACCGTTAGGATTATTGGCGATCATCGGCGGGTGGATCGCGCAAGGCATGACCTTGATCTACTTATGGGTGTTCTTTTGGCTCATATCCGATACCTTAGCCACGCGATATGGGTTTGCACTTCCGATAGCGCTGATCTTCGTACTGGCTCTATATGCCTTGATCTTTTTTTGCGCCTATTACCTCTTATATCGTCTGGGATTGGCTTTCGTTCGCAAGCGTCTGTTGACAGCAGAATCATCCTAAAGGAGTGCTGTAATGATCAAGTTAAATCCCTTTAATGAATCGATCTTAAACAATCCCTTGTATCAATTGGATGCCCGACGCTTGAAACGTGGTGCAACGCCCGAATCGCTCATGGTTTGGTCACGCACCGTGATCATCCGTGTTTTTCTAATTTTTGGCATTTTGATCGTGATCTTTGCTGGAATCCAAAGGCATTCCGAGTATCAACGTCAGGTTTTCTATCAACAAAATTATAATAGCCCTTACTACATACAAGAAACATTCCCCTTCATCGTCAGTGTCTTAGCACTGGCCGCCGGAGTGATCTTCTTGATCAGCATCGCCTCAAACTTCTTTTTAGACTTGGCTGCGATCAATGCCAGTTTGGGCGTGATCAATCAAGATGTGGGGAACGGTCGTTGGGATCTGGTTCGGATTACGGCCTTAGAAGGTGAGCAGATTGTCAACGCCAAACACACATTAACACGTTTACGGTGTTGGCGCATGATGATCACGATTTTTGCGATGCGTGTCTTGGTCTTGGTACTGTTGGTGTTGACAACTTTGGTCAACATTTTTGCTCATCGTAATGGTTTTTGGGCTGGTTTGAGCGATTACATTAGCGGTTTTTTTAGGCAACCGATCGAAAATATCCTGTTACTTTTATTGATGATAGGTTGGGCAGCCATTTATTTAGGCGAAGTGTTTTATCGACATCGCACCCTTACTGCGGTGATGTTAGGACTCTCCACCGGACGCAATACCACCAACGCGATCCTCACCGGATTAGCGGGCGTGATGGCGATCTGGATTGCACAAGGGTTCATGCTATTTTTCATCTTTTGGATGATCAGCGTCATCAATTGGTTGTTATCTCCAACGGTGTGGAGAATTGCTATATTAGCGTTCTTTGCGATATTGTCCGTTTCAGCGTTGATTATCGCGCTCTTTTTCCATTACTATCGCTTTTTGTATCAGTGGGGGGTGCGGATGATCACACGCCGGGCCTTAGCGGAGTAAATGAGAATGCTAAAAATTACCCCATTTAACACCCATATCCTCACCAATCCGGTGTATCAATTGGATGCACGGCGCTTAAAATATGGTGCGACTCCGATCACCTTAAAACGTTGGTCATTCCGGATATTCTTACGGGTGTGCATCATCATCACTATTGTGATGATCCTTTTTGGCTACCTCAATTGGAGCAGTCAGCAGGCTTATTACAACACCCTCACGGCACAATCGATCACCACCTATACTATTCCGATCGAGTCCTTCATCGCTAGTTGGATCTTGGGATGGGCGCAATTGATCTTTGTGATCAGTATTGGAAGCGCATTTATACTTGATCTGACGATCTTGTCACAAAGTCTCAATGCCATTAATACCGATGTTGCACAAGGCCGTTGGGATCTGTTGCGATTAACCACCTTATCCCCGTCTACTGTGATTGCGGCCAAGCATACCCTCACCCGTTTACGATCATGGCAAAGCTTGATGACGGTCTTGAGCTTGCGCTTGATCGCGGTCGGTTTAAGTTTGCTCTTGATCCTATTCGCAAGCATCGCTTATGGCCCATCGTTTTTTGAGGAAGTGATCATCCCGTTGTATCGGAGTTTTATCGAACGTCCGATCGCGATGTCATTTTTGGCCGCGATGACCGTCTGTTTCGTTTTTGTCTACCTCTTTGAGGTGATCTGGAGACACCGCGCCCTAAGTGCCTTGTTGCTTTGGTTATCCGCACGCCATAGTACCGCTAATGCGATCTTGATCGGTCTAGCAGCGATTGCGGGCGTTTGGATCTCGCAAGCGGCGATCATGGGTCTGATTTTTACGGTTGCCGGACAAGTGAGCAATCTCGTTTCTGGGTTGTTTAGTCAAAATTGGAGGCTACAATCCGATCTTTTAAATATCGGATTTGCCTGTTTATGTTTTTTGATCGGCACAACGATCTTTCTGTATTACCGCTTGCTCTATCACCATAGTTTACGCCGCGCCCAAGATCGCGCTTTTAACGACATGGAGAAATTATGATCGTGATCCGTAACCTACTAATGCTGATTTTTTTGATCGCCCTGTTATTCGGAGCGTTTCAATTGAGCCGAGTCGCGGCCACTTGGCAATACACGATCCCACAGGGATCCGGCGTGCTGTATACTAGCACCTTCGATCAATTTGCCGATGAATGGGAGCCGGCCGCGGGACGACTCTCCGCGCAAATGATCGATAGTGTGATGCGCTTGGAGATCGGCGCACCCGATAGCAGTGTCTTTACGCCGTTACGTTGGTCCATGCGCGATTTTGACCTCACAGTGCGCGCTACTGCCACTCAAGGCAGTGATAACAACGGTTTCGGCGTGGTGTTTCGTCAACAAGACAGTCGCAACCTCTATTACTTTGCCGTGAGTAGTGACGGTTATTATCAGTTAGCCCTCGTTCAAAATGGCGTAACCACCGAGATCAGCACTTGGCAACGCTCCGAATACATCAACCTTGGCCTTAATGCCGAAAATCGCCTGCGCGTAAGCGGGCAAGGGGCGGATTTTCGCTTTTGGATCAACGATCAACCCGCCTTACTGTGTGTTCCGATCGATCCCAACGCGGTGAGTACCGCCCCCGCGGGAATCTGTCAACCAGAGACGATGCGCTTAACCGAAACGATCACCGACGATCGTTTGATCGAAGGGCGTTTAGGCTTAATCGCGCTCTCGTTTAACACCACCAACGAGTTCGGGATCTACGAAAACGTGATCGTAGACTTTGACGATCTGATCGTGTCGCATCCCGATTAAAAATCTTCATCCACCGGACGCGGTTTCTTGGGGGCAGAGGGAGTCTTTTTCTTCTCCATGATCACCTTAAACGGGTCTTTGCCGGGTTCAATGGTGACTCGGCGCGCCCGCCCCCCCGCGATCGGTTCGCCGATCACACCTAATTCTTCTAACAAATCCATGATGCGGGCCGCACGAGGATAACCTAACCCTAAACGCCGCTGAATCAGCGACGCGGAGGCCTCCCGTTCCTTGACGACCAATTCGATCGCATCCTCTAACATCGGATCGGTTTCGGAGAGAAATTCGCGCCGGGTTAAACCACGTTCCCAAGGGGCCGTGAACGGTTTTTCCCATTTTCCGGCTGCGATCTGTTCCGCGGCCCAATCGCGCCAATGAGCGACCACTTTTCGCACTTCCTCATCCGACACATAACAGCCTTGCAGACGGCGGGCCGCCGCTGCATCCGGCGCAAGGTAGAGCATATCCCCTTTACCCAACAGATTCTCCGCCCCGACCGTATCTAAGATCACCCGCGAATCGACGCTGGTGGCCACTGCAAACGAGATCCGCGAAGGGAAATTCGCCTTGATCAAGCCGGTGATCACATCCACGCTAGGCCGTTGAGTCGCGACAACCAAGTGCATCCCCACCGCCCGCGCCATTTGGGCCAAGCGGGTGATCGTTTGCTCCGTTTCGACCGGACGACTCATCATCAGATCGCCTACTTCATCGATCATGATCACGATATAGGGCAATTGTTCTTTTTTGCGCCGTTGACCTAAGCGCGAATTGTAGACTTCGATGTTCCGAGCGGCGTTTTCTTCTAACAACTTGTAGCGCCGATCCATTTCACGGGTACACCACCGCAATACTTCGATCATGCGATCCAATTCGGTTTCCACCGGCCCGATTAAATGCGGGAGTCCGTTAAAGCGGCTCAATTCCACCATTTTCGGGTCTAACATGACCAATTTCACCATATCCGGCATGTTGTCTAGGATCAACGCACTTGCGATCGCCGCGATACAGACCGATTTACCCGATCCCGTCGTGCCAGCGATCAACAAATGTGGACATCCGGCCAGATCAATCGAAACCGCTTCACCCGCCACATCGCGCCCTAATGGGATCAACAGGGGCGATTTTTTCTTGGCCAGTTGTTCATAGTAACCTTTGCTCTCATACACCGATCGCAAGGCGACCACGCTAGGATGTCGATTCGGGACTTCGATCCCCATATAGCTATGCCCCGGTACCGGGACTTCTAAGCGTAAGCGTTTGGCCGAAAGCGAGAGGGCCAAATCGTTGGCAAGCGACGCGATCTTATTCAAGCGCGTGCGTTGCATACTCATGCCCCCGTCGTCGTCTTTTTTCTCTCGGAACGGTTGCAAGGCGTATTGAGTCACCGTCGGGCCGATTCGCACGTTCACCACGTCAACATCGATATCAAACTCTAGCAACGTGTTTTCGATCAAGATCACGTTGCGGTTGATCTCATCCTCATGCGGTAACACGATGTCCAGATCCTGCAAGATCTCCAGTGGCGGGAGGTCTTTTTCACGCTTAGAGGTCTTTTTTGGCTCACGGATGTTCGCAACCGAAAAGTAGTTTTTGATGCGCCCGTCTGGACGTTCGATCACCTGCCAACCGTATTCGCTCTTTTGCCCCTTCAGGATCTTGCCCGCCGTCAACGGATCGACAAAGTTCTCTGGACGCGAAAACAACGCTTCTTCTTGGGGAGTGAGCGTGCGTTTCGGGGGTTCGATCACCGCGGGCGGTGGAGCGGCCGGGGGGTCTTCTTCCTCAATTCCCAAAGGCGGTAAGGATCGCTGGGAGGGTGGAAGATGACTGGGATCGGCGCGGATTCGCATCAGCGATTGAGTCCGACGTGCGGACACATTCTGTACCTTGGACGTATCACGCTTGTCGGGTGGTGCGATCTTTTCGCTATAGCGCATCAAACGCTCACTGGTACGCTGTAACCAACTGGTGATCTGAGAGCGACGCACCCCCGCGGCGATCGATAAGCTGATGATCAACACCGCACTATAGAACACGATCGCTGTGGTTGTGCCGAAAAATTCGCTGATCAGGCTGCTCATCGCGCCGCCGATCGTGCCACCGCCCTGTCCGTCACGGGCGATCGCACGAAATTCGAGATCGCCCATGCCAAGATGCAAGAGCGCTAAGATCGCGATAAAACCCACTTCTAAGGCAAAAATCCGATGTGCGGGTAATCCGATCTGGATGCCCACTTTTGGCAATAGGATCAACACCCCTAAGGCGAAAATACCCGCGCACACCAAAAAGCTCCCGTAACCGAACAGCGAAACGAGGGTGCGCGTCCATGCGGCCGCTAAGGACGCATCGGAGGACACATTAAATAGCGACAAAAACGACACGATCCCAAAGATGATCAACACGATCGCGGCGATCTCATCAGCCCATGGGGGTAACGCATCTAACAAAGTGTCCCAAAATTCGGGTTTGACGCTGTATTTATCAATTTTTTCGCGTGGGTCACGCGGTTTCGGATTGTTTTTATCTTTGGGTTGTGCCACGACAACACCCTCAAAACCAAGTTACTTCAATTGATAGGCATTATAGCATAGGCGATCAAAAACGTGTTTCAACCCGCGCCCGATCCAACGGCGACAAGTGCGGCGGCAGACAGGAAAAAAATTATTTCGGCGATAGCGGCATCGTAAGCTTGATTGTCAGATCGAAATTGAGGACACGAAAAAAACAATTGGAATCGCGCTCGATCGGTCATCAGATGCTCCTTACAAAAGCCACAAGTCGTCTTGATCAAGCATAGCACAGATGAGCGGAAAAATCGTAACAAATGTTACGACTTTTCACCGATTGTCTTTTAAAATGATTCGCCGTGAGGCCGCCGCTTGTCACTTTGCCGATCGGCGACTCATGCGTACAATTGACACACCGATCTGCTCAGGAAAGAGACTCGCATGGCGGACAGCTTGTTCGACAACCGTTATCGCTATGATTACATTTACCCGCGCGGGCGTTCCGGCGAAACGTTACGCGCAGTGGATACCCAAGCCGCCGATCGGCCGGTGGTGATCAAACGCCCCGCGCCGAATGATGCACCGCCGATTCGTGCCGGCCAAGAGGTAAGCATCCTCAATGAACGGCGGGCGTTATCTCGTTTGGCCGGTCATCCCGTCCTGACCGAATTACTCGGCGGCGGTCAATTTAGCATCGGCGGCATGACTCATCAATATATTGTGGTGGAACGCGCCGAAGGCTTGATCATCGCCGATGAGGTGTTACGACTGGCAGCACAAGGCGATCGCTTGCCGCAATTAGAGATGTTGGTGATCGTGGATCGCTTGTTGGATCTACTGCATACCGCGCATCTACGCGAGATTGTCTATAACGATGTGGACGCAAAACATCTCTTTTGGGATCGCGATCACTATCGTTTGAAGGTGATCGATTGGGGGAATACGGTGTTCCTAGAAGGGGATGAGATCACACCACAAGGGATCAGCCGGCAAAGTGATATTTTTCAAGCGGGTGAACTGCTCTATTTTATGGTGACAGGCGGCAAACGTCCCGATGTGCCACGCGATGCCGATGCCGATTTCCGGTTGGATTTTGGTGAGGATAGCGATCAAGTCCCGGCCCGCTTACAGACGATCATCAGCCGCGCTTTACATCCCAACAAACGCTTACGCTATCAATTTGTGACCGAAATACGGCGCGATTTAGGCGAATATCGCGGCTTATTGGAGCGCGAACGGGATGCCAGCTTGACGCGGATCGCGGAACGTCTCCGGCGCAATTTGAGCAAAAGTGATTTACAAAGCCTCACCACCGCCCTAGAACAGGCGATCCTCCCCGATCCCGGTTATCCACCCGCGAAACAGATCCGTAAAGAGATCCATGATCGTTTACAAGATCTCGCTGTGGCCGCCAATCTAGACGCGGTGCGGATCTATCTTGAAAGTGGCAATTGGGCGCACGCGATCGATATTTTAGAGGAATTACGGGAACAAGCCGGCCCACAAACATCGTCCCGAGTCCATTTATTATCCGAGATCGGCTTATTGTTGTTAGATGCGCTCCCTGAAGGCCAAACCCCCCCCGCCATTGGTGAGGCGATTGGTTTGCTGTTTGACGGAGAACTAAGCGAGGCCGCTTATCTCTTGTTGACCGATCCGCATCAGGACGGCGCGATCCGTAAACTCCAATGGCTGTTAGCGGAGCGGATCTCGGCCAATGTGCCGGAAATTTTGTTGTTGCGTCCTAACTTGTATCGGATCGAATTGGCGATCGCGGCGTTGACCCAAGAAGGGATCGCTTTGCAAGAAGGGCGCGCCTTGATCGGTGAAGTCAATCAGCTTTTGGATCACCCACAAGAGACCTTAGCCGCTTTACGCGATCAATATCGCACCGTAGTTGATCGGTTGAATCTGCTCAACACCTTGTTATCGACCGTTTCGGTACAACATACCCTTTCAGAGCGCAAGTTACCCCTAAGCGCCTTAGAACGCGCTTTTAACGCCGCGATGGCCCTCGCCGATAACATCCATATCATCGGCAAACAAGCGGCCACAAGTCCGCGTGATGCGATCGCCGCGCTGGATAATAACCGTCAGATCGATCCGTTGAGTCGGTTTTGGGATGAGATCTCTCACCTGTTAGATCGCTTGTACAAAGTGTTGCAATCGTATCAGACGTTTGTCCCGGCGGCGGATGGCAGTGATCTGGAGTTATGGTTTAAGCGCACTGAAGGCGAATTACAAGGTTTTCAGCGCAATTTGTTTGATGATCTGATCTCTAGCATGGTAGACGGGGTTAAAACGGCCGGCGTGGCGTGGGAAACCTATGCGGCCGCTACCCTTCAAGGCGATCGTGGCGGGGCGCTCATCGCTCTAGGGAAAGCGATTGATGGGATCAACGCGCTTAGCCCTACCCTATCCGGTTGGTTGAATCAGGTACGCGGGATCATCGAAACCACGCAATATATCGAACGTCACGCTTTATACGGCGGACTCGGCCGCGCCCTCGCGGATGGATGGGAAGCGTTTGATCGGAGTCGCTTAGCCGATGCAGAGCGTTTAGGTCAACATGCGTATGAGATCGCTCGTAGTGAAGGGGAACGATTCGCCGCGCAACGCTTACGCGAATTATCACGCCTCACCCGCGATTGGGTCGAACGCAATGCCGCGCTCAACGCCGGCCGCACCAAAGAGACACTCAAAGCGATCGAAGCGTTGTATCGGCCGGATGAGATCAAAGCGCGTGATCACTTTAACGCGCAAATGCCTAGTAAAGAAACCTATCTTAAAGCGGTGAATCGGGGCTTGATCGAGGTGTTTTCACGCCATAGCACGGCCGCACCGCGTTTGTTAGCAGCCAATTACGTCCTTTTAGGCACATTAGATGCCCACGAGGATCTGTTAGAAGATACCGCGTTTTGGAGGGAAGCAGCCTTACGGACTTTGGGTGAAGGCGGGGCGCGCCATTTGATCGTGCGTACCCTCGATGACTTCACCGATCGGCGGCGTGATCTCAAACGGATTAGCGATCTGCTCAATAGCTTACATTCGCCACAATCGTTAGCCCAACTGGAGAAGATCCGGCGACTGGTAGAAGAAAATCCCCAAGCAAAAACCGTCTCCGGTGCGATCTTGAGCGTGCGTGAGTTTGAATTGGCGATCCGCGATTGGGCCGAAGGGGAATTTCGTCCGGCGGGCCTCAAACTCGAAAACGCGCTCAAAGGCGTGCAAGAGGCCGAACAAACCGCCGATATTCCGCTCTCGCATTATCGCGAATGGTTGACCCGCTTAGGGCAAGGTGCGGCGGAACTGACTGTGGCGGCCCGAAGCTTGCGTCAAGCGATCGAACGCCGTCCCGATCAACCCGATCCGACGATTCGAGACGCACATCATAAGATCGCGCAAGTGTCGATTGAATTGGTGGGGCCGGAGATCGCCGCTAATTTGATGCAGTGGCGTGATACCTATGAGCGCTTTTTAGCGGTGTATGTCGATCAAAACTTGCGACGTACCCAACGGTTAGAACGATTTAACGAATTGTTCCGGGCGATGTTCATCGATCGTCAACCCGCCTATCCGATCTATCGTCACTGGTTTGAATTGACCCAACGAGCGCCAGAATACCCCGCCCCACCGACCGATGAGCCGACTCCACGCTTACAAGAAGGCGTGAATGAAGTGGAGATCGAGTCGCCGAAACCGTTTGAACGTAGCAAATACCTTGATCCCGAAGGGCCGCCTCCGGCACGCATTTCGTTACGTCTGGTGATCGGAATCGGTGTGGTCGTGTTGTTGGTGATCGCGATCATCGGGATCTTGATCGTCACCAATAACCGCTCAACCGATAACCCGTTGATCGGACTCGCGCTCACGATCAGCGCCACACCGACTCCGACAGATGGGATTGCGCTCACACCGACTCCGACAGATGCGATCGCGGCGGTGCTGACGGATGAGATCACCCCAACCGAGACGACTCCCCCAGTCGAAATTGACTTGATCACACCGACTCGCTTTTTATCCGCGACTCCGGATCCCTCTACGGCGACTCCGACCTTGACCGCCACGCTAGAGCCACCCACCGCTACGCTGACTCCAACCGAGACGTTTACCCCTAGCATCACACCGACGATCACCCCCACACCAACGGCCACCCTTCCGACGCAAGGGTTACAAGGGGCGCAAAATTTGTTGGAATTGATCCCGAATCTGCAAACGGACGAGATCACCTGGACTCCGGAACAATTTAGCCTAGGCACGCGCGGGGAATTTTGGCGTTTAGGTGAAGGCGGTGATACGCCCGGCAGTGAGATTCAAATTTTTTACGGTCCAGAGGTGTTCAATCGCTTCTATGGGAATAATGCGCCGAGTCGACTCCGTTGGACGCAAGCCACGATGAGTCTATTGACGGCGAATCCGACTTTGCCAGCCGAAGAAGTCTACTTTGGGTTAGGGTTACGGCACGCCGATCAAGAGGCGCTACAAGTAGGGTTATACATCCAAGTGCAAAGTTTGACCGTGATCAACGTCTATCAACGGATCGGTGACGAGGGTGAACTCACCTTTGTCTCACAACAAGCGGTGAATTTTGTCACAGCACGGTTGCGCTTAGATCGCGATCTCAACTCTGGCAATATCACCTTAACGCTCAATGGCAACCCGATCGGCAATCCGATCCCGTTGGGAACAGGGGATGCGCCGCTGTTACCGATGTTATTTGTGCAGGACGGCGGCGTGGTGGTGAGTGTCACCGATTGGCAGGTGAATCTCCGTTAAGCCGCTGCCAAAGCGCCTCTAAAGGGCGGTCAACAAAATGAAAAACGGCAAAACCGACCCGTTTGGCCGCCGCTAAGACTCGTGCTTGATCGTGGATGATGAGCGTCACCGCCGGATCGCTGTGTAAAGCGAGTCGCTGAAAGTAGATCGAGTCTTGGATCGCACGCTCTAAGGTATCGACTCCGATGATCGGCCCGTCAAACGGGCCGATTAAAGCACGGGCGTGCGCTTCGGGTTGATCGGCGCAGATACCCACGGTGATGCCACGCTCCGATAACCCGTTCAAAATCAGGGGAACATCGGGATAATGAGACGGACAATCTCGATACACCAAAGCGGGCAATTCTCGCGAAAAAGCGATCAGATCGCTATGGGAAGGCTCAAGCGTCGCTGTAAGCCGAAATAAAGCGCGAGTCGTGCGAAATAAGCCTTCCCAGAGATCGGCGATCCCGTCATCTCCACCGAGATCCAGATCCGCGTAGTAGCTATCCCAATCCGTCACGATCTGCTGATAAGCGGCGCGCCATTGATCGCCTGATCCGCCATAACGTTCGGACATGATCGCGCCTAAGGCGATCGGATAAAGCGCGTTTAAGCGGGCGCGATCGATCAAGACTCCGCGCAAGGCTAACCAAACTTGTCTGATCACGGTTGACAGGCCGCCTCAAGCTCCGAAAGCGGATAGACCCAATCGGCGGCCGGGACATACACCGCCCGCACTTCTCGCGTTTCACCGTTGGGGGTGCGATAGCGGATCGCGTGTCCAATCGGTTTACAATCGGTCATACCCCGTTCTTCCAGATGCGCGATCGCCGCCCATACCCGTAAACACCACCCATGTTTCGGATCATGCCACTTGGCCGGTAATCCCATGTGATCCTCCTACCCTTCACGCTGACTTAAGGCCTGAATCTCTAAGATGTAATTGACCGGATCGCCGCCGATCTCCGGCACGCGGATCTCAAAAGCGCGTTCGCTGCCGGGGTCAAATACGGCTGCGCCGATCGGAGTAAACCATGCGCCGATCACTTGCTGTTGAGAGTCAAAGACTGTCACCACCCCGATCGGATCATAGGCGATCGCCGTTCCGTTATGCGTCACGCTACCAGAGATCACCAAGGTGCCGTCCGCGTCAAAGCGCGATTCGTCGGTCCATTGGAACACCTCACGCCCGTAGACTGCTGGCGGCGTTGTGCCACTCCCCAAGACCACCTGATAGCTGATCGTATCGGTGGGTTGGCCTTCGCCGAAACGAATGCTAAACGGTGCGAATCCGCCCGGCGGCAAACGATACCCCATGACCTGATCGCTAAGTTGGGTGATCGGTGTGCCGTCTTGGGCCAATAAGGTCACTTCTACCGGGACTTGAGCGAGGGCCGTCTCACCATAATTCGCCACTTCGCCCGTGACAAAGAACACCCCCGCCGCGTTTTGCCAAGTGGCCACATTTTGCGCCTCCAACGGGGCGCGATACACAAATGAGAAGGTCGCTAATTCAGTTGCTTCTAAGGGCGCATCTGGGTTGATCTGAAAAGTGTTGATCGCGGTCTGAAGTTCCGCTTGCAAACGTGAATCGCGGGTGATCACCACATCGATGAGGCCTAACATCGTGCCGGATTGCTCTAAAAAGGTGTTGATCGCTTGGGGGGTGCCTCCGGTCAAACGGCGGACTCCGGTCACACGCCAACTGCCATCGCCCATCGCTTGCCGATCCTGTTCGGCGTAACGGTTAAGATCTGGACGATGAAAGCTTTGATATTGATCTAACACCGCGCCTAAGCGAGTCGGCTCGACCGCTTGACCGAAATTCAAGACGGCCAACGTCAACACGGGTTCAACCGAGTCCGGCGGTGAAAAAGTGGCCGTCGCTAATACCGAGGTATTTTGGCTGAAGATCGCCCAATGGCGCGGCACATTCACACTAAACGCCCCAGATGGGTGATCGTAACGCATCGGCGAAAGATCCGGCGGCAAGGGAGTCGGTGCAAATACCACCGCCCCACTATCACAAGCCGCCAACAGCACGATCAACAACACATAGACAGCTAAGCGCATCGCTCACATCCCTTAGTTTTCGGTTCGCAAATCTTCAGGCAGATGCCCGATGTCGTTATGAGAGATCAAAAACAATTGTTGATCGCTATCGATCATGATGCGGGTGATCCCGCAATTGTGGATCAACATACTGGCCCAACCGTCAATCGTAAGCCCTAAGGTGCGGGCGACCATGTAACGGATCACGTTGCCATGACAGATTAACAGGTCGTATTGATCGGCTTCTGGATAATAACTTTGCTGAAAATACAATTGAAAGGCACTTTGAAGCTTATCCGCGCAATCCGTCACCTTATCAGGGGTGAGATCGGGATGTACGCCCGCGAAATAATCGGTATACCGTTCGGGGATCGAAGGAATACATTCGCGCAAAGACTCATCAACGCACACCGTAATATCGGGGAGGTTTTCGGCGATGATTTCGGCGGTTTGAGCCGCCCGAACCAAAGGGCTATGATAAATCGTGCTAAATGGCAGCCCATAAAGAGTCTGTCCGGTCAATTGCGCTTGTTGAAGGCCCTTGGTCGTGAGCATTCCGGCATCGCGATGATAAAGCTGATATTGCCCGTGTCTGACTAAGTAGATAAACCGACGTGACATTTTACCCCACTTCAAACGATTTTAAAGAAAAAGTGCTGCATCTCACGCTAAATCCCATATAATAACAGAGAAACAAATAGACGACTTGCGCGAAGATGACTTTTATGCGAGTCTTTTACTTACCTATCTGGGCCTTTCGATAAGGAGTGCTGAAATGGCTACCATTGAATTTTATGATGTCAAAACCCGTCAAAAAGTTGCGATCGATGAGTCACAAGTGCGTAAAACCACCTTTAACACCAAAAACGGTCAGGTGCGTCACGGACTCCGCGCTAAAACCGAAGACGGCCGCAATCTGACCAAGTTTGTCAGCAAGGCGGAATGGGATCGTCTCAACGTCCCAACAGAATAAGGGCGGCGCACTTGCGTCACCAGACAGGGGGGCCATGGCCCCCCTGTTTTTGTATTTACCTGCAAAAATCGTGTAAAATAAACGCTCAAATGAGATCACATCCTTGAGGACTGCATTTTGACACAGATCACTGTACTACTTGTCGATGATGACAAGGATTATGTACCGTTAATCAAAAAAATGTTATCGCCAGATGTAAACCGTTATCATGTGGAATGGGCGATCAGCGCCAAAGTCGCCAAAGAAATGGCGGCACAAACCGAGTATGACGTTTACCTCGTTGATTACAATTTGGGGGCCAGCAACGGGCTTGATCTGGTGCGCGAAATGATCGCGATGAATATCAATGCCCCTTTGATCTTGATGACGGCCTACACGGAATACAATTTTGACCAAAAGGTGATCGAGGCGGGCGCATCTGATTACATTGATAAAACCGATCTTAAGCCAAGCATCCTTAAACGCACCATCCGTTACTCGTTACAGCGAAAACAAGACCTGAAAGCGTTACGGGCCAGCGAAGAAAGTTACCGTACCCTGATGGCCGATGCGTCGGACGGCATCATCTTGATGAACCCCGAAGGGCTGATCTTGGTCGCCAATGCTAAAGCGGGTGAATTGCTGAATCGTCCATTGGAGTCGCTTACCAATCAAATGGCCGCGGGGGTTTTGCAATTGCGTCAACCGGAACAGATCAATTATAACTCGTTCGGGTTAGACGAAACCCGCCTGTTTGAACACGTCATTCACCATAATGGCGATGAACGGTTTGTAGAGATCAGTGCGAAACAGATCACCGGACAACGCTTACAGATCTTGATGCGGGATATTACCCACCGCAAGCGGATCGAGGCCGAACGAGAACGTTACATTGAACGCCTGACGATTCTGCAACAGATCGATGATGAGCTAACACAATTGTTGGATGTGAACCATGTGTTATCGATCGCGATCGATGCAACTACACGCTTAAGTATCGCCACTGCGGGGTTTATCGGCACCTTAGACGGCGATCAAATTCGCATTGGTCATCTGATCGGGCGCTATCAACACTTGCGACGTGGGGATTATTTACCTGACATGCCTTTAATCAACCAAGTGATTAAGGATCAACAAGCGCGATTCATTGAAGATGTCTCGACAACCCCCGATTATGTCGCGACGATTGAGGACACCCGCTCACAATTTATCATCCCGTTGAACTCGTACAAACGGGTGTTAGGCGTTTTGGTGTTAGAAACCCACAAACCGGAACGTTTTACCTATGAGACCTTTGATTTTATCCGGTTGATCGCCTCACGAGTCGCGGTCGCGATCGAAAACGCGCAACTCTATCAATTGGCCCAAGAGCAACTCACAAAACTGACCAAACTTTATGAACAAGTCAGCGAATTAGAAAAACTTAAAACCGATATGATCCGCATTGCCGCACATGACTTGCGAAATCCGGTGGGAGTGGTCACGGGTTATGTGGAGTTATTAGAATGGTCATTTGAAGAAGGCGCACTCACCAAAAAACAACGCGATCATATCAGCGCGATTATGCGGGCCGCTCAACGGATGCAAAAGATCACCAGTGACATCCTCTCCTTAGAGCGAATCGAAAAGCTACATCTGGAAAAAGCCAACCGGATTGAACTCAACGACTTGGTGCAACAGGCCTATAATGACTTTGCCCCACAAGCCCAAGAGAAACATCAACAGATCGAACTTGAAATTGGTGAGCGTGTGTTAGAGGTTTTAGCGGATAGCGCGCAGATCGGTGAAGCGATGAACAACTTGATCAGCAACGCGATCAAATACACCCCTGAGGGCGGAAAAATTGAGGTGTCGTTAAGCGCTGATGACGATAACGCTATTTTCCGCGTCCGCGATAACGGCTATGGCATCCCCTTAGAACAGCAAGCGGGCTTGTTCCAACCGTTTTATCGCGCTACCACCGCTAAAACGATCGACATTGAAGGTACGGGACTCGGCTTGCATCTGGTTAAAAATATCATCCAACGCTACGACGGCGAGATGATCTTTAGCAGTGTGGAAGGCGCAGGCAGTACCTTCGGCTTTAAACTCCCGTTGATTTAAGGCAAAAAATCAAAAACTCCCAGTGTTACCGCTGGGAGTTTTGGCTGGGTAGATTTAATCGCCTGTGGCGACCGCTGATTCTGCTTCTGCTTGCCAAGATTCCGCATCATAAGCGGGCATCTCGCAACGTAGCGGACGATCTTCACGATACCCCAACGCATAATCCGCTTGCATCAATTGATGGATCTCGCTAGTGCCTTCGTAGATCACCGCGCCCTTGCTATTGCGTAAGTAGCGCTCAACCGGATATTCATCGCTAAAACCATAAGACCCATGTAATTGCACCGCTTCAAGCGCCGCTTGTACACTGTGATCCGTGGCGTACCATTTGGCCATGCTGGTTTCACGGGTGTTGCGTAAGCCTTGATTCTTCATCCAACCGACGCGCATACACAGCAAGAAGGCGTTATCGTACCACTGTTGCATGTGCGCCAATTTTTGCTTGATCAATTGGTGATGTCCGATCGGCTTGCCAAAGGTCTCGCGTTCATGGGCATATTTGAGGCTGTCCTCTAAACAGGCGCGGATCAACCCCGTCGCCCCGGTGGCCACGGTGTAGCGTCCATTGTCCAAGCAAGACATCGCGATTTTAAAGCCTTCGCCTTCTTCGCCGAGTCGATTGGCAGCGGGGACTTCCACATCTTCCATTTTGACCCAACCGGTCGATCCAGCCCGCACGCCCAACTTGCCATGAATATCACCCGTTGTCACGCCCGGCATATCGCTAGTGACGATAAACGCGCTCATGCCCGCATGACCCTTCTCGGGATCGGTTTTGGCAACCACCAAGAAATGATGCGCTTTCGTGGCCAAGCTGATCCACATTTTTTCGCCGTTGAGGATGTATTTATCCCCGGCGCGTTTAGCAATCGATTGCATCGCTGCGACGTCGCTCCCGGCATTCGGTTCAGTGAGACAAAAGGCCGCATATTTTTCGCCGCGTGCTTGTGGGGTGAGGAATTTCTGTTTTTGTTCTTCTGTCCCCCATTGTAAGATCGCCATACTATTTAAGCCGTGATGCACCGACATCACGACGCGCAAATGGGTATCAGCGCGTTCTAATTCTTCGCAGACCAAGCCTAAGGTAATATAATCAAACCCTTGACCGCCATAACGCACCGGAATGCTGATGCCCAAAATGCCTAATTCTGCCATACGGGGCAAAAATGCCGGATTCATCTGCTGTTTGCGATCCCAGTCAGCGATCACCGGGATCACCTCTTTCTGAGCAAAATCGCGCACCGTTTTGCGTACTTGGAGCTGTTCTTCTGTGAGTGCAAAGTCCATGTTAAAAACCTTCTTCAGAAACTAAATTTAGATTTGATTATAGCACTATCCCCACTCAGATTGTAGAGGGGCAAATAAGCCTTTCATCATGCTATCCACGCTGTTAAAGCGGTCTTGCGCGTCTTTTGACATCGCTTGCATGATCGTATTCGCCACTTCTTCCGGCAAAGTGGGCAATAGATCGCGTGGATTCGGGATCGGTTGATACAGATGTGCGAATAACACTTGACTCAAGCTGCCTGAATACGGCAGGTGTCCAGTGAGCATCTCATAACATATCACCCCCAAAGCATACAGATCGGCCCGATGATCGATGTCTTTCGACTCTTGGATCTGTTCAGGGGACATATAATCGATCGTGCCGACCGCCCCTTCCCCGCTTAATTCTTCGGGACGATCGCGCCATTTAGCCAACCCAAAATCGGTCAGGGTGACATGATAAGTCTCTTGATCTGGCTTCAAGGTGAGCATCACATTGGACGGTTTAAGATCGCGATGCACGATCCCTAAATCATGGATATAACGCAAGGCCGCGCCGATCTCGTGCAGGATCTCATAAGTGTCCTCTAGCGAAAGCCGGCCACGTTGTAAGATCAATTGTTTCAGTTCAATGCCTTCAACATATTTCAACGCGAGGTAGCGCGTACCGTCAGAAGATCCCGCGCCGCAAAAACTGACCACATTCGGATGTTCAAATAAAGCGGTGACTTCGGCCTCTTGTTCAAAGCGTCGCACGAATACCGGATCATGGTGAAATTGTGGAAGTAAAGTTTTGACCGCCACGACTTCCCCTTGATGATACCCTTTATACACCTCACCCATGCCGCCGAGTCCGACCACGCCTAACAATTCCCATTCGCCCATCGTGCGGCCGGTATGTACGCCGGGGTTGGTGAT
>JALOOG010000066.1 GCA_025454525.1 Anaerolineae bacterium | reverse complement strand
TCGCCGCGCTTATAAGGGATCGCATCGCCCCGGATCGCTCAAACCACCGATCGCGGCCGCCTTACTCCGTTTAGCACATGGCGATCGGATCATCGATCCTTTGTGTGGGAGCGGCACGATTGCGATCGAGGCCGCGTTACGGGGCAAAACGGTGATCGCGGGGGATCACGACCTTGACGCGGTGATCGCGGCGCGTCACAATGCACTTGAGGCGGTTGTCAATCTTCCGGTGATCCGGGCTGATGCTCGTCGCTTGCCCTTAGAGAGCGCGAGTCAACACAGCGTGATCAGCAATCTACCTTGGGGCCGTCAAATTGTGCTTAACGAGGCGCTAAGCGCGTTCTATCGGGCGGTGATCAGCGAGATGCAGCGCGTTGCCACCGATCGGATCGTGGTGTTGACCGCCTTTCCTGAACTTTTACCCGTTGATGATCAGATCGAACAGCGTGAGATTAGTCTTTTTGGTCAAACGCCGTCGATTGTCGTCTTTCACAACCGTTAACCGTCGATGTTTCTAGGCATTCCCTTACTGATTTTAGCCGCGGTGTTACAAGGCACGCTGATTCCGGTGTTAGTCGGATCAAATGGCAACCCAAACTTGGTATTTTTAATGGTGATCAGTTGGGCGGTGCATGGCACGCTCCGCCAAAATGTGATCTGGGCATTTGTCGGCGGGATCACCTTGGATCTGTTATCGATCTTGCCGATTGGCACCACCGTGATCCCATTGATGATCTTGGCGATCTTCCTGTATGAAGTTGGGGATCGGTTTGCGGGCTTTGGGCTGTTGGTGATGATCGGGATCGCGTTGTTCGGTACGATCTTCTATCAAATCACCCTGTTATTGTTGATCACCCTGTTGGGGTATCGGGTCTCATGGCTACCAGAATTAACCTCGATCCTGATCCCAACTGTGTTTTATAATGTGATCTTAATCGTCCCGATTTATGGGTTTGTGCGACGCTTACAGCGCCGCCGCACAGGTTAATCAGATGAGAAACTTACAACCCTTTCAAGGTTGGCGTTTGACCTTTTTTCAAGGGATCATGGTCGCAGTGTTTTTGCTATTCGCGATCCGCATGTATGATCTCCAAATACTACAATATGATTTTTGGCGCGCCTTGGCCGACGAAAATCGCTACAGTGAATTGCCGATCGCCGCGGAACGCGGTGTGATCTACGATCGGTTTGGCCGTCCCTTGGCGATCAATGCCCCGGCGTATGTGATCTATATCACCCCGGCTGAATTGCCTACGGGCGATGCTGAACGCTATGCGATCTACAACCGAATTTCGGCCCTTGTCAATGTCCCACCGACGATCGATAACGAGTTTGTCAACGGCCGCCGCGTCCGTAGTATTGAGCGCATGGTGAATGAAGGGGAAGGGGTCGCGCCCTTCCGCCCCGTGCCGATCGCCGCTGACATTGAGCGCCGCGTGGCGATCCGCTTACGTGAAGAAGAAATTGAACTCCCCGGCGTACAGGTGGATCTGGTGGCCGTGCGTGAATATCCCACTGGGCCATTGACCGCGCATGTCGTCGGTTACATGGGTCCGATCGGGCCAGAAGAATCTGAACGTTTGCAAGCGTTAGGCTATAATCCCGCTTTTGATCGCGTCGGATATGACGGCGTAGAGGCGTATCTTGAACCTCAATTAGCCGGCCAACGCGGATCGATCTTGCGTGAGGTGGATGTGGCAGGTGAGGAAATCCAGCGCATTCGTTTCACCCCGTCGCAAGCGGGTTATAGTGTCAGCCTCACCATTGATGTTGAATTGCAAGCGATCGCACAACAAGCATTGCTCGATCAACTGGAGATCATCAACACCGCCGAATTGCAAGCAAATCAACGTATTCGTAGTAATCAGGGGATCGTGATCGCCTTAGATCCGCGCACGGGTGAAATTTTGGCTTTGGTGAGCTACCCTAGCTACGATAATTCCCGTTTTGCCCGCGCCATTGACGGTGAATATTACCTTGAAATCCTTAACGCCGATGATAACCCCTTGGTCAATCACACGATCGGCGCGTTATATGCCCCCGGTTCAGCCTGGAAATTGATCACGGCCGCCGGAGTCTTGCAAGAGGATGTGATTGATCCTACCCAAACACTCTTTGACCCCGGTAGTTTGTTGGTTGAGAATCGCTTTGCGCCCAACGACGCGGCCGCCGCTCAACGCTTTGTCTGTCATGTTCGTGACGGCCACGGTAATCTCAACATGGTGGGCGCAATCGCCCAAAGTTGCAACGTGTACTTTTATCAGGTAGGCGGAGGCAACCCCAGCATCTCCGAATTTGCACTTCGCCCCGGTGGACTTGGCATCGATAACCTGATCCGCTATTCCACCGCTTTAGGCATCGGATCCGAGACAGGTGTACAGTTACCCGGTGAGATCGCCGGCCGAATGCCGGATCGAAATTGGAAGCGGATCGTCCACGGCGAAAACTGGTCTACTGGAGACACCTATAACGCCGCCTTTGGACAAGGTTATATCACCGTCACCCCGCTTCAGATGATCATGTCGGTACAGGGGATCGTCAATGGCACGTTGTATCAACCGACCTTAGTGCGCGAATTTTTGGATCAAGAGGGCAACCCGATTTCTCCCTTTCAACCGATCGTATCCCGCACGCTCAATTTACAACAACCGAATGAAGACGGCACGATCACCTTACAGATCTTAGAGGACATGATCATCAAAGGGGAAAGCAGCCTTGCGTGTATGTGTGAGCGAGATAGCCGCTTTTATAATCCCTTGCGCTGTAACCCAGATGCCTACCGTAACACCGTAGACATTGCGTCAGGTTTGCCCGTGGAAGAACGCCAATATCGCGTGCATGTGCCGTTCGGATATACTTTTAACGGCCGCGTCTGCAACCCCTCGCGGTTTAACGCTAACTTTGTCCCCGCGTTTCTGAGTGAGGAAAGCCTCGCAATCGTGCGCTTAGGGATGCGGAAAACCGTTGAAGTTGGGACGGCCCAAGCAGCCAATCTTTCTTTAGTCCGCTATGACGGCATCCCCGTCACCGTCGCCGGGAAAACCGGCACCGCTGAATATTGTGATGATATTGCTTGGGCGCGGGCGCTCTGTGAGCAAGGTAACTGGCCCGCCCACGCTTGGTTTACCGCTTATGCCCCTTATGAAGCGCCGGAGATTTTGGTGATCGCTATGGTGTACAACGGTGATGAAGGGTCATTAGTCGCTTTGCCGATCGTCAATAAGGTGATCGAAGGTTACTTTAACCTGCAAACAGAGCGTTTACGCACAGGTGAGATCGCCCAATTGCCTTAGTTGGCCATTTGACAGAGAGAGATCCTTAGATTACGCTTAATGGAACAAGTGTGCTATTTTTGTCCTCTATCAACTAAGGAAAGCACGATGTCCGAAGAATACATTGAGATCCGCGGCGCACGCGAAAACAACTTAAAAGATGTGTCGCTGCGGATTCCAAAGCGTAAGATCACGATCTTCACCGGGGTTTCTGGTTCTGGCAAATCGTCAATCGTGTTTGATACGATCGCCACCGAGTCTCAACGTCTCTTAAACGAGAACTTTAGCCTATTCGTCCGTAGCTTTTTGCCGCGCTATGCCCCGCCAGATGTCGAAGCGATCGAAAACTTAACGATGTCCGTTGTCGTGGATCAAAAGCGACTCGGCGGCGGGGCGCATTCTACCGTCGGCACGATCACCGATATTTACACCGTGTTACGTCTGTTATTCTCGCGAGTCGGTCAACCGCATGTGGGCAATCGTAATCTGTTTTCGTTTAATGACCCACAAGGCATGTGTCCCGAATGCAGTGGCTTAGGCCGTAAATTAGGGGTCAACATGCCGTTATTTGTAGATCGCACCAAGTCCTTAAACGACGGCGCGTTGCTGTTTCCTGAATTTGCGGTCAACAGTTGGGATTGGTCATTGATGAGCCAATCCGGCCTCTTTGATCTGGATAAACCCCTAGCGGATTACAGTGATGATGAATGGCATCGCCTGTTTTACAGTGAACCGTACAAAGTGCAAACCTCCATGGCCGGCAAACCCCTTAACTTGACCTTTGAAGGTTTGATCAACAAATTTACCCGCAAGTACATCACCCGCGATCTCAAAACGCTTTCGGAACGCACGCAAAAACAAGTAGAACCGTTTTTGATCGAAGGCCCCTGCCATTTATGCAAAGGCGCTCGCTTAAGTCAATTGGCCTTGAGTTGCCAGATCAACGGTTACAATATCGCGCAACTAAGCAATATGGAGATCGCCCAATTGATCGAGGTGATCCGCGCCATTCACCTCCCAGAGGCCGCTCCGATCGTCACCGGACTTACCCAACGCTTACAACACCTGATCGACATCGGCCTTGAATACCTCACCTTGAGTCGCGAGACCGATTCGCTCTCTGGGGGTGAATCGCAACGGGTGAAGATCGTGAAATATTTGAGTAACAGCCTCACGGATGTCACCTATATCTTTGATGAACCCAGTATCGGCTTACATCCGCGCGATGTGCATCGGTTAAATGAGTTATTACAAAAATTGCGCGATAAAGGCAATACCGTGATCGTGGTGGAACATGATCCGGATGTGATCAAAGTAGCCGATCATATTGTGGATGTGGGGCCACATGCTGGCACTCGTGGCGGTCAGATCGTCTATCAAGGCAGTTTTGAAGGCCTGTTAGCCTCCGAAACGCTCACCGGACGGTTTATGAATCAAACGATGCCCCTTAAGGCACATCCGCGCACCTCAAAAGGCAGTTTACCGATCCGCCATGCCAACATCAACAACTTGCAGGATGTGAGTGTGGATCTTCCGGTCGGGGTGATGACGGTGGTCACAGGAGTCGCCGGATCGGGGAAAAGTTCCTTGATCAATCAGGCGTTTTTAGCACAACATCCCGATGCGATCGTGATCGATCAATCTCCCGTCGGCACATCATCACGTTCTAACCCCGCTACCTATACCGGGATCATGGATGATGTGCGTAAAGCGTTTGCCACGTCCAACAAGGTTAGCCCGTCGCTGTTTAGCTTTAATTCCGAAGGCGCGTGCGAAAATTGCCAAGGCTTAGGCGTGATCTACACCGATTTAGCGGGTTTAGGCGAAGTGAAATCCCCGTGCGAGGTGTGTGAAGGCAAACGCTTTAAAGATGAGGTGTTAGGATATACACTCAATGGGAAATCGATCACCGATGTGATCGGCATGACGGTGCAACAGGCCTTAGATTACTTTGAGATCAAAAAGGTCTTGACCAAGTTACAGGCGATGAGCGATGTCGGACTTAACTACTTATCGCTAGGGCAACCTTTAAGCACTTTATCCGGCGGGGAATGTCAGCGGATCAAGTTGGCTAGTGAACTCCATAAAAAAGGGAGTGTCTATGTCATGGATGAACCGACCACCGGGCTTCACAAGTCGGACATCACCAAGTTGTTAGCGATTTTAGATCGCTTGGTGGACAGTGGTAACACCGTGATCGTGATCGAACACAACCTTGACATCATTAAAAACGCCGATTGGATCATCGATCTCGGCCCAGAAGGCGGTAGCAAAGGCGGTCGAGTCTTGTTTGAGGGGCCGCCGCTCGCATTGGCACAAGCCCAACACACCTTGACTAGCGCCTATCTCTAATTGGCGCATCCTAAAAGGCAATGCTAAAGATGACACTCAACGATTACCAACGCGATTTGATCCGCCAGTTTCTGCCCGCCGCCTTAAGCGGTTTGATCACATGGCTGATCATCTTGACGATCGGCGCGACTCCGTTATCGCGTTCGATCGGTTTAGCGTTGGTGATCGTCGGGGTGACGTTAGCCTTACGTCGATTCGGGGCTTTGTTATCGGTGATCGGTGGTTTAGCCTTGGCCTTTAGTCCGGCGTTTTGGTCACAAACCAGCGGCGGGACATCGACTCCAGCCACGATCGTCATCGCTTTGATCGTTGCGACCACCGGCGGCGCGTTGGTGGTCGCTTTAAGCAAACGCCCCTATATCGCGCTTATGTTCGCCTTGATCGCGTTCGGGGTGATCTTCTTTTCGCAGATCGGACAAGCGCGCAGTTTACGCTTAAACCTGTTGACCAATGCGTGGTTGATCTATCTGTTGATCAACGCGGTGTTATTGACCAATCCCCGCCCGGATGAACCTCCGCCCGCCCGTTTAAACGCACAATATCGCGCCGGGATCTTGTTATTATTGGCGATCGGCGTGATCAATGATCCGGTGGCGGTGGTGTTCGTGCCAACGGTGGCGTTAGGGTTGGCATTCTCTAAGACCCGTTTACGGTGGTGGTATTGGGGCTTATTGTGGGGGATTGCCGCCTTAGGGATCTACGGCATGGCTACCGAATATTTCCGGGCTGATTTATGGGGGGTTAGCGCGATTCAAGCGGAGGCGCAAATGCTCCCGTACCTAATCGCTGACGGTTGGAACGATCCGCATCGTTGGGTCGGGTTGTTTAACTTGATTGTCACGCAATTTACCGTATTCGGCTTGATCTTGGGGATCATCGGCATGGCGCGTTTATACCGTTGGTATCCGGTCTTGGGGTCAGTGATGTTAACCGCCTATGCGTCGTTTTTTGTGTTTGGATTGTTATACTTTGGGCGGGATCGCGCCATTTTATTGTTACCCCTCTTGATCATTCAAGTGATCTGGATGACCTATGCGGTCTATGTATTTGGACAATGGTTAGAAAAGACCTTGGCAGCGCGTGCCACGCCGATCGGCCGCATTTGGATCAAACGTGCTGTAAGCACCTTGTATTTGTTGTTACCGTTATTCCTCTTGTTGCAACACTTGGGCATATAATGGCAAGTAGATTTTAAAGGTCGTGCCACGCCCTTCCACGCTTTCAAATTCGATCCGTCCCTGATGACGCTCAACAATCTTCTGGACGATCGCTAAACCTAATCCTGTGCCTTCTTGTTCCTGCACATTGCCCGCCCGGAAAAAGCGCTCAAAAATCCGTTCTTGATCCCCTAAGGGAATCCCGACTCCGGTATCACTGATCACGATCAGACCCTCGGAGGTGTTACAAATCGTTTGGATTGTGATCGTGCCGTGTGAAGGTGTATAGCGAAAAGCGTTGTGTAAGACATTGGCTAACGCCCGCCGCAAGTCATCACGTTCACCTTGGATCATCATCAGTTGTGTGGTGAGATCGGTTTTGAGGATCAGCGTTTTTTCCTCAATTTGCGCCCGTAACAACCCGATCGTCTCTTGCATCAGGTCATTCAGGTTCAAAGGCTGGCGATTGATGCGGCTCACACTCTCTAAGCGGGCCAAGATCAACAGTTCATCGATCATATTGGACATTTGTGCGACCAGTCCGTGGATCTCATAGGCGAATTGTTGACGTTGAAGCGCGTCCGATGCTCGGAGTAAACGTTGCACCTTGAGGTTGATCGCGGTAAGTGGATTTTTTAGGTCATGTGAAGCATCGTTGATAAAGGCCCGTAATAATTCAACTTTTTGCCGCTCTAGGTTCAACTCAAGGTTACGTATCTCGCTTAGTTTCTGTTCGGTGATGTCCTCTGCGAGGCCGATGATCTGCTTGATCTCCCCTTGCTGATCGCGAGTCGCAAAGGCCCGATCGCGAATATAGCGGATCGTGCCGTCGGGTCGCACGATCCGAAATTCGATCTCGTAGGTGATTTTACCCTGTAAGGTGAGCATCTCGATCACGTAGGCTAAATCGTCGGGGTGAACGGTTTGTAAAAATAGATTGGGGATGCTGTAAAACTCTGATGCCGATCGCCCCCAGATCCGCTCATAAGCCGGATTTACGTAACTCACCTGCTGAGTATTGGGATCCACCAACCAAAACGCTTCGTTAGTATTTTCGACCAATTGACGGAAGTTTTCGGACTCATTTTGCCGTTCGGTTTGCGCTCTTTGCAGGGCGGCCTCGGTCTGCATCAATTGTTCTTGGGTGTGTTGCAATGTCCCCAACAACACATCCAACGCCGGACGATGTTTATCCCCCTGATATTCTGGCCAACGGGACGCGATCCGCGTAAGATAGACACTCATCGGCACCGCCAACAATACCCCCGCCCAAGTTTTCCCGAACAGATCGCCCGATAACCACTGCACAAAATCCGGTTGGCCGAAATCTAAGATCGCCCGAAATAACAGGGCATCTAACCACAGGCTAATCAATAATGCCGCGGTGATCGTCACCGCTTGGGGCAAAGCGTGCAAGCGATTTTTGATCGCCTGATAAAACACATTGATCAACAACAAATTGAGCGTCAATGTCAGTAAGGATGCGAAAATCAGACGCGGACTAGAAGGACGAAAGGCGCTCTCCGAAAGATTAGGGTTTAAAATCACGCTATCCGGCAAACTAACATGAAGTTGTTGCGAATATTGGCCTAAAATGGTGAACAGACTCATCCCGATGATTGTGACAATCGCGATCCGGGCAGGGATTGTGCCGTCTGCAATATAAAGCAATAACACGCTCATCACCAATAACGGGATAAACAGGGTGGAGCTGATGATCATGAACATGTCCGGCGCAGGTTTAATTGTGATCGGGGCTTGGCTTTGCAGCAACACCGTGATCACACCAATCAGCATCAAAAATGGCAAATAGCCATATTTCCGGTTAAGGTGATGCAATCCCAGCACCCCTAACCCTAAGATCACGATCTCGACGCTTATTAGAAACAAGTTTGCCATTTTAGCAGCCTTGATCATCAATTTAAATATTAAAAAGGCTGATTCTACAACATTAAAGAACAGCCTGCAATTGTCCGTAATACAATTCGGTGAGATACTCCATCCGGATCAACCCACCCTTTTGATGAGTCTCAAACATGGTTTGTAAACGGGTTAACAGCGACGAATATTGCGAATCGGTTTCAGTTGGCATGTAAGAGGTAGACAAGATCCGTCCCTTGAGTCCTTCAAAATCTAGGATATGGGTGTTGGGAAATTCGAGTTTTTGATACCGCCCCACCCCGAATAAACTATCCATCTCTTCTAAGCGATTTGAGCCGCGTTTCACCTTCATGTCCTCGTAATCGGTGCTAAAATCGCGGATCAACTCCATATAATCTTGCACCCATGGCGTAATTTCGCGTGGACGGCTATTCCAAAACACGCTTAACCAACCATTTGGCTTCAAAATCCGTCGAAATTCCGCCCGCGCCGCCTCTGGATCAAACCAATGAAACGCTTGTCCCGCGATGATCAGATCAATACTATGATCGGCTAAGGTGGTTTGTTCAGCAGAACCGTTTATGCTCCGAAAACTAGGATACCCTTGATAGAAGTTTTCGGCGATCACACGCATCTCCGTATTCGGTTCAACCGCGTAAACGGTGTTACCGTGCCTTAAAAACAACTCACTGGAGATCCCTGTCCCAGATCCAATATCTGCCACAATCCAATGAGAGGTAAAGCCGATTCGATCGGTAAGCGCGCTTAACAGCATTTGAGGGTATCGCGGACGATTCTGATGATAATAAGCGGCACGACTGGTAAAACGTTCTCTTGGATCAGTCATATCATTCCTCGAAGCTGAACGAAGATGTTTGCCAAATTATAGTTTAACATGAGATTGTCATTTTCCGAAACTTTTCGGTTGTCCTGCTCTAGTGATCGATAAAGGCGGCTCCATCACGCATGATGTTGATGCTTTTTGCCGATAATACGATCGCGGGTAGCGCAAAATTGAAAATCGGCTATAGTTGAGTTGTAACAAGTTCTCATTTTTTCAGACGGGGTTAGCTTGGTAGGGTCATGCGAGACGGTTTAGTCGCGATCAAGGGTGTTAAAGACGGATTATTGGTATCGCTCAACGAAAGCGAAGATTGGCAGCGCGTGATCAACGACCTCGCAGCGCGGATCGATGAACAGAGTTCATTTTTTGCGGGGGCAAAAATTTCGGTGGATATTGGGACACGTCCTGTCCCCAAATATGCCTTAAGTTCACTCAAGGCGCTGTTAGAGCGGCGTAATTTGATGCTTTCGGTGATCATCAGCGATAGCGATACCACCCTTGAGGCCGCACAGGCCTTAGATCTACGGACGGCCATCGCCACCGAAAAACCCGGGCAACCTCAACCCACCGACACGATCAACCCTGAAGAGGACGGCAGCCCCGGTGTATTAATCCGTCGCACCTTACGCTCTGGTCGGATCATCCGTAGCGCGGGGCATGTGATCGTGTTAGGCGATGTGAATCCCGGCGCGGAGATCATCGCTCATGGAGATGTGATCGTGTGGGGGGTATTACGGGGCAGTGTTCATGCGGGTGCAGAAGGTGATACAGGGGCGATCGTGTGTGCATTAGAGATGACTCCGATGCAATTACGCATCGCCGGAGTCGCCGCACAATTGCCCAACCCTAAGCGGCGCACCCCCGCCCCAGAAATCGCACGCCTTGAACAAGCGCAAGTGGTTATTATCAGTTGGAATCGCTAGGGATCAAACACATGGCAGCGAATCAAATGCGCGGGAAAGTGGTCACGATTACTTCTGGGAAAGGCGGCGTGGGTAAAACCACCACGACCGCAAACCTAGGGGTGGCCTTAGCCCGACTCGATCAAAAAGTGGTGGTCGTGGATACGGACATCGGGTTGCGTAATTTAGACGTGATCATGGGACTGGAAAATCGCATCGTTTATGATCTGGTGGACGTGGTAGAAGGCCGCTCTAAGCTCAAACAGGCCTTGATCAAACACAAACAACTCCCAGAGTTGTACTTGATCCCGGCCGCGCAAACCCGCGATAAAACGGCGGTCAGCCCCCAAGACATGATCCAGATCACCAATGAACTCCGTAAGGAATTTGATTTTATCATCTTGGATTCACCCGCAGGCATTGAACGCGGCTTCCGTAATGCGCTTGCTCCGGCGGATGAGGTTTTGATCGTCACCAATCCGGAAGTTTCTGCCGTTCGCGATGCCGATCGCATTATCGGCTTGATCGAAGCGCAAAACAAAGGGCCGGCGAAATTGATCTTGAATCGGGTCAAAATGGACATGGTGAAGCGTGGCGAAATGCTCTCACCGACCGATGTCACCGATATTCTCGCGATCAAATTGATCGGCATCATCCCCGAAGATGAGTTAGTGGTGTCTGCCTCAAATAACGGGATTCCCGTCACGCTGAATGAAACCTCAAAGGCCGGCATGGCCTATCGCAACATTGCCCGGCGTTTAATGGGGGAATCAGTGCCTTTTATGCCGTTGGAGTCCAACACCGGATTCTTTCAGCGACTAGCCAAACTATTTACCGGGGATTAGGTGAGAGGATCAACCCATGGCGAACTTTTTTGATCGCATGTTAGGGCGTAACCGGGAGGGAAGCGCCAGCACCGCTAAACAGCGGTTACAATTTGTGCTGGTACATGATCGCATCAACCTACCCCCCGAAAAACTCAAAGAGATGAAGGCCGAAATCCTCGCGGTGATCTCTAAGTATGTGGCCGTCGCACAAGAAGAGGTCGATATTGCGCTCCAACAGCGCGATCACAATAACTTGTTAGTGGCCGAGATCCCGTTTTCTAAAAGCTTAGTACAGGATCCCGACGAAGATGAAACGCCGATCGATAAATTTAAAGCGGACAGTGATCAACCTCAAACTTCTTGATCACCGATCAACCGTTCGAGGTTTTTAAGTTGTTCCGTTTTACCAGCTCGCCACAAGTTCAGAATCCCGATCACGAGGATAAACATCGTCGCGAAGATCTGGGCGCTGTTGCCTGCCTGAATTGTGACCAGCAAGATCAAAAACATCGACGGGATCAAGATCGTGCTGACTTTACGCAGTTCATCCGCGTTCATCCGCAAAATCTGTCGTCTTAACCAACGGGGATCACGTCCATTCCATAAGGTGAGCAGGCCCGCGCCCATTACAAACCATGGGAACACCATGACCGCAAATTGTGAGGTTAACGCACCAAATACTGTTTCCACGCGCCATAAATAGATCGCAAGCCCGATCAACGCTCCACCGACCCCACGAGATACCCAACTTTCTTGTGTGATCCAACGGGTGAGAAACATTTCCCGCGCTAATTTTCGCATCCGATCGCGTTCAGGTGCGCCAATCGGATCTACTTGATCCACCCGTGCTAACCACTTTTGCGCCAAGGGATGATCCATCTGGCTTAATAAGAGACGGGCAGCCTCATATTCCTCTTGTTCGATCAGATCCCGCACTTGGTCAAATTGCGATTGATAACGGTTCATCGATTGGATCTCCACTGATTAAACGCCATTATATCCCGAATACGCTTATCCGTAGCGAGTCTTTAGGTGAACAGCAAAACCACAGCGAAAATGAGGATCGCGATCCCGGAAATCCGATTGATCCATAACAGCCACTCATAGCGAAAGCGATCGCGTAAGACACTCACCGCCACGCTTAAAAATGTCCACCAGATCATCGATCCCATAAATACCCCAAACACGATCAACGCCGCTAACCAAGGCTCACCCGCGCTATCGATGTTCGCATTCACAAACACACTGGCAAAATAAGCCATCGTGATCGGGTTGGTGAGTGCCAAGAAAAAGGTAGAAGCGTACATCCCGAACAATCCACGCCGATCGATCGTCGTGATCGGGTCATCGGGAGAAGGCGGGTGCGATCGCAAAATTCCCCAACCCATATAGAGTAGAACGGCCGCTCCGATCATACTTAAGATCACATTATTGGCGTTGAGCAGATCCGCGACGAAGGTAAAACCAAAAGCGATGATCAAACCGTAAACCGCATCTGCACTCGCAACCCCAAGGCCAGAGATCAATCCGGCGATCCGTCCGTTGGCTAGGGTGCGACGAATGCACAAAATCCCAAGAGGCCCTACTGGGGCCGCAATCGAAAATCCGATGATAAGGCTACTTGCTAGTAAGTTGAAGATAGGCTGTCATTGTTTACTCGTCAGAAGGTGTGAGTAGGTAAAAGTCAATTTTCTAATCGTATCCTAAACAAGACTTTTGTCAACTAGGTTTGATGAATCCCATTGCATTTAAACGGGCGGCAGGTGCGGCGGCAAAAAAGAGAAAATTTTTCGGCAGCAGCATAGTAAGATTGATTGTAAGATAGACTATCAAAGACTGTAAACATGATTGTTAAAACGTGTTTGTCCCTTCGTCTGAACCGCTCCGTGAGATCATAATTTTTTGCATTGGGCCAATGATAGCACAAACGATCGAAAAAGTCGTAACATTTGTACCTCACTAAAAGTTTTTGACAAATCATTCCAATTAGTGAACTCATCTCCCGGCCCAGTTGGTCTGGAGCAACTGCTCTAACCTTGTCCGAACTGAATAGATCTTTGCAAAGTGACGGGAATCGAACGATAATTCAATTATGATCTCCCGTGATTCAATAGAAGTCTAAATATGATTGAGCATATTCTTTACAACGGTAACATCTTAACTTTAGATAAAGACCTTAAACGCGCTGAAGCACTGGCGATCAGCGCCGGGCGAATTGTGGCGTTCGGTGACACAGATGAGATCCTTGATCTGGCTACTCCGACCACGATCCGCGAAAACTTAAACGGTCAAACCGTGATTCCCGGCCTCATTGACGCACATATTCATTGGAAATGGACGGCCCGCGTTTTAAAAGAAGTGGACGTGTTTGAAGTCCCGTCCAAACAAGTCGCGATCGATCGGGTGGCCGATCGGGCCGCGTCCTTACCGCCGGGTGAATGGATCATCGGGCAAGGCTGGATTCAAGAGCTATGGGAAGATCGGCGTTTTCCGACCAAAGCAGATTTAGATGCGGTGACTCCTCATCATCCGGTGTATTTGCGGGCGAAAAGCGCTCATGCCTTTTGGGTCAATAGCCTCGCGCTTCAGATGGCCGGTATTGATCGTCATACCCCTGATCCAGATGGAGGCTATATCCAACGCGATGATCAAGGTGAGCCAACCGGTATCTTGTTTGAGAACGCGAGTCGGTTGATCACGGCCCAAATCCCTTCGATGAGTGTTGAGGAAACCGCCTCCGCGATGTTAGAGGCGCAAAAATTAGCGCTTGCGGCCGGACTCACAGGCTTACACGATTTTGATGGCCCGGATGCGATGGCCGCCCTACAGCTGTTGCGTGATCGGGGGCAATTGGCCTTGCGTGTGGTGAAAAATGTCAATAAAGAATGGATTCATCACGCCTATGAATTAGGGATTCGATGGGGGTTCGGCGATGATTGGTTGCGGATCGGCGGGGTGAAGATCTTCGCCGATGGGGCCTTAGGGCCGCGCACCGCTTTGATGTTCAAACCTTACCAAGGTGAATCGGATAACTACGGTGTGCGAGTCACGGACCCGGAAGAGATGCTTCAAATTGTCAGTATGGCCAGTGCGGCCGGTTTACCCGCCACAATCCACGCGATCGGCGATCGTGCCGTGCATGATGTGTTGAATGTCTACGAAACGGTCCGCAAACAAGAGGCACAACGCGGCGAATTGCCCTATACCCGTCGTCATCGGATCGAACATCTGCAAGTGATTCACCCAGATGACCGTTATCGGTTAGCTGAACTCAAGATCATCGCTTCCATGCAACCGATCCACGCCACTTCAGATTATCTAGTGGCGGATCGTTATTGGGGAGATCGTTGTGAATGGGCCTATAATGCGCGTTGGCAGATCGATCAAGGGGTTACAGTGGCCTTTGGCTCTGACTCGCCGATTGATCCGTTTGAACCATTGCGCGGGATTCATGCGGCCGTCACCCGTCAACGTCAAGATGGATCGCCGGGTGAGGACGGGTGGTATCCTCAAAATCGCTTAACAGTGGATGAAGCATTGCGCGGTTTCACTTTAGGGCCGGCTTATGCAGCGGGTATGGAAAATCGTTTAGGCAAACTTGCGCCGGGTTATCTGGCGGATCTGGTGGTCTTAAACCAAGATCCATACAAAGTACAACCATCCGAATTATTGGAGATCAAGGTACTTGCAACAATGGTAGGTGGAATTTGGCGATATGGGGGATTATAAAAGTTAGCAGGCAAAGAGATTCGAACTCTTGATAATACCTTGGAAGGGTACTGTGTTACCACTACACCATGCCTGCATGATGAAATTCATTGTACTGGTTTTTTGAAGATAACGCAAGGGGTGATGAGCGAAAGGTTTTGACACAGAAAGACACCTTTATTGCGCTCATCACCCAGCGGAAAATCGGTTAGCGGCGGTTTTAGTGCGAATGACCGTTAATCGATGACGGGTGCAACGTGAAATAAAAGGTTGCGCCTTCGTTCAAGACACCATCAGCCCACACCATACCGCCATGTCGATGAATGATCCGTTGCACCGTTGCCAAGCCGATCCCGGTGCCTTCAAATTCGTTTAGGGTATGCAGACGTTGAAACGCACCGAACAGCTTATTGGCATACGCCATATCGAAACCAACTCCATTATCGCTTACATAATAAGCGAGTCCGTGTTCGGTCTGACTCACCCCAAAACGGATCTCCGCATCGGGGCGTTTACTGGTAAACTTCCAAGCGTTTAGTAACAAATTTTCCAACACAATCCGCAACAACCGCGCATCCCCCTGCACAATGAGACCTGATACCACGCTCGTTTTAACGCGCCGTTCGGGGGTATTTTGCGCCAAATCAGCAAGGATCTCACAGGCAATCTGACTCAAATCTACGGGAGAAACCGACATTTCCATGCGGGTTAAACGCGATAATTTGAGCAGATCGTCGATCAATTCTGACATACGATTCGCACCGGCCCGCACACGGGCGAGGTGTTGTTTGGCTTCATCATCCAGCTCATCGGCAAAATCTTCTTGCAAGGCCTGACTAAAGCCGTCAATCGCACGCAACGGGGTACGGAGATCGTGCGAGACCGAATAACTAAAGGCCTCTAATTCTTTGTTGACCGAGGTCAATTGTGCGTTGGCGTTGGTCAATTCCGCTGTACGTTGGATCACCGCTTCTTCTAATTCACGTTTGTAGTTTTCCATGCGTTTTTCATGTTCTTTGCGTTCGGTGATGTCCCGAAACACCAAGATCACCCCTTGTAACCGCCCTTGCTCATCGTGGATCGGTGCGCCGCTCTGACTCACGGGAATCCGCTGCCCATCCCTAGCAATCAATTGACCGTCATGCGTGCCGAAGCCATCACGCACGATCTGATCATACAGCGTGATCACATGCTCCCCCTCTAATTGATAGATCTGGGTGAATTTTTGGTCTTTCGCTTCGTCAAGCGTCCATCCGGTCATCATTTGAGCGCTTCCGTTCATCAGGGTGATCTTACCTTCTCGATCGGTGGCGATCACGCCGTCAATGATGCTCAATAGGGTTGCCCGAAATAACTCACGTTGATGAGTCGCCTCATGGAATAAACGGGCATTTTCCAACGCGATGATTGCCCGTGCGTTGATCTCGCGGGCTAATTCAAGATGTTCTTGCGTCAAGATCCGCCCCGATTCGCCTGTCGTCACCCAAGTGATCACACCATAAAATTGCCCGCGCAACATCAACGGAGTCGCTAACAGCGAATAGTAATTGAGCGCACGCAAGATCCGTAAATGTTCTTCGTTTTGCGCGCCCTGTACGATCATTTCATCGGTGATGCGCTCAACCAACAGGGGTTCACCCTGTAATAGCGATGGGGCGATCTCACTATAGTGAGGTGGATAACGATCATTGATCTGCCAACCCCATTGTACGCGCTCTGGATTGGCATGGCTGATACACACCCGCCGCATTGCCCCATCTTCGATCAAGTCCACAATCACCCAATCGGTGAGCGACGGCGCAAGCAATTTCCCCAGTTTATCTAGGATGCGTGTTTGATCTAAGGATGAGACCAACGCAACGCCAGCATTCGCTAAAAACTCAAGTTGTTGTTTGCTTTCGCTGACTCGGGATTGCAGGTGAACATGGGTTTTTTCCATGCTCTGATGACGTGACTGCAAAGCATCGGCCATTTCGTTAAAAGTTGCGCCTAGTTGCGCCAATTCATAAGTATTATTGACCGCTTCGGGTTCGATTCGGGTGGTGAGGTTGCCAGTAGCGATCGCCCGCGTCTTGGTGATCAAGCGGGTGACTGGTTGCACAATCAACATATTTGAGCCAAACCAAGCCACCGCCCCACTGACCAAGGTGAGGACACCCAGACTGAGCATACTTTGGATCAATTGCTGTTCGACATCCGCCCGCGCCAACATTAAATCTAATCCTACGATGATCGTAGTGCTGTCCTCTTGCAATTTCTCAAAGGCGTACATGCGTGGCACACCATCTAAGCCAATACCTTGAACCGTGCCGGCAGGTTGATTCAAGACAGTACTAAGGATTTCATCATTGTGGAACGGTTGCCCGATTAGATCTTCAACAAAGGGGTAACGATACAATACCACGCCATGCTGATTGACGGCTGTGATACTGGTACTGGGCGGGAAAATGTCGAGAGTGGCCAAGGAGTCGATCCACGTCAGACGTAACCCCGTCCCGACAATATGACGTAATGATCCATCCTCATTAAAGATCGGCATCGCATAGATGATCACGGGTAATCCGGTTGCTGTGCCAAGTTGATAATCACCATGGGTAAACGTCGGATTTTCTAGAATGCGCTGAAACCACAAGCGATCCGCATTGTTGATTGGGCGCGTATAGGTGATCGCAGTACAAATGCTGTTGCCTTCCAGATCGGAGGTGAAGATGTTCGGATACAAAGGATAATGGGGCAATAACGCTTTAAGCGGCTGATCACAAGCGGGTTTTACGCCTTCACGTACCGCGGGAATTTGGGCTACGGCCGTAAGCATCTGACGGGCAGTCTCGGTATGTTGTTGTTGGATAGCTACCGCCGTATCGGCTAAACGCTCTGCTTGCACACGGGTATCTTCGGTAATGACTCGCAATTGAACCAAGCCTGCCGAAAGAATCAAAAAAAACGCGGGTAATAAGACGATGCTGATCAACAGTAAAGCGCGTGTACGGAGACGTGAAAATAAGGCCGGGCGGCTAATTTGCCCTATTGAACTCTGGGGCATGAGTGATCCTTCAGGTTAATTGATTGCTGTGTAATGTGACTTGTAGTACATATTCATCGTAACATTGTCTGGGTGTTTTGGATAGCGCTTTTTACGCTTGTTGAGCAAATGTTAAGCCAAACATCGATTCTTTAGAAAAAATTAAGCTAGTGTGACGGCGGTTGATCCGCTAAACTGCAATCTGTGCCGATCAAAATGATGACAGATGTCATGTGCGTTTTTTCACAATCCCCCGTAGAATACGTTTTGAGGAAACAACCATGCGAGTTCTATTGACCCTGATGTGTCTAAGCTTATTATGCGCTTGTGGGGGCAGCCCCAATCAAGAAGCCACCTTGACGTTACTGAACATGACCGCCGAAACCGAGATCGCCCAAGTGCGTCAAACCGCCACACTTGGCGCGGATCGGATGCGGATCACGGTGGAATATCTGCAAACTCGCGCCGCGTTTGAGGAAGATCGACGCGATAGCATTCTTAGCACCTTAGACGTATTAGGGGTTGATACATCCGGCGTAAGCTTGATCACCCCGGTGATCTTGACCGCCACCCCCGCGCCGAATCAGGACTCAATCACAATAGGCGGATCAGGCGGTGGGATCACGCGGATCGCACCAACGCAACTGATTCGGACGGCGGATATCACACCGACTCCCTTACCATTACCGACGATCGATCTCAACGCGCCGAATTTGACCGAGACAAGCGTTTCGATCAGCGTGGGCGGCAATGATTGTGCGACCGGGATCACCGCGCAATTTAATGAGACCACGCCGATGATCTATGCGGTAGGAACAGCGAATAACTTTGTCCCCGGCACCACCGTCACCTTCAATTGGCTACGTGAAGGCGCAACGGTGTTTAGCGACAGCTTTACCTGGGATTTTGCCATTGACGGCCGTTGCATTTGGTATTTTGTGACCTCCGATGAATTTGTATTTACACCGGGAAATTACACGGTGACTTTTGAGAGCAACGGACTCCCGATCGGGACTCCCGTCACGTTTACGATCACCAGCCCATAAGGAAAGACGATTATGATCGAAGTGCGCGCCTTAGAAACCTCAGATCAAGCGTTCATCTGGGAGATGTTGTATCACGCGGTCTGTATGCCGAACTGCCCCCCACCGAGTCGTTGTGTGTTAGAACAACCGGATATTGCCCGTTACGCTGCCCATTGGGGCGATCTGGATGATTGTGGCGTGATCGCGATCGATCGCGAAACCGGACAAAAACTCGGCGCGGCATGGTTGCGTGTGGTGGGTGGATACGGCTTTATGGATGATACGATCCCGGAATTGACCATTGCCATGATCCCAGAGGCACGGGGACAAGGGATCGGGACGCAACTGATGAGCGCATTGATGCAATGTGCGGAAGGGCGCTATGAGGCGATCACCTTGACGGTTTCGCCACAAAATCCGGCCAAACGCCTGTATGAGCGTTTCGGATTTCAGGTGAGCGGGGGCTGTGGTTGCACCGTCACGATGATCAAACACCTGATGCCGATCGCCGTGTTGTGAATTAAGCAAGATCGAACGCTTTACAATTAAGGACGCTCTGATCAGGAGCATCCTTAATTGTTTACGGATCTACTTGAGCGCTTCGGCCATCGCGATCAAATCCAATCGACACCCCAGCGGAAGCACATCCTCTGACAAGGCTTCAACCTCAGTGACAAATTCACCCAAATTAAGCGGAGTCGCGATCGACACTTGATCGCGATAAGGAGCGGTAACACACCGGTCACGCAAGTGATTTAAGCGTGCAACCGATGGGGCAAGGACAACGATCCGAAAATTGGATGTTTCATATTCACTTGGAGAAACGCTTGTCACCAAACGTCCGCCATACGGCGAAAACTGGCTACGGCCTAACCGTAAACCGTGATTTACGTCTTGGATCAAACGGCTATTTGTCAGATCCCAAGTGCGGGTAGTGCCGTCACGGGTGATACTTGTCAACCATTCACCATCAAAGGCAATATTCGTTACTCGTGCCGTTTCAAGCAACCGATAACGATTAGGATCGCGCTCGTTGGCCTCAAATTGATGCACAATTGTACCGTTATCGACCTCCCACACACGCACCCATCCATTGAGGTAACCGATTGCCGCGAAGCGACCGTCGGGAGATGAAAAGGCGGGGGTTGTGGCTTGAAAATCTTGTTCATAATCGGGATCTAAGCCGAGTTCACCGATGTTTTGTAAAGTGGCATGATCAAAAACTGCAATACGAATTCCTGTTCCGGCAAAAAATTGGTGATGTTGGGATCGCCAAGACAATCCCCCAACGCTCGTTGAAACGCTGGTAATTAATTCCCCTGTTTCTCCATCCCATTTGCGTAAAGTCGGCGAGTAATCAGGATCATAGGTGGTGGTCAAAAGGCTTTGCCCATCGGCACTCCATAACACCCCTGCCGCCGGAATATGATCGCGAAGCGTGAACAATCGCGTCCCTGTTGCCACATCCCAAACACTGACTTCAAACCGATGCCCCACCGCTAACTTACGCTGATCAGGACTCCACGAAAATCCGGTGATCTCATGCGGTGTGATCCATACAGCGCTCCGTTGCTCATGGAGTGTATCCCAAATCTCAATCGCACCGGACTCCATGCCAAGGGCCAAATAACGCCCATCGTGCGCCCACTCTACCGAGCTTACCGGAACTAAACCCGTGTCAATTGCGTTTACGACCGCGATCAGGTCGATTTTACATGCAAGGCTTAGCCAATCAGCGTTTGTCACGGTGCTAATGAATGCCCAACGATCAAATTGCCATGTTTGCGGGATCAAGTCGGATTTAAGATGGCATTGCACTGCTAAAGATTGTAATGTGCCTAAATTGGGATGTAACACGGTGATCTGCAAAGGCTGTAAATCAAAATTGTTACTTGTGGCTAAGGCTAAGCGCGTTCCCGTCGGGCTAAGAGACGCACCAAAATTTGGCGCAAGTTGCAACTCATCTATCAGAAATTCCCGATCACTTTCCCAAACCCGAAATTTACCGTCAGCGGTGATCACAGTGATACGATTGCCAAATCGACTGTAGTAAAAGGCATTCACCTTACTCGGTGAGTGTTCCGCCTTAAGATCCTGATTCGCGATCAATGAAACCAGGGGTTCAGACTGATCAAGTTGCCATATCCTAATCCGCCCAGTCACAGTGATCGCTGCAAGTTCATCGCGTTGAGGATGCCAAGCGACTTTGACCAAGGGTGCGTCTAGCTCAGTAGGCACGTCAAAGATCACCGAAAAATCAGCACTTCGTGTTACGGTGATCCCATTAATTCCCACAAAAGCGATCTGCTCCCCGTTCATCCGCCACTCTAGATCATACGCGGCTGGCAAATTCAAACGGGTGATCTCAAAGGTAGTGGCGTTGACCAAAATGCCATTGTACCCATTTAGTGGTTGTGCTGCGGATGCTAAAATTTGCCCTTGATAATTCCATCCCACGCTTAACACATCAATACCAACATCAGGGTATTCAAAGAGAAGCGCGTGGGTCAGGAGATCCCAAATTTTGAGCGCATTTTCTGGGTTAAGCGTTGAAGCCGCAAGTTGTTGCCCATTAGGACTCCATGCAAAGTTTGAGATCCGAGACTCTGTTTGTGTCTCAAAGTGGATCGTTTGATCAAGGCTATCG
>JALOOG010000195.1 GCA_025454525.1 Anaerolineae bacterium | reverse complement strand
CGGAGCGGTTACGATAAACAACAATATCTTCAACTGGTCAATCAACAAAGTCAGATTAAAGGTGAACTCAAAAAGATCTTCTTAAAAGATATGTGCGATCACCCGACTAAAAAGAACACCCACGCCGAAGATGAACTCTTGCTTGAGTTTATGATTAGCAAAAGTGATCAGATCAATCAGCAAAAGGGCAATACGCTGGTGATGATCTTAAGCAAGTCCCCGTGTAAAGCTTGTCGGGAGAAATTGATCGGGTTTAGCAAGAATTATCTTAAGAACAGCGGAATCAAGATGAATATTCTCTATCAAGAAGTCTACTTACATTGGAAAAATGAACACCAAGAGTCGCCCTCATTGGCTTCTTTAGCGAATTATAACATCTTCACCAAACAGATCGGCTCTTATGATCAACTAGACAAAAATTATAAATAATTTTGCCGATCCAACCGAAACGCGCTATCCTTAACCCCCACTTGAGATAACGCGGGACGGGATAAACCATGATGATCGAAACGGCTTTAGACACCTATCTAGGCGATCTACAGGCGAAATATCAACATCAGGAAGCACGCGAACACACCTATCGGCCGGCGATCCAAAAGCTGTTAGAGGCGTTAGGCGCGTTTGAGGTGTTGAATGACCCGGCGCAAATTCAGGGAGTCGGCAAACCCGATTTTATCCTCAAATCCGGGCGGACACAGGTCGCTTTTGTCGAAACCAAAGACATCAGCGTGAACTTGGACAAGGCCTTGCGCGAACACCAGATGCAAACCTATTTACGCGCCTTGCCGAACCTCTTGTTGACCGATTATCTCGAATTTCGGTGGTATTACCGCGGTGAACTTAAAGAGACCGCCCGCGTCGGTGAGATCCACAAAGGCAAGATCAAGGCCTATGCCAATCTTGACCCCGCCGCCCGACTCTTAGAACAATTCGCGGGACATCCGATCCCTACGGTGAACAACGCCGAAGACCTCGCAAAAGACATGGCCAGCATGGCCCATAACATCAAAGCGTTGATCATCCATTACCTGCCTGATAGCCCCGCCTTGCAGAGTCAGCGGGAGGCGTTCGCGCAAACCTTGATCCCTAACCTGACCGATGCTGACTTTGCCGATATGTACGCCCAAACCTTAGCCTATGGTTTGTTTGCGGCGCGGGTGGATCATCGCGGCAAGCCCGATGATTTTACCGTCGAAACGGTGTTCTTTCGGATGCCCAAGACCAACCCCTTCTTGACCGACTTTTTCCAACGGATCGTGCCGGATCTAGATCCGCGCGTCCGGTGGCAAGTCGATACCCTCGCCACGCTGTTAGCGTTTGCCGATACCGATCAGATCCTCGCTGGATTCGGGCGCAAAACCCGTCAAGAAGACCCGATCGTGCATTTTTATGAGACGTTCCTCGCGTCGTATGACCCCAAGATGCGCGAGGCTCGCGGCGTGTATTACACCCCGGAACCCGTGGTCAGCTTCATCGTTCGCAGTGTCGATCACCTCTTAAAAGCGCGTTTCGGACGGCGCGATGGACTCGCCGATCAAGACACCTACATCCTTGATCCCGCCACCGGAACGGGGACGTTTCTCTACTTTGTGATCCAACAGATCTATGAGCAGTTGGGGGCGATGCGTGGGATCTGGGATCAATACGTCAATCAGCACCTGCTCAAACGGGTGTTCGGGTTTGAGCTGTTAATGGCCCCGTATGCTGTGGCCCACATGAAACTCGGCTTACAATTGCGCGAAATGGGCTATCAATTCGCCACCCGTGAACGTTTAGGCGTGTATTTGACCAATTCACTCGAAGAACAGATCAAACAGGCCCCCTTGCCGATGGCCCACTTTATCAGCGAGGAAGCGAATCAGGCGATCGCGGTTAAAACCGATCGTCCGATCATGGTGGTCTTAGGCAACCCGCCCTACAGTGGTCATAGCGCGAATCGTAGCAAAAACAACACCGGCCAGTTGACCGCGATCGGCAAATTGTTACAAGATTACTATCAGGTGGACGGGCAACCGTTGGGAGAACGTAATCCCAAGTGGCTACAAGATGATTACGTGAAGTTTATCCGGTTCGGGCAAGATCGCATCTCACGCACGCAACACGGCATACTCGCGTTTGTCACCAATCACGGTTATTTGGATAACCCGACCTTTCGTGGGATGCGCCAACATCTGTTAGATGAATTTGATGAGATCTATCTGTTAGATCTGCATGGCAATGCCAAGAAAAAAGAGACCGCACCCGACGGCAGCGTGGATCAAAACGTGTTTGATATTCAGCAAGGAGTCGCGATCGGGATCTTTGTGAAGCATCAACGGGCCGAAAACGACCGTAAGACCGCCCGCGCCCGTGTCTATCATGCCGATCTGTATGGTGTGCGTAAGGACAAGTACGCTTTTTTGAACACCCATGACCTTCAATCCATGATCCAAGAGCATCGTTGGACGGAACTGCAACCGCAAACGCCGTATTATCTGTTCCGGCCGCTTAACTTGGATTTAAACGCGGAATATCAAGCGGGTTGGAAGATCACCGACATTATGCCCGTAAATTCCGTTGGAATTGTGACTGCGAGAGATCATTTTTCAATTCATTTTACGAAACAGGCAGTAGCGACGCTGATCCAAGATTTTGTTTCCCTAACGGATGAAATGGCACGCGAGAAATACGATTTAGGTAAAGATACCCGTGATTGGAAAGTTAAACTAGCCCAAAAAGATTTAGAAACGAGTGGTATTAACGACAAAAATATAACTCGTATTCTGTATCGTCCCTTTGATGAGAGATATACCTACTATACAGGACAGACAAAGGGATTTCACTGTATGCCACGTCACAATGTGATGAGGCATATGATGAATAATCAAAATTTAGCATTATTGACTTGTCGTCAGCAGGTTTTACAAGGTTTTTATCATGTTCTTTGTAGCGATACTTTGTCTGAAAGCAGTGTAGTATCTAACAATTCAAGAGAGATTACATCTGCATTTCCTCTTTACCTATATACTGATCCAAACAAAAAGCTCATGGAAACCGTTGATAAAGAATGGGAATGGAGCGCGAAAGGGCGGCGGCCGAATCTAAGCGCGGCGTTTGTGCGTGAGATCTGCGATCGGATCGGGGGGTCGTTCGCTTATGATGAGGTGTTGCCGTCTGATCCGACGCGAAAAACGGTGACTCCAGAGGACATTTTTGCCTACGCTTACGCGGTGTTCCATGATCCGAATTATCGGAGTCGCTACGCCGAATTTTTGAAGATCGATTTTCCGCGCTTGCCGATGCCACACGACGCGGATCGCTTCTGGACGTTAGCGGGGTATGGCCGGCGCTTGATCGACGCGCATCTGTTACGGGCGGCTCTAAAAAGTCCAGTGACCTTCCCGGAACGTGGATCAGGCAAAGTCGAAAAGCGCTATCCGACCTATGACGCGGGCGCGAGTCGCGTCTGGATCAACCGTGAGCAGTATTTTAGCGATGTGCCGGAGTCCGCGTGGGAATTTCAGATCGGCGGGTATCAGGTGCTGGAGAAGTGGCTAAAAGATCGGCGGGATCGGGCCTTAAGTCCGGATGATGTGCGCGGTTATTTCGCGATCGTGGCGGCGATCACCGAGACGATCGCGATCATGGAGGCGATCGAAGCGATGACCGAGTAGATCGGGACATGGACGGTCATGATCGTGGGCGGGTTGTTGTGAAGAACTCTACCCCACCCTAGCCCTCACCCATACATGGGGAGGGAACTGGCCCGCGTGGCATGACATGGGGAGGGAACTAACGTGTGTGGCATGGGGAGGGAACTAACGTGTATGGTATGGCGAGGGAATTGGTGTGCTGAAACCAAGCGGTCGGATCGTCCCTTATAAACCGATGAAGCGTCTTTCGTTGTCAAAAAATCATGCGATTCATTGTCTACGTCATCATTGTTATTCGGATCGGTGGGTTAATTAATGGGATGTACGGATCATGACCGCACACCGCTTAAAATTTGGCATTTCGATCTTGATCCTCGCGTTGATCGTAGGGATCTACGGGTTCATCCAATGGGAAGACGCACGGTTGACGATGGCCCATCAAAGGCAGATTTTGCCTTCTGCCTTACAACGTGCGGATGCGTTCGGACAATTGGAAAATCCCACGCATCGCGATTGGCAACCGTTTATTCACCACTTTGAGGACGGGGTGCCAATGGTGTTAGTCCCGCCGGGGTGTTTTCGCATGGGAGACGCGGATCTGATAGATGCGGGCCCCGTCCATGAACAATGCTTCGATCAGGCGTTTTGGATCGATCAAACCGAGGTGACACAGGGTCAATTTGCGCGTTTAGGCGGCCAAAGCGCCCAACCGCCACGTTTTGCGGGTGAACGCCTTCCGGTCGAAAACATCACTTGGTTTGAAGCGCACGATTTTTGCGCGAGGCGCGGAGCGCGCTTGCCCACCGAACGCGAATGGGAATATGCCGCACGCGGAGTTGAAAATTGGGTCTATCCTTGGGGCGACTATCCGCCGAATCGGAATTTGGCCGTCTATACCTATCAACCTCCGGACATGACGCGGTGGGTTTTGTCTGTTCCGGCGGGCAATGCTTGGGTTGGCGCGGCGGATCTGATCGGCAATGTCGCTGAATGGACAAGCACGATCTATCAGGGTTATCCCTATTCACCGGATGATGGCCGTGAAGATCCGACCGATCCCACCACACCGCGCATCTTTCGTGGGATCGGTTGGAACTTTGGTGAAAACGGGGATTTTTCGGCGGCCTTGCGCTTTTTCTACCCGCCGATCTTCACGGATAGCTCACTTGGGTTTCGATGCGCCCGCTCATCGTATTAGCAAGATAACGCATTATCCGGCATAATCTTGTTTAATCGTCGCATTATTTGAGATCTAATCATGGCCCAAGTGTTTGTCTCTTACAGCCGAGTCGATGCACAGTTTACCGATGCGTTTATCCGGCAATTACAACTCGCTTTTCCCGAACTGAAGATCTGGCACGATCAAAGCCCGAACGGGTTGATCGGCGGCGACTCGTGGTGGGATGCGATCCTCACCGGAATCGCGGAGTCCGAGGTGTTTATCTACCTCTTGTCGAATGAATCGGTGCAATCGCGCTATTGTCAAGCGGAGTTCACCGAAGCGCGCCGTTTACAAAAGCGGATCATCACCGTGCAGGTGCGCGATCGCACTGAACTCACCGATGAATTGGATGATATCCAATGGATCGATATGAAGGATGGCCCGCGTGATGGTGAGGCGGTCGCCCGTTTGACCGCCGCGATCCGTAAACAATTGAGTTTAGCCAAGCGGACGCGCCCCTTGTGGAAACCGGCCACGCCTAAGCCACTTAAAGAGATCCCGCTCACACGCGATCCAAATGCGCCGCCAATCGATACCCCGCCCTTAGCCAAACCCACGGCCGAATTAGAAGCGCTCAAATTGCAACAAGAGGCTAACCAGATCGCGCAACGGGGTTTGGGCTTACAGCTGGTATTGGGGGTAATGACACTGATCGTCACACTGCTGATCGGGATCTTCGGCTTGCTCCCTTGGATCGATGGACGGTTGCGTGAAGAAAGCCAGACTCAAACCGCGTTGGCTTTGTTGACCACACCCACCATAGCGATCACACCCTCTCCCACCGAAGTTTTAAGCGTCCCACAGATCGTCGGTACCTTAGACGCGCAAGCGACGATCGATCAAGCGACATTGAATGCCGAAGCGACCTTAGCGCAACGGATCACCGACGAGGCGATCGGCACGCAAGCGAGTGTCGATCAAACGGCCACGGCAACCTTGTGGACTAGCACCCCGACTCCGAACATCACCGCCAGTATTGAGGCCTATCGCACCGAACAGGCCCAGACCGCGACCGAAAGCCATTTTCGCGATCTCACCATGACTGCGACGCTATGGACGGATACGCCGACTCCGACCGCAAGTCCGACGCTAACTCCCTTAGAAGCGGCATTAGAGCGCGCCGAGGCTTTTAGAGGCTTAGAAAATCCGACCAACGCCGATTGGCCGCCGTTTATCCACCAATTTGAGGATCGCGTGCCGATGGTCTTAGTCCCACCGGGCTGTTTTAGCATGGGCAGCACCGATTTCTCGGATGCGATCCCAGTCCATGAACAATGTTTCGATCAGACGTTTTGGATCGATCAAACCGAGGTGACCCAAGGGCAATTTGCGCGGTTAGGGGGTGTGCAGGCTGATCCAAGTGATTATTCCGGTGAAAATCGTCCAGTAGAGGACATTACCTGGTTTGAGGCGCGTGATTTTTGCGAATTGCGCGGGGCGCGTTTGCCTACCGAACGCGAATGGGAATATGCGGCGCGGGGAGTCGAAAGTTGGATCTAT
>JALOOG010000194.1 GCA_025454525.1 Anaerolineae bacterium | reverse complement strand
ATAAACGCGAGGATCTGCTGTGCGAGGTGTTCGCCTTGTTCTTCTTGCAAGAAATGGCCAGCATTTTCGATCGGGATCACTTGCGCTTCTGTAGAACGTAACAACCGCTTGAAAAAGCGATCCCCACCCGCGGTGATCGGATCCCCATCCGAAAACATGATCAAGGCAGGTTTTGTCCACGTTTGCAATGACTCCCGCGCCGCCCGCATCGCCAACGAATCGGGATGATCTGGCATCGTCGGGATCAGGGACGGAAATACCGCCGCCCCCGCTTTATAACGGGCCTCTGGGAATGGCGCATCATAAGCGGCGATCACCTCTGGCGGGAGCGATTGCACCGATCCACGTTCGATCACCATGCCGATCGGGAGATCCGGGGTATTGGCGGCATATTCCCGCCACATGGCCAACACATCGGACATCGGCTCTGTGCCGTCTGGCATTCCGGTGTTCATGATCACCAGACGCGCAAAACGATCGGGCATTTCTCCGGCCACGCGTAACCCGATCAACCCGCCCCAATCTTGGCAAACCAAGGTGATCTGCTCAAGACCCAACGCATCGATCAATTCGACTAAGGAGTCGCGATGCCCTTGAAAGCTATAATCGCTTTGTTCCGCGAATTTATCGGACTTGCCAAAGCCGATCCAATCCGGCGCGATCACACGATGATCTTTCGCTAAAATCGGGATCATTTTGCGGTAGAGAAACGACCAACTCGGCTCACCATGCAAGCACAAGATCACCTCTCCTGTGCCTTCATCGACATAGTGCATCCGTGCGCCTTGAATTTGCAGATAATGGGGAGCAAAGGGGTAATCCGGCAGGTGTTGAAACCGTTCATCGGGGGTACGTAAAATCGTCGGCATGATCTAGATGACTCCTCATATTTTTGAGTCAGAACTATACCGAATCAAGAGCGGTCTGAACACCAATCAGACCGCTTTTGAACTTAAATTAGACTAAGGACGCGGCGGCGGAGGATTCCCGCCACCACCACCAGGCGGAGGAGGGGGTGGATTCCCGTTGCCACCTTGTCCTCCGCCTTGCCCACCTTGACCGCCCTGACCACCGCCTTGTCCACCTTGACCTTGACCGCCGCCAGTTTGACCGCCATTCGCTTGAAATTCTTCCCAACCTACCGCCTCAATCAAGCGGCCGTTGATCGTGCCACTCACCACGCCATGATAACAGCCTAAGATATAGGGGAAGGTTTCCGTCGCATGATACCCATACGATCCATCTGGTTGAAAACGGCCATTGCATTCATCTAAGTAGATCGGGTCTTCTTGTGCGACAAACTCGTAAGCGTCCCATGCGTTCATGGTAGGATCGGCGATCTGTTCATAACTACTTTGGAACTGCACGACTTCCTCGCACGCTTCATCGAGACACCCATACGGGCCGTAGATCGGGAAACCGTCCAACGCATAACCGATGATCGGACTCACCGCATCTTCGCTGAGATCTTCGTAAAAACAGGTTTGCAATAAGGCATGATAGTGATACTGGGTTTGTGAGGTATGTCCCAAACAGAAATCCATAATCCCGTTGTAGACCGGATCACCATACGCTTCGTTAGCCGGTTGTTGTGCTTCATTTGGCCCATACAGCACCACCCCATTGATCGCGATCCCGATCATGCCCAATAACGGGATCGGGGACGGTTCTTCGCTATATTCCGGTTCGAGTGGGACGCGAAACACGACGTTACTCGCTTGCAAGGGATTCGGGGTGATCTGGGTAAATTCGTAATGCGGGATCGTGTTGCTTTCGATCACCAGTTCGCGATCATCGCATGAGACTCGCAAGATTGGATCGGGATAATTTGCGCCGGGGCCGGGAAATTCGCTCACTTCCAAGAATAAATCGGTGGGACAATCTTCCGCTTGCGCTTGGGTCGGATCAATTTCGGCGCTGATTGAGAACAGCATCAACAACACAACAGACAAAAACCCTCGAAACATGGTCATCTCCTTTGGGGGTTTTGAGATAAATGACGCTCTCTTGAGTTTATCCAAAAGTGTGGAGAAGTGATGGATATTGTATTAAGAAATTTACGTAAGAGTGCATCGATCATGCGCGTCCAATTGAGTAGTGCCGAGTTGGTTGACAACTCGCGTTAGCTAGACTATAGTCAAGATCAATGATCAGTTCAATCCATTTGGATGTTGTGATGTTTACTTATCTCTGTTGTTGTGTCTGTCATCAGCCGGGGCGTTAGCCGCGACGACAGACCGCTGTTCTGACCTTTAAGCGTGATCCCTAACACGGGACACGTTCATTCAGCCGGAAGCGACTCTCCAGCGTGGGACGACCCCAAAGTCATTTGGGTGCGCGAACCACGCTGTTTTTATGAGTCGCCTTCCGGTTTTTTTATTGTGTGATCGATGACAGGACAAGGATCAAAATCATCATGGTGGCTTTACCCACAACCTATGCAACGCCTAGCAGCACCACCCTTGAACAACAAATCGGCAATACGCCGCTCTTAGCATTTCGTCGGATCACTGCACACCTACCGGAAACGATACGGGTATATGCGAAAGCGGAATGGACGAACCCCGGTGGCAGTGTCAAAGATCGCGCCGCCTTAAACATCATTCGAGAGGCCGAAAGATCCGGCAAACTCACGCATGACAAGATCTTATTAGATAGCACCAGTGGCAACACGGGCATCGCTTACGCCATGATCGGCGCAGCCAAAGGCTACCGCGTCAAACTATGCTTACCCGCCAACGCAAGCCCCGAACGGATCGCGATCTTGCGCGCTTATGGTGCAGATCTGGTCTTGACCGATCCGCTAGAAGGCTCCGATGGTGCGATCTTGGCAGCCCGTGAGTTGGTGAGCGCGGATCCACACCGCTATTACTACGCCGATCAATATAGTAATCCGGCCAATTGGCAGGCGCATTATCACACCACCGCGCCGGAGATCTGGTTACAGACTGGGGGCAAAGTTACCCATTTTGTGGCTGGACTCGGCACCAGTGGAACGGTGATGGGGACAGGAAAACGTCTCCGTGAATTTAACCCACAGATTCAGGTGATCTCATTGCAACCTGACTCGCCGTTTCATGGTGTGGAAGGCTGGAAACATATGCCCACCGCGATCCGTCCGGCGATCTATAACCCCACTTTGCCGGATGCCGATCTACCGATCAGCACCGAAAGAAGTTATGACATGGCCCGACGCTTAGCACGGGAAGAAGGCTATTTGGTGGGAATCAGCGCGGCCGCGGCGATGGTTGGCGCGTTACAAGTGGCCGAACAGGTCGCTGCACAAGGGGAAAGTGGTGTGATTGTCACCTTGTTCCCCGATAATGCCTATAAGTACCTAAGTGAGTCCTTTTGGACGGTGATCTAACTCAAATGGGGCGATCTAATCGGATCGCCCCATGATTTTAGATTAGATCGCACGCCATGTCATATCCGAATCAAAGCGGATCACGCGGCCATCCGGTAAGCGGACGTAGATCGCGCCGATCAGCATCCGATGTGATCCCCGCTGTTCGATCTGCTGCCAAGTGGCCGTATACCCTTGTTCAGATGCGATCGCCCAACCAATCGAATCGCGTAGGTTATTTTGTGACCATACCCATCCGAAACCGCGTTCAGGCTTATATAAACCGGGAGGGGGTGTGTCTTCGATCGTATAATTCACGCCACTCCAATCCGCATAGCGCGTGTAACGTCCATCCGGCGTTAACACCCAGATCATGCCCTCTAACCAGAGCATCGATCCCCCTTCAAATGTCTGATAGGCGGAATTTCGGGTAAGCGGCGCGCTGGTTGGACAAGTGTCCGCTTGTGCCGTCGGATCATTGGCAAAATAAAGGTAGGGACAACTAGGGGATACCGTCAGATCCCGGGTGACGGTGATCCCAGTGCTATCGGTGATCATCAGGGTGAACACATACGGACGATACTCATCCAACAATTGCACCTGATACGATCCGGTGTCCGTGGTGATCGAAGTCAGATCAACCGAGACTTGACTCGGATTCGCATTCCAGATGATTTTACCGTTGGTCGTGCCTTCTAACGCCCAAGTGAGTGTCACCATACCGTTTGAGGGTGGATTTTCGGGTGAGGCGCTGAATTGAGTGATTTGTGCGGTACTCATCACTGTGAAGGTAACGACGCGGCTTGCGCTGTTGTTTTGTCGGTCAAAGGCGTTTAAGGTAATCTCGGTCTGATTGCCTACGAATAACAGTTCCCGCGCCCTCACCTTGAGCGATCCTTCTGATGACAAGTTATCGTAATTCGTCCCTGCTGCGCTGATATAAGCGCGTTCGGCATTGGTCATCCGCCAAGTGAGTGTGATTTCTTCATCCGGTTGCGCGGTTGTCGGGCTAACGGTGAACTGTTCAATGGTGATCACCCCTAACGGCGGGGCATCGATCGGCGACAGGTGTAAGGTTTGCCAACCGTTACCGCGTAAATATTCCATCACCCAACCGTCTTGACCGTTCGCGTTCACACGCCATAACCGCGTCGTTATCTCTGCATCTGGGGCGCTGTAACGACAATACGGGCCCTCGGTGATCGTTAAAGTCGTGCCGGTGGAGATCGAATTCAAAAAGCGGTTGTTCGTCGGATCATAACTGTTCAAAAGTTCCAACGGGGCAGCATTATTATAACGTTCGACACGTACCACACCACCGACACGCACACCTCGTTCTGGCAGATATCGCCCGCCATAACACAAATTCCCACTTTGGATCACCCATTCATTCGCTGTAAATGTGCCAATGGGAATCCGGATAATTTGTTCCGCAAGCGTGTCATTTGTCTGAAGATCGGCCACTCGTAAACTGATCACCACTTCAGAGAGTCCCTCCGGATAGAATGGCTGTAGCGTGCCTTCACCACTGGACGGCACGATCAGAAAATCGCGTGGTAATTCAATATTCGCCCGTGATCCATCCGTGAAGATCTGTTCAAAAACCAGATTCGTCCCTTCGGGTCGGTTGGACACATTCCACGATACCGGAACATATTGATTCCGCTCTCGCAACAGAATCGGCTCTAAAAAGCCAACGGTGGTCGTAAATTGCCGAATGGCAATGAATCCCTCATCCATGATCTCCGCGCTGATCTCACGCACATCGTATAAACGTCTAAAAAGCAGATCGTACATCCGCACGCGAAAACGTAAAGTGCTATGTCCTTGACCGGGGTCAATCGGCGCAATCATGCCACGATCACTACTATTCACCCACGGGGTAGCGCGTGGCAATTCCACATTCACCACCCGTCCATCCGGCAGGATCTGCTCAAAGAAAAAGGTCGCCGTGATCGGACGATTCACACTGCGCCATTGTACCGGAATACGGGCCGTCCCCTCTTGCAGATCTAGACGACGCACTCGTGTTTGATCGAGGCCAAAAGCAAGCAAGGCCGGTTTAGCGGTCGGTGATCCGGTAGACGGCGCATCGGTGATCGCGATCGGTAAAAAGGCCTGATCGTACACCATACCATTGAACAGATCGATCAACCGGACGCGCAATTGGATCTGTTGTGGTGATCCCATCGGGAGGATCGGGGCGGCGACTCCGTTGCCATTGGAGTTTACCCACGGAATTGGGCGCGGTAATTCGACGTTGATCACCGTGCCATCAGTGAGGATCTGCTCAAAGACCAGAGTCGTATAGAACGGACGATGTGCGGTTGTCCAAGACACCGGAATGCGAGCAGTACGGGCCTCTAAGGCTGCTCTGGACACACCGTTCATCGGGCTATCAAAACTTAAGATTTCCGGTGCATTCGCCCGAATCAAGCTGATGTTTAGGATCAAGAGGGTAAGCAACGCAAAAAATTGTTTTCTCACAGGGGCCTCCTTATACAATCATGGTGAAGAAAACAAGTCTATTGTCTCAAATAATTCAGTTGCTTGGATGACGCAAACCCTACGATTGCCCTACGGTTAGGGAAATAATCTTTTTCCAAACAATAGGTTTTGCTTTTGTTGGGAGTCGCGGTGAGGGCGCTAGGGGTGTAGACGAATGCTTCGTTTACCTGCTCTGGATGTTGGGAGTGACTAAAAAAGGGTATAGAGGTTAAAATGAGGTGATAAATACCTGTCCTCACCACCAAGAAACGACACGTCAAGTGAAAGTCGGTCACACGCCAGCGGGTGGACAACTTTGCCAGCGGCGCGATACGCCGCAGTCCAAGCAAGAAGGTTATCCAGAACAGATGCGCCAGCAAGCCCTTCGCCGGTATGTGGATAGGATGAACTTACAACGCATTACCCGTCATCTTGGCGTGGTGCATCAGGCGGTTGCCAACTGGATGAATACCTCGTCACATCCGGAAGCGGTAACGGGGATTGAGCAGGATGAACTCTACACCTTCATCTGAAAAAAAACGAA
>JALOOG010000193.1 GCA_025454525.1 Anaerolineae bacterium | reverse complement strand
GCTACGGAACACGAAAACCGCGTGATCGCGTGTAATGGTTCGGGTTTACAAAAAGAGTTTAGTTGTATCATCACGGATGTGATCCCGGAAGTTCAATCGATTTATAATACCCAATGTTTTCCGTTCTATACCTACGATGAGGACGGCTCAAACCGCCGTGAAAATATCACCGATTGGGCCTTAAAACAGTTGCATCACCCCGCCTATCGCGAAAAATATGCCGATAACCTCAAACGCGATTTACCCCGCGTCCCGTATCTAGCCGATTTTCGATCGGTGAGCGCGATCGGGTCACAATTGGCACAACTGCATCTGAATTATGAGACGATCGCGCCCTATTCCCTAGAATATGTATGGAAACCGGATCGTCCCGCGTCGTATCGCGTCGAAAAACTCCGATTGAACAGCGATCGCGATGCGATCACCGTGAACGACAGCTTGACCTTACGCGGCATTCCGTCCGCCGCGTTTGACTATCGCTTAGGCAATCGCGCCGCGTTGGAATGGATCATCGATCAATACCAAGTGAAAAAAGACGATCGAAGCGGCATCGTGAGCGATCCGAATCAGTATAGCGACGATCCGCAATACATCGTGAATCTGATCGGCCGTGTCACCCAAGTGAGCCTAGAGACCATGCGCTTGATCGACACCCTACCGGAATGATAACACACCATGCGGGCCATTCCCTCCATACATCTATTCAGCTATCCCTGAGAGGTTGGCCAGTTAGGCAAAAAGAAGTACACTCAAATAAGTGATGAGTGGATGACAGCGCATCATATTTGCGATTTGCAAGACTTGATCGTAACTCATGCTTGTGAATAGGCTTTTATTCAAGCACAAGTTATCGCCTAAGCGTAACGGAGGGTTTCGTTCGGATCGTGGGCTAGACTTTATGCTAACCTCTTTCCATCCTTGAAACTCTCAAGATGACCTTTGCACCCCGTCCTCATTGCTCATGAATAGCTAAATAGATCCCTCTGATGACGACTTAGGTTTAATGGAGTAGCACCGGATGATCCAAAATCCTTTTCCAGCAGAATATTTTGAGCGACAAGATCCCACCGATGACGACTTGTTTTATGTGTATCCGCGCAAAGTGGTACACATTGACGATCACGCCATTCAAGCATTAGGTGAGTTGTTCGGACGCTTATTACCCCCCAACGGCGTGTATCTGGATCTGATGAGCAGTTGGCGCTCTCATCTACCTGAAACGCTCCAACCGCAACGGGTGATCGGACTCGGCATGAACGCCGATGAGATGCGCGATAACCGACAATTGCATAAATCACTCGTGCATAATCTGAATCGCGATCCACAATTACCATTTGAAGCGGCGTGTTTTGATGCGGCCTTCTGTACGGTGTCGGTGCAATATCTAACCCGTCCGTTTGAGGTATTTGCAGAGGTGTATCGGGTGTTAAAACCGGGGGGTGTGTTTGTGGTGAGTTTCTCGAATCGCTGTTTTCCCACTAAGGCGATTGCAGTGTGGTTAGCGACCACCGATGCACAACATCTCGCCCTCGTCACACGCTACTTTGAGGGATCAGCGGCGTGGCGCGAGATCGACTCAACGCAAAAAACGCATCGGATGAGCGATCCGTTATACGCGGTATGGGCAAAGCGTTAACAAAATAGGGCGGGAAACCCCGCCCTGTGCTGGCTTACTTATCTCCGTCGGAGGAGTAATTTTTCATGTCAATGTCGAGGTATTCCGCAGAATTGACCTGTTTCAAGCTAAGGCCAAGCCGGCGTTCTTCTACGAGGATCTTCACGACGCGCAAGGTCAATTTTTCGCCTTCTTTGACCACTTCCCGCGGATGATTCACCCGTTGATTCGACAATTCTGAAATGTGGATCAGGCCTTCAATATCTGGAGCATCCACCAAACGGGCAAACGCGCCGAACTTGGTGAGTTTGGTGATCGTCGCTTGCACCAATTGACCCTTGCTATACGAGATCGCCACTTCATCCCAAGGATCGCTGGCTTGGCGTTTCATGCTCAAGCCGATCCGCTTGCGGTCCGGATCCACGCTGATCACTTCTACGCGCACGGTTTCGCCGATCCGTAAGGCTTCTTTCGGATGATTGACGTGTTTCCATGAGATCTCGGTGGTATGCACGAGCCCTTCCGCGCCCCCCACATCCACGAACGCGCCAAAATCCTCTAGGCTGACCACGCGGCCTTCTAACACTTGGCCTACGTTGAGCTTCCCGATCAAGTCCTCTTTGCGTTTTTCGCGGACTTCGCGAGTCGCCGCACGTTCCGACAAGATCAAGCGGTTACGGGCGCGATCCACTTCCATCACCTTCACGCTGATCGGGTCGTTGACCATTTTGCTATAGCGGTCTTCGGGCGTGCCTTCGGTTTGCGATTCGACCAATTGACGGCGTTCCTCGCTGATCTGGCTTTGTGGCACAAACCCACGCAAGCGTCCAAAGCGCACGATCAAGCCGCCTTTGTTATAACCGGCCACATGCCCTTCATACACATCTTGACTGGCGCGGTATTGCTCCGCTTGTTTCCAGTCCATTTCTTCAAGGGCGCGGTTGACCGAAAGCAACGCTTTCCCTTCATAGTCTTTGGAGTTAGGGTTCACCACAAAGACATATAATTTTTCCCCAGCCCGCAGTCCGTCCAACATCTTACGGCTCATGCGCTCTAGTTCACGTCCGGGGATGACACCCTCAACGCCTTCACCCAGATCAACCGTGACCGAGGTCGGCGTGGTGGCGGTGATCGTGCCTTCCACCAACTGCCCTTTGGTTACTTTGGGCGTGGTTGCGGTCGTGTTTGACGATAATTCGCCCGCGTCTTGGTGGGTGAGCATGTCGTCGGTGTTAATGTTTTCTACCGCACTTGGCACATCATCGCTTACTTGCGCGGCCAATTCATCGGAACGCAATTGCGTGTCCGATAGGGTGTTTGGATCTTGGATTTCGGTTTCGGTGGCTGTGGGTTGATCCATATCGTTCTCCAGCCTTGGTTGATGAGATGTCATAAGAAAGTGGCGCGCAAGCTGCGTTTCACAGCCCACCGCACTTCCTCCTTTCGTCGGGAACAAGCGCATTTACAATGCGAACGGTAATGACTCAAGGGGTATTATACACGGGGATTAGAAAAGGTCAACCTAATGTCATAGAATTTGTCATTTTAAGAATGTTAAGAATTGTCTAAAACACCCATAAACGCCTAGGGTCACCCATAGGCGTTTATTTTCCCTCTAAAGCATTGGGCGCTTTAACCATATTTTTCCTGATGTTCACGGCGCATCCGTTGATAATCGGGATCATCGCGGGCCTCTACATACTTTGCGTAAAAGATCGCCGCCGATTCCGCTTTCACACGGTCTTCATGACGCGGCAATTCTTCCCCATCCGGCCCATATTTACGTCCGCTCTTGTGATTGGCATAACGGCGCGAACGGGTAAACCCCATTTGCAAATATTTGCGCGCCATATCCATTCCCACGAAGTCATGATCCCGTTTGTATTGCAAAAACAAGTTGTAGATCGAATCGGCGGAAAGTTGCGCGATCTCCGGCGTTTTAAAGCGCCAATAGGGCAAGATCTCCGATTTATACGGTTCCACCAACAACACCCCTTGTTCCCCTTTGCCCACCTGATACCGTTCAGGGTACTTACGAAAATCAATGTTGGCAAAGTCTTGTTCGTAATACGGATGCTCGGCCATACGCTTAGATCCTTCATCAAATTTAGAGGACAGCCTATCATTGGCTGCCCCTGCAAACGCTACTTACTTCGGCTCTACAGGATGCCCACACGGGCGCGCATAGATGCGATTTTCCACCTGCAAATAGTGATCGATCGCTTCACCACAAGTGGGACAATGTTCATGTTGGTCGTCGTAGATTCGCTGGATCAATCGCATCAGCGCTTGTATCACCTCTGGTAAATCGGCTGTATCGGGAGTCTGTTGACCCTCTATCTCTAATTCAAGCAGGGACGACGACTGCACTGCTTTGTCAATCGTTGGCACGTTTTTTTCTACTCCATGGTGATTAGACGCAATCGTAATAATCGGAGTACGTGACCTTCAATTGATAGAGACAGTCTAAAATTACTAGTGAAATTTCAGTGTAGAATTGGCTAAACAGATCCTTAGACCCGTGGCGGTGTCCACCCAAACGGCGCTTCATCTTCTAGCAACGGGCTTTTCACTTGGGGGATCACGGGCTGATCTGGTAAGCTGATTCGCCCTAAGCGCAATTCATCGCGGGTATTTTTGCGTCGGAGATCTGCGGCATAGTAGATCGTCTTATCGCGGCGGGGTTCAAGCGCGATCCGCGCCACGGCCCGAGCCAATACATCCACCGGAATCGGCGCAATTCGGGCAAATCCTAACCAAGCGAACGGCGGGAGTCGTCCAAACAAACTCATAAACTCAAAAAACAAGGGGCGGGATCGGCCGCGTTCATAAACCAGAGGGGCGCGGATGATGCTGGCATTCACTCCCACACGCTGTACATAGTGTTCGGCCTCGCGTTTGGCGTGTAGATACTGCCCATCTAACCACGGCGCACGGGCGCTACTGAGGAGGATCACATGCGGCACGCCATCACTCACACACATATTGATCACGTTGCGCGCCGAGACAAAATTGAGCCGATGATGCGAGAGTCCTTGCACCGGATCGGCGATCAAACTTCCGACGGTGTTGATCACACAACCATGATTGCGGGCGCGTCCGCGCAACGCTGCCACATCCCACACATCCGCCACGGCCCAACGTACATGATCGGCTAACACCCCGATGCGCTCTTCTGCGCCGGGGCGTACCAACAAAGTCACCTCTGCGCCTTCACCTAACAGCGCGGACGCAATCGTGTTCCCTAAAAATGTGCCGCCCCCAGTCACCAAGACGCGGCGTTGATTACTACTGGCTGCAAACATAACCATCCCCAATCAAGGGGGATTATAACACGAGTTAAAGCGTCTTTAAAACGGCCCGCACGGGCGACCCACACGCAAGATCTAATTTCAGTGGCAACGCGATCAACTCATAGATCCCGTCCGGCACATCGCGTAAGTTGAGCGACTCCAGATTCACCATGCCACGCTGATACAAGCGATGATGACACGGCAGATCTTTGCTCTCAAAGTCATCCACCGACGGCGAGTCTAGCCCGATCAAACGCACACCCAGATCGGCTAACCAATCGATCAACGGGACGCTCAAAAATACAAATTTGGTGGCCCACGCGCTATCCGGAAGATCACTCACGCGGCTATGGATCAACAGACGTTCACAACCCGTTAAATCGACATGGGCAAAATCTTCGGGGAGCAGTTCACCACGACCTTTGTGGACAGTGACGACATGAGCGCGTCCAATATAGGAGTCTAAAGGCATTTCGGCCGGATGAGCGCCGTCAATTTGATAATGATAATAGGCATCACTGTGTGTGCCGGTATGAGGACTCATGATCAGGGTGGTTAAATTCACCGAATGACCCTGTTCGATCTTTAACACAGGTTGGACTTGATAAGCCGCATCGCCCGGCCAAACCGCTAATTGCGTTGAAACCGTGCGGGTAATGTCATACAACATGGGAGATCCTTTCTTGTGTGTATAGACCAACCAACCGCCCGATCAAGATCGCGATATACAAAACACCGATCACCGCTTCCATTGAGACAAACGCTTGCGCCCATAACGACACCGGCAATACATCCCCATACCCTAAAGTGGTGAGCGTGACAAAACTGTAGTAGATCAGGTTTTGCCATTGCACCGGAACTTCAGGGGTTGCCGCTAAGATAAAGGCGGGTTGCCCGATCGTTTGTTGGCTGATGATCTCAATTGACATATAAAACGGTGTAAAGATGTCCGCGATCAGCACATAAATCGTGATCGCGGCGATCAACACATCGCGATTCACCGATCGGGCCGAAAAGACGTATTCCAACAATACCGCTAATAAATACGCTTGGAATAAGACCAACGCATTCAACCCCGCCAACGTGGGCAAGGGATCAGAAGGATTTAAGACCCAAATCAGCATCAAGACGGCCGTGAAGGCCGCTAAAATGGATGCAATGACAAACCGCCGAAAGCGCACCGCAACGGTATAGATTCCTGTCCCTAACACAAGGGTATATAAAATCGGATACAGCAAGGTGAAGATCGTTTGTTGCGTTGTGATCGGATAGGTGAGATTCAAGAGAATCACCGCCAACAAAAAGGTGATTACGCGCCCAGAGGCAAAAGTCGGTGTCATCAGGTTTGAGCTTTGCGTTGCACTTCAATGATACGTTTAAGTTTAACACACAAGTGAGCTACTGCTGCATTGAGGGATTAAAATTAAGGGTATATTTATCAAAGGATGCGATCAAACCTCCATAACCCCTTAGGCCACTTTAATCAAACGATCGTGCGCTTTAAAACCAACCTTAAAACAACGTTAGCCGTTTATTCACCGGATCACGTTTATACTCTAACTCTAGCCTGTACGAAAAATACTTCTTTCTAAACCACCATTCGAGGTTATTAAAATGCACTCTTATCGCCTTCCACGCTTTCATATTGGGGAACGGCTACGGGTTGA
>JALOOG010000065.1 GCA_025454525.1 Anaerolineae bacterium | reverse complement strand
TCAAGCGAGTCAGATCCGAAATTCTTATTATCGCCCCTTCTCAAAGCGATACCTTTATTTTGACAGTCTGTTAAATGAGCGACGGTATATTCTCCCGCGTATTTTCCCAACGGTAGAGATTGAACGGGAAAATCGGGTCATCTGTGTATCTGGGATCGGAAGTAACAAACCCTTTCATACACTCATGAGCGATCTCATCCCGTGTCTAGACATTTTAGAGAAAACGCAATGCTTTCCGTTCTATACCTACGATGAGGACGGATCGAATCGCCGTGAAAATATCACCGATTGGGCCTTAAAACAATTCCAAACCCACTACCACGACTCGACGATCAGCAAGTGGGACATCTTCTATTATGTCTACGGGGTCTTGCATCATCCGGACTATCGCGAAAAATATGCCGATAACCTCAAACGCGATCTGCCCCGCGTCCCCTACTTATCCGATTTCCGTTCAGTCAGCGCGATTGGATCACAATTAGGGGATCTACACCTGAATTATGAGTCGATCACACCGTATGATCTGCAATATGTGTGGAAACCGGATCGGCCGGTGTCCTATCGCGTCGAAAAACTCAAATTGAGCAAAGATCGGGATGCGATCGCGGTGAATAAGAGCTTGACCTTACGCGGCATTTCGGCCGCCGCCTTTGACTATCGTTTAGGCAATCGATCCGCGTTGGAATGGATCATCGATCAATACCAAGTGAAAAAAGATGATCGAAGCGGCATTGTGAGCGATCCGAATCAGTATAGCGACGATCCACAATACATCGTGAAGTTGATCGGCCGTGTCACCCAAGTGAGCCTAGACACCATGCGCTTGATCGCCGCTTTACCGACGTTGTTACCTTACAAAAATCTCCCATGAATGGAGACACATTCTCCCACGTCACGCGGGCCAGTTCTCTCCCCATAAATGGCTGTCAGAGGGACAGACCCGTATCGAAACCCAAAGTAAGGAAAATCGTAGGGCAAAAAACAGCCCTACGACCCCCTCCCACAGCAGTTGATGAAACCGGACTTTAAAATAACGCAAGCGAAACACACTGACTGTAACGCTTTACTGTAGGGTCCTCTGAACCCTTCTTTTTCAAACCTTCCCACCTAAAACTCCAAATATGTAGATAGGGTGATATATTTCCATGGGTAGAAAACTTTTCTGAGGTTACTTCTAATCAGGTTTAACCCTTGACTGACGACTTTAATCCGCCCGGTAAGGTGTCCTCTAACCGTCTTAGGGCCGGGATCAAGGCACAAAGCGTCGTGAGGATCACGATCGCCAATCCGGTTAACAAGGTCAATAGGGCCGCGCCACGCCCAACCCCTACGCCTAACACATCACCAAAAATTGGACTGAGAGAACCTGTCTCCAACATGGCTGGTTCAAACACCGCTGCGGCGAGATGACCCGCTAAAAGTAACCCCAACGCTTGCGCGCTTACCCCGACAATCACCCGAAACGCAAAAATCCGCCCTAATACCTCTGGGGCAGCATGTTCTTGATAAATGGTGCGGTTCAAGGTGATTAAGGCGGACATCGCCATCCCAAACCCGAATACCCCTAGCAGAATCCACATAACCTCTGGCCGTAGGCTCACGAGGATCGCGGTGATCCCCATGCCCATCGCGCTTAACAAAATGCCATACATACGCGGGCGCATCCCTCCGGTAACACTGATGAGGATTGCGCCGATCAGGCCGCCCACGCCGAAAGCGCCATAAACCCAACCTAGCGCCGTTTCACTCGCAAAGGATAAGACCAACGGCCCGGTTAAGGCATATACAAACGATTGTGCGAAAATTACCAACGTCAAAAACCCAATTAAAAAGACAAAACCGGCCTGACTCTTGATATAACGTAAGCCAAACCCTAAATCTTGCCACACATTTTTAGCCTCAAGATCTAATACACGCGGCGATTGCGGGATCGTTACCACCCACAAAATCAACGCCGCCGCGATCACGGTGACAAAATCAAGCACAAAGATCAAGCCTAATCCCGCTTCAATTAACAATACACCTGCCAACGGTGGGGCGATGATCGTCCCCAAAGATTGTACCATTTGGCTTAAACCCGACGCTTGAGCCAATTTATCCGATGGCACTAAAACACGGATGCTTGCATCAAGGGTAGGCAAGAGAAACGCACTCGTGATCCCGTTTATAAAAAGCGCTACATAGAGATGCCACAATTGCAATTGACCAACAAAATATAAACCCATGATCGCCACAGTGGGCAAACTCGCGCTGATGTTGCTGACGATTAAGACATTGCGGCGATCCCAACGATCCGCGATCGGGCCGGCAAAGATTGATCCGACTGCTACTGGAATCGTGGCGAAAAACAATAACGTGCTAAAGGCCTGTGGATCACGCGTTTCATCAAATACCCATACGCTTAAACCAAAGCGTGTAATCCCCGAAGCTGTAAAAGAAAGTAACAAGGCTATCCAGATCACATAAAACGCTTTTACACCGCTAACACGATGCTTCCACATGAAAAGACTCCCAGAATTTTTAAGATACTGGGAGTTTAGCATTTTTTAGACTAGCAAAAAATTAGAATTTGGTTAGTCAAAAAAATCCTGAAGGTTAGCCTTAAAACATTGATCGATGATCTTTTTCAAAGCGCTTAGACCTGTTTGGGCTAAACGCTTTGGAAGCAAGGCACGATCTAACGGCTTTGCGCGTCTAAGGCCGCGAAAGCACTCAACGCCACGATCGAGTCGACATCATCCCCCGCTTGCAACGCTTGGAACGGCTCACCCATGCCTAACAACACCGGGCCGATCGCCTCAGCATCCGTCAGGCGATCCAATAACTTATAAGCAATATTGGCCGATCCCAAGTCAGGAAATACCAAGACATTCGCATCGCGGATCGCCGAAAATGGAAAGCGATCTTCAGCCAACGCGGCGATCACGGCTGTGTCCGCTTGCATCTCACCATCGATTCGCAGATCAGGGCGTTGTGCGCGGACAAGTTCCATCGCATGGCGCACTTTGTCGGATAACGCATGGCGCACGCTCCCAAAATTGGAGAACGAAAGCATCGCGACTACCGGATCAAACTCTAAAGATCGGGCAAAATCTGCTGCTAAGATCGCGATCTGGGCCAACGCCTTGGCATCAGGATCGATATTCACGGTGGTATCGGTGAAAAAATACACCCGCCGCCGCACCACGATCATATACACCCCGCTGACGTAGTGCGTCTCGGGACGTGTCCCAAAAACCTGTAACGCCGGACGAATCACATCTGGATATTCACGGGTGATCCCGTTCACCACCGCATCTGCATCGCCGCTTTTCACCATGAGCGGCGCGAAATAATTGCGACTCCGCAACATCGATCGCGCTACCGCCGGCGTAACCCCCTTACGCTTGCGTTGCTCATAGATCACCCGTTGATAATCCACTTGACGGGGACTCGTATCGGGGTTGATGATCTGGGGATCAAAACGTAAGCCGAGTTCATCGATCAACTGGCGGATGCGCTCTGGATTGCCTAACAAGATCGGTGTTCCGATCCCTTCTTCCTGCACAATTGAAGCGGCCCGAATGATCTTGGGTTCTTCACCTTCCGGATAGACAAGACGCTTTTTGAGGCCACGTTTGGCCTTGTTGATGATCATGCTTCGGAATTGTTGGCTAAACCCTTGCCGTTGGATCAACTCTTCCCGATACGCCTCAAGATCCAAATGACGACGCGCTACCCCGCTTTGCATGGCTGCTTCGGCCACAGCAGGCGCAACCCACAACAACACCCGCGGATCAAGCGGTTTCGGGATCAGGTAATTGTGGCCAAAGCGCAACGAATTGAGACCATACGCCGATAAGATCGTATCCGGCACATCTTCATGAGCGAGACGGGCTAACGCCTGCGCTGCGGCCATCTTCATCTCCTCATTGATCTGTCGGGCATAGACATCCAACGCGCCGCGAAAGATAAACGGAAACCCTAATACGTTGTTGACCTGATTCGGAAAATCGCTTCGGCCCGTGGCTACTAACGCATCCGGGCGCACCCGATACACCTCATCCGGCATGATCTCCGGCGTGGGATTGGCTAAGGCGAAGATGATCGGCTGATGCGCCATACCTTGCAACATCTCCGGCTTGATCGCGCCGGCCGCGGAGAGGCCTAACACCAGATCCGCACCGATCAAGGCCTCGGTGAGCGTGCGTTTGGGGGTATCTTGTGCGAAACGCTCTTTATAGCGATCCATTTCCACCGCACGACCACGATACACCACGCCATGAATATCGCACATCGTGATATGCTCTCGATGCACGCCTAATTTCACATAAAATTCGGCCGATGCGATCCCCGCCGCCCCCGCGCCAACGATCACCACCTTCAGCGTATCGATCGGCTTTTGGGTGATCTCTAGCGCGTTGAGCAGGGCCGCACCGGTGATGATCGCCGTGCCGTGTTGATCATCATGGAAGACCGGAATGTCCAATTCGGCCCGTAAGCGTTCTTCGATCTCAAAACATTCGGGGGCCTTGATATCCTCAAGGTTGATCCCACCAAAAGTAGGCGCGATCGCCCGACAAGTGGCGATCACCTCCTCAACGCTTGGGGCGTTGATCTCAATATCAAACACATCAATGTCGGCGAAACGTTTAAATAACACGCCTTTACCTTCCATGACGGGCTTAGCGGCCTTAGGGCCAAGGTTGCCAAGCCCTAAGATCGCTGTGCCGTTGGAAACCACCGCCACCAGATTCGGCTTGGCCGTCAATTCGTAGATCGCCAGTTCATCGCGTTTGATCTCTAAGACCGCCTCCGCGACCCCCGGCGTATAGGCTAACGAAAGATCCCGTTGTGTGTAGAGCGGTTTGGTCGCATGGATCTCAATTTTGCCGGGGCGATCCCGACGATGATAATCTAACGCATCTTGTTTTAAGGTCATGCCCCTGTCCTTCTTAAGTTGGCAAATTCGCCCCGATTGTAAAAGAAAACACGCTCAACGATAGACACGATTCAACATCACTCTAAAACACGTCCCCACGCCCACCTCGCTATTCACCGTGATCTGACCGCCATGCAGTTCAATGATCTCTTTCGAGATGCTCAAACCGAGTCCCGCGCCGGTGCTGGCCTCGGTACCACGATAAAACGGTTTGAAGATCTGCTCTAACGCATCCGCCGCGATCCCAATTCCAGTATCGCGCACCAAGATGATCACCTGATCGGCGTTGATCTCGGCCTCAAGGTCAATTTTGCCGCCGCTGGACGTGTAATTGATCGCATTGGTGAGCAGATTAGTGATCACTTGCGTAAAACGGGGCGGATCAACCGAGATCAATACGGTTTCAGTCGGCTGCCGGAGCGTTAGATCGATCTGTTTGCGTTCGGCCTCAGGTTGCTGAATCGAGCTGATCTCGCTCAATAGATCTTGTAATTTGACCACTTGGCGCTCAATGGGCAAGATACCATGTTCAAAGCGCGAAAGATCAAACAGGTCTTCCACCAATTTTTTCATGCGTTCGGTGACACTCTCTAAGATCTTGAGATGATCCTCTAAGCGTTCCGGTTGACGGCGGATCAAGTACAAACGGGTTTTGATATTGGTGACCGGAGTCCGCAATTCGTGTGAGGCGTTAGCGATAAAGCTGGTGCGTTGACGATCCAATTGTTTTTGTTGGCTGATGTCACGCAACACGATCACCGATCCCACACTTTGCCCCTCCGCGCCCACCACCCGACTGATCACCACGGCCGCGTCAAATTCAGCCCCGTCCTTGCGTTGAATTTTGACCTCATTTCGCCACACCCCGCTTAACGAAAGGACTTCTTCCACATCTTGCCAGAAGATCCGTTGTTTCGCTGAACTCAACTGGAAGATCTGGTTTAAGACCGCTTGTGATCGCCATTCTTCATCCTTATAACCCGTCAACCGCCAAAGAGAGCTATTGGTGAACAGGGTGACATTGTGTTGATCGTAGTACATGACCCCTTCGGTCATTGCGTTGAGGATCGTATACAAGCGCAAGCGTTCGGTGTTTAATTCCGCCGTGCGTTCTTCAACCAATTGTTGAAGATTGCGGGCGTAAATTTGACTTTCCTCATATAAGCGCGCATTTTGGATCGCGATCCCCACCTGATTGGCAAACGAGAGCAAGCGGGCCGCGTAATCTTCATTAAAAACTTGGGGGTGGGTGCTTTCAAGGTTAATAAAGCCGATCACTTGCCCTTCGGATCGGATCGGCGCGCCGATATAGGAGCGTACATGAAGGGTGGTATTTGATTTTACCCAACGCGGATCGCTCTCGGTGTCTCCGATATAGACGGGTGATCCGGTCTCATACATATAATGCAGGTTGGGGATCTCACGAAAATCGGACATCTCATGCGTACTGATGCGCTCTATGCCCTCCTGTTTATGCAGATAACGGATGTTGCGGGCGGAGTAGCCATTGCGATTCAATAGCAGAATCCCCGCTTTTTCATGGGGCGGCATCACCCGCATGATGTGTTTGAGGATGCGATCTAAGACCTCATCAAGGTCAAGCGTCCGGTTTAGATCAGCAGCTGCATCTTGGAGCGCCCGCGCTAATTGACGTTGTTCTTGTTCGGCCTGTTGTGCGCGCTTGTTATCGCTGATGTCTTCTAAGATCCCGTCGATGTAGTCCACTTCATTATTGAAGTTCAGGATGATCCGTCCGGTATCACGCACCCAAAGATCGCGGCCATCTTGCGCGGTCAACTCAAATTCACCTTGGATCACCGGATTTTCGCCGCTATTAAAATCGGTCAAAAATTTACGCCGTTCGATCTGATTCTCGTAAAACGGCAATAAAGATGATCCAATCACCTGATCCACCTGATCATAACCCAAGATCGCGGCAAGCGCCGGATTCGCATGGACTAAGATCCCCTCGCGATCGGTGCGATAGATCCCAAGCGGAAGTTGATTGGTGAGAGAACGATATTTTTCTTCGCTTTCGGCAAGTGCCAATTGAGCGCGGCGACGTTCGGTGATGTCGGTGATGCTGCCCCGGATCAACAATTCACCAGAAGTTGGCAGCAACAATAAACGCACCTCGCACGGGATCTCTTGTTGTTGTGAGTTGAGATAGACCCATTCAAAGACGGGGGTGCCGCCGTTGACGGCCTCTTGGATTTTGGCACGCATCGAAAGGTTAGAATTTGCGCCGTTGGGTTGATACTTTGGACAAAAGTCAAACGGGCCATATAACAACAATTGTTTGCGTTCGAGTCCGAACAATTCTGAAGCGTTCTGATTCACATCGATATAACGATCGATAAACACATCAAACACCACGATCGCTTCGGGGGCGTGTTCCACCAACGCCCGGAAACGCGCCTCGCTTTCGCGTAAGGCTTTTTCGGCGCGTTGACGTTCCGCGATCTGTTCTTTTAATACCTGATTGGCTTTGGATAATTCGGCGGTACGTTCGGCCACCCGTTGTTCTAACGCATCATAGGCGCTTTGTAAGGCATCGGTGGCCTCTTTACGTTCGGTGATGTCAGTACACACACCGACCAAACTCCAACGATTCGGGGTGAGTAGGCGAATCCGGACTTCTTCATATAACCATCGGATCTCGCCATCAGCCCGACGACAGCGAAATTCTTGGCTATAGTTGGTGAAGTTATTGGTGAGGGCGGTTAGGCTTGTCGTTCGCACGCGGTTGTAATCGGATGAGAGGATGCTCCGTTGCCAAGCGTGGACATAAGTCTCGTTTTCACCGATCACCAACGGCAAAAAGCGATTCGCCGCCGACTCACTGGAGACATACATATTCCACAAAAACTCATGATCCCGTTGTTCGACTGTGGCGTGCCATAACAGACAGTTGGCCCCGGTGACCACATGCAATAATTGTTCTTCCATGCCGCGTAAGTCGGTGATGTCCCGGTTGATACCGACCAAGCCGACGATCTCCGATTGTGGATCGCGTAACGGGACTTTTGTCACCAGTAACCACCGTTTATTACCGTCCTCGGTGATCGACATCATCTCTTGATTGACGATCGACTCGCCGCTTTCAAACAAACTTAGTTCATCGTCGTGTAGCGGATTAGGCCCTTGCAAGTCGTGATCGGTCTTGCCTAAGAGGTTCATCTCTGGGTAACGTTTGAGCATCCGGTTTTGGAGCGCACGATTGACCAACATAAAGCGCCCGGCCACGTCTTTGACGTAGATCTCATCGGGGATGTTATCGATCAGCGTCCAAAGGAGCGTGCGTTCTTCGGCTAATGCTTTTTCGGCACGTTCGCGTTCGCGCATCTGTTCGGTTAACACCGTGTTCGCCTTGACCAATTCGGCGGTACGTTCGGTGACCCGTTGTTCCAATTGCACCGCATGATTCTGCACCTGTTGGAATAAGCGCGCATTTTGTAACGCGATGCCCGCCTGATTCGCAAAGGCCATCAGATGATCGGCCTGCTGTTGGGTAAATTGCCCGATCCGCGTGCCGTCCAAGTTGATGAACCCGATCACGGCGTTGTCCACGATAATCGGCGCGGCCACATACGCCTTGATCCACTCTTGATGCGGTTTTGTCACCCAACCGCGAAATGATTGGGTATTCGGCACACAGATCGGGCGTTTGTTCGTAACCATCCAACGTAAGGTCGCTGTGGCTTCCAATGGTAAACGGATGCGTGACCAACTCTGCTCATTAAAAAACTTATCATAGCCGCGATGACCGATCACCACGGTCTGATCATGGTCCACTTGCATGATATTCGCCGCATCAAACGGCACCACCGATCCCACCAACTCTAAGATCCGGTGCATGAGGTGATCGATCACCAAGGTGCTGTTAAGCGCGGCGGCCGTATCGCGCAACGCTTCAGAGAGTCGGCGCTGATTGCGTTCGGCTTCTTCAATCGTGCGCCGTTGGCTAATATCCCGCACAAAATGTAACATCGCTTGCCGGCCGTCAAACTTGGTGAGCCGGCTACTGACCTCAACGGGCAACAAGCTACCGTCTTTACGCCGATAATACTGCTCATAGATCAGCCGGCCGGTGTTAGAGAGACCGCGATAGACGTGTTCGGCTTCTTCTTCTACCACATCGATCGCCTCAAAGGTCATGTTTAACAATTCTTCGCGGGTATACCCCAACCAACGCGCCGCGTTTTTATTCACATCTAAAAAGCGTTGTGTTCCGACATCCACGATCATGATCGCATCATTGGCGGAGTTAAACAGATCGCGATATTTGTCCTCAGAGGCCTGCACTTGTTGGCGGGCGCTAAGGTCATAGATCACGCCGATATAATCGCCTTGCCCCAATGTGTTGAGGGTGATCTCAATCGGCACGATCGTGCCATCAGGACGCACAATGCGATGTAAGTGTCCTTTCCCGTGCATCTTAGCGAGAGAAGGTTCTCCGAATAACAACGCGAGTCCATCGCCCGCTAACAAGTTTTCGCTGGTGTAACCGGAAATATCGCACAAGGCGGTATTGACAGCGGTGATCTTGCCGTGTTTATCGCACACAAATACCCCGTCATGCAGCCATTCTAAAATCAAGGTTTGCATGTTGAGCGGGATCTTGGGCGTATTTAGGTCTAAGAGCGTTTGAATCCGGTTTAACAATAACGGCCCGTTGATCGGATCTGGGAAACAATCTAACACCCCGATCGCTAACAACTGATCGGCCGCGTTCAGTTGATCGAACGGGATCAAATAGAGTTGACTCGTCATAGGATAGCGACGGCGCAAGTCCGTGCATACCTGTTCCGCTTGGGTGAGGGTCGCTTGCCGATCCACTAGGATCAGATCGGCTTGAAGATCGCTCTCCTCGCTGAGGGCAAAAATCCGATAAGAGGTGGCGGTAAAAATCGGCTCAAGTTGTTCAAAACGGTCACTGTAGATCAAAATTGTATGGGTGATCATCACATTATTTTAGTTAGGAACGGTTTACCTGTAATTATAGGTGAAATAGGCTCACAATGGATCAACGGATTACAACGCTTGCGGCGAAATGATAAACATTGCGGTGGCCGGGTTGGTGGCCAACGGCACATCATGGGCGTTACAGATCCGCAATAAACTTTGAATATCTGGGTCATGGGGATGTTTGCCCAACGGATCGACAAAGAAAAACACAGCGGCGATCTTGCCTTCGGCCACTTGCGCCGCGATCTGTGCGTCACCGCCGATCGGCCCAGAGAGCATCCGCGTCACCTCTAGGCCACATTTATCCTGTAACAGTTGACCAGTGGTGCTAGTGGCGATCAACTGATAACGTTCCAAGACGGTTTTATGTTTGAGGGCAAAGGCGACCATTTCGGCCTTTTTGCCGTCATGGGCGATCAATGCCAAGGTTTTTACGGTCATCTTTTTATTCCTAAATACACCTGAACAAGTCATCCCTCACTGTAGCGGATGTTGTCATAAGATGCAAAAATCACCGCTAGGCTGCCTATGCGAGGTTGATCCCGCATGTTAAAATGGCCTTGGATCAACCCACACACAGGCCTAATCACCCATGACGGACACTCAACTCACCGCCGCGATCACCGCATTTGAGGCGGCCTTCCCCTCACACCCGATCAGCTATTATCATCTTCACATCGGCACGGCGATCCCCCGGGATCACACCTTGATCGTGGTCTTTCCCCGTCCGCTGAATTGGGAACAGCGCACCGCCGTGGAAGCCTTGATCCGGGCCATTAAGGCCTTGATTCCACTGGAGATCACGATCGAATTAACCGATCAATTTGCCTTACAATTCACCCCGCATCCGGCCCTCTCCCATGCCGCCGTGTTATTACAGGGCCCGGACATTCGTGACCAGATCGCGCCGATCACCGTGGACGCTTGGTATGAGACACATCTGCATCAAACCTATCGTCACGCGATCATCCCCTTTCGACCGATCACGCCGATCCGCTTGCCGTTAGAGTACCCTGATCCGAAAGCACCCTTTTTTGGTTATGCCAATCCGGATCAACCCGATCTCTATCGGTGGGCGCAAGCGATCCGCGCTTGTGCGATCGCGCTGATCGCCACGCAATACCCGCGGATCATGGTCGGGGCGATCGATGTGATCAGTCACTATCGTGAGGGGATCGGCGGTAAAACGGCCGATTGGTTGGAACAGGTGATCGTCAACGCGCATCGTTGGCAGTATCATCCGCCGCGCAAGGAGTGGGCCGCGGTGCGGGAATTGTGCCGCGATACGCTTCACTTTGAAAACGAGTTTATGCGCCTTTATCAGCGGGTGCTATTGTCCCAACTTTGGGGCGCAGATCAGGCACGCCGCGATCAAGCGTTGTCGGTGATGTTACAACATCCCCTTGACGATCCCGATATTCGCGGCGCGATCCACGCCCAACCTTAGTTTATTCGTCGGGTTTTTCGGCCGTGGTCGGATCGATCGGAATCAAGGAGGTTTTGCGGCCGACCAATAACTCCAATGACGGGTTTAAGATCACCCGTTGCGGCCAAGCTTGCGCCACTTCTTTACGGAACTTAGCGACTTTGTTCACATCGCGGATCTTGTTCGCGATCACGGCCGGTTGCATAAAACCCACCGCTTTCGGCAAACTGCTAAACGCTAACAGCGTGTCATCCACTGTCACCGCTTGCCACGCGATCGGCTCATCTGGACGAAGCGCCCATACGGGTTTATTGGGAGTCTGGGTGATCAACAGGTAGACGTAACGGCCGCGATAATCGCCTAGGGTGAGCGCGTCGTGATCTTCCATGGCTACGCCTTGAATCCGAGCCAATGTATCGGCGGTTTGATGCGGTTTTTCGCCACGCATCAACACGCCCAACGGAGTCGGGCATTCGATCCCGACTTCCACCATAATTCGGGTATAACCCGCGCCTTCTAGCGTTTGACCGTCCCGTTCATTGACTTCTCCGGCGGTATTGACCACGATCAAACGCCCACCCGGACGCAAGGCGCTTAATGCGCCGGTTAACAGATCATCGGCCAAGGGGTGATCATAAGCGATCACCGCGTCCACACTTTCGGCGGGCAGATCATGCGGTGAGGATGCGATCACCTCCAGATCTTCGCGCAAGCTATGGAGGATCGCGCCGGCCTTGCCGTCCAGATCCACGAGGCGTAAAGTAGATGCGCTAGGTGGCAAGTGTTTCGCCATGGCTTCGATAAATAATCGGGTGAGTCGTGCGCTTGCCATTGATCGTTGTCCCCCTCTTGGCCAACGTTATTGTTTAGCTGCTTCTTCAAGCAACGCGATCAATTCTTCCCATTCTTCGCGGAAGAAGTGCAAGGTGACGCTGTTCAATTCTAGGTGATAGAGGGTTTCGCCGTCTTCTTCCGAGATCCACACCTCATAATTTTCGCTGCTGGCAATACTACGAGTTGGCACTTGATCTTTCATGGTTTATCCTTTTCTCTTGTTCCTGATCTAGACGCACCGGAGCGCTACATTTTACCCAGAAGTGCAGCGGTTTTCATGATCATCGCGTTACAACACGCTTCGATCCCGTATTGAATCTCCAGTTGTTCCGATTCTAACGAATACGTCCCACTTACGATCACCCGTGCCGCTTGCGCGTGTTGATCGCATTTCAGATCGCCCACCCGTTTAAGGATATGCTGACGGATCTGGGTGCGAGTGCTATCGATCATATCGTCAACGGCCGTCGCATCAAACAGCGGATCGTCGTTTTCACCGTCTACGGTGATATTAAAGGTGATCTCGGTCATTTTGACCTCGTTTTATGGGTGCGAAACAGGGCCGGCGCACGGGTTTGCAACAGGGTGAGGATCGCCCGTTGCACCTCCTCTTGGGAGCGGGTTGCGTCAAATTGCGCCCATCGGTCGGTTTCGGCGAGTCCGATTTGCCGATAGCCCTCATACACCCGATGATGAAATTCCAAGGCCATTTCATCGATCCGGTTGATCTCCTCACCAAATAGCGAGGCGGCCGCCCGCCGTTTCAGGCCCTCTTTGGGCGAAATATCCAGATACACCGTGAGATCTGGGTAGAGCGCTCCGGTTGCAAAATCCAGAATGTGGCGTAGATAATCCAGATCGAGTCCATGCCCAAAGCCCTGATAGGCAAAAGACGAATCGGTATAACGATCACAGATCACGATCCCGCCTTGTGCCAAATGCGGACGGATCACCTCATTCACCAGTTGCGCTCGTGAGGCACAAAACAACAAAAACTCCGCCGCCGGATTCATCGGGGCGCTATTTTTTTGCAACAGCAGATCGCGCACTTGATCGCCTAGCGGAGTCCCCCCGGGTTCGCGGGTGAGTAGCACCTCCCATCCTAAACCGCGTAATGCCAACGCGATCAATTGCGCTTGGGTGGTTTTCCCACTCCCATCCATCCCTTCAAACGTGATAAACACGCGCTTACCCCTCCCCTGATCTGACTGGTTAAAAACCCTATTGTAGGTCAGATCGGTGGTTACACAAACCCTAAGTCAATCAATCCCCGCGTAATCTTGTTAAAAAGTGTTCCATCTGGGCGATCGTTGTTCCCGCCGCATTTTGAGGAAGATTACGCTGTTTGATCAAGGCGATCGCTTGTTCGGTTTCGTGGATTGCGGCGGATGTGTCTCTCAGTTGTGTTAATGTCACCGCAAGATTATATCGAACCGCCGCCTCTTGGGCAACCAAGCCGATCTCCTGTGCGATCGAGATAATTTGACGCAATAGATTAGCTGCTTGAGTCCAATTACCATTCTTAAAGTAAATCGCCGCCATATTGTTAAGCGTAGACGCTTCTCCACTGCGATCCCCTACCGCCTTTTGCAACAGTAACGCCTTTTCATAATAGGTCAACGCCTGATTATGATCCCCTAAAGCTTTGTATACTCCACCGATGTTGTTAAGTGTAATCGCTTCACCTCGTCGATCCCCCACCGTTCGGTGCAACGTCAATGCCTGTTCAAAATAGGTCAACGCCTGATTATGATCCCCTAAATTTTTGTACATCCCGCCGATGTTGTTGAGCAGGATTGCACGACCCCCTACCGTTTGCATCAACAGTAACGCCTGTTCAAAATAGGTCAACGCCCGCTGTTGATCTCCTAAATCAGAGTACAACATACCGATGTTGGAAAGTGTGAGCGCTTCACCCTGTAGATCACCGAGTTCCTGATCGATCGTCAACGACTGTTCGTAGTAGTCTAATGCTTGCCTTTTTTCCCCTAGTAGACTCTTGATCACGCCTAATTGATTGAGAAACAAGCTTTCGCGCTTGCGATCTCCTAAACCCCGCGCCGCCTTCAAGCCCAATTCTATCCATGCACCGTGCTGATCTTCCGGCCGACGAATGACATAATTGTGTGTATTCAAGGCAAAGGCTAATGCCTGTCGCATCACCACTTCATCCGGCGCATCGGGATACGTTTGCACCAAACGATCCCCCACCTCACGCACATGCGGGAGATACGGAGTCAATTGTCCCCAATTTTCCGGCGGGAGTTGATCGAATCGTTCTGCAAACGCGGTCATCATTCGGGTATAGCGATCAAGGGCGGTAGCACGCTCTCCGTTCGTTTCCAATAAACCTAAGGCATAGCGCCGTAACAGTGGATGTTGGCCATACCAAGCGGCCTCATGGGTAGCAAAAACGGGATCACGGTGGATCAAGGCGCGATCATATAAGGCGGTGATCCGCTCATCGATCCGGTCATCATCGTTTAAGTCCCACAATACCGCGCTAAATGCCCGTTCCCAGACGCTATCCACAGCCAGCACCCCCAACCATCGGAAAGCGCGTTGTTCATCTGGGGTCAAATGATCGTAACTGTATTGAAACACGACGGTGAGATTCCGCGCCGCTTTGGGATCATACAATTTGGAGTCTTTGTGGCCCGCTAAACCGGCTTGATACGAGGCCAAGATCCGCTGTAAATGCGGGCGATCTTGCGCGCTTTTGACGGTAGCAGAGGCGATCTCTAAAGCCAACGGATGACCGCCGATCAAGTCAATCAGCTGATCGATGTCATCCTCAGTGATCAAGGTGCTATCGCCGATGAGCCTCCGAACAAGGGTTTTTGCATCATCAGGTGATAATTCAGCCAAAGGGAGCATTTGACCCGCGAGATCGCGCACGATCTGTGCGTCGCGTGTGGTGATCAAGGTCTTTGCTCCGATCGGCGCGGCCCGTTTAAGGATTTGAACGGCCTCCCGCGAGTCCGGATGATCCCAAAGATCATCCAAGACCACCAAGATCCGATCGCCACAAGAGAGCGTTTTTAATGCGGCGGTCAACTGCACGCGCACCTGATCAGCGATCAATTCTAACGGCGCGTCTACGGGCAGTTTTTCACCCGTCCCAGCAAAACTAAACCAAGTTTCCAAGATCGCACGGGTATTCGGTGAAGCGGTGACATCCGCCCATAACACCGCGCCGGATTGGGCGTATTTTTGTTGGCACAGCGCCTTGGCCAAGCTGGTTTTCCCGATCCCGCCCATGCCTTGCAACGCGGTAATCGCTACGAGGGGATCTCGCTCCAACCGTTGGCTTAATTCCGCAATTTCAGCGGCGCGGCCGGTGAAATGTTCGGGTGGAGGCGGGGCGCTAGGGCAAGTCGGTTTTCCTGTGGTGTTATAGGTGATGTTTTGTGTAATATCGCGGATAGAAGCGGTACTCTTGAGTTCAGAATTGATCTGAATGCCGCTGTTATGAGCTGTGTCAGACATAAGGACTCGGCCTTGCGCTAAGATCGATCACGGATCATTATGGTGCGAATAGGTGTGGGATGCAACCGATTTTATAGGGTAAACGCATCAAAAATACTGAAGGAGTTGAGATAGAAAAGCGTCGTCAAGAGCGTCCTTGAAGCGTTTACGTTTGAGGCTGAGTTTAGCGGGATGACGCTTCAACCGATTCAAGACAAAACGTCGGAGGATGGCAATGTTCTCAGACGCATTGAGAACTCGCAAATGGACATAGGTACAGCGCCCCACCACGGGTGGATCGTCCATGTCTTCAAACCACCGAGTCAAACTGATTTTTGACAAGATTTGTCATTGGCTTTTCTCCTTCCCTCTTCATTTACTTCATTTTTGATGCGTTTGCCATGTTGCAAATTGCGGTGTGAGTAGTGAGAATTGCGGGCCTGTGTTAAAATAAAAACGATTCTGCCTTGTTCAATTCAGTGATGACGGGATTTTATATGAATCTGGCTTCATCCCTTCGTGTTCAACCCAACACCGGAGTCCCGCGTGAAGCCGTGCTACCCCGTATTGTGGCGATTGGGGTAGTCGTCGGCGCGATCGCCGCCATGGTCTTATATCTGGTGTTAGCGCTGCAATGGCGCAACCAACCGTTTATTGGGTTTCTGATCTCACCAACCTTGGTCGTTAATCCGGCCGTGACCAGTTCCGGCGATGTGCCATGGTCTGGTGCGGTTGCCGGCCTACGCCCCGGCGACCAATTGCTCTCGATCAATGGCGTGGCATTAGATCCAGTCCCCGGTAACTATGAGCAGGCGCGTACTCGTCTGCAAGAGACCCTCTCTAGCCTTCAGGTGGGGGATACTGTTTCGCTAAGCTACAGCCGCCGCAGTGAGACCGGACAATTACAGACGGGCAATGTCACCTATCCCTTGACCACCTTCCCGGATGGTGATTTTTTTGTCTTGTTTATTCTCCCCTATATCACAGGCTTGATCATCTTGGCAATCGCGATGGTGTTGGTGATCGGTGGGGCCGGACGGGCCGGTACGTTTGAAGGTGTGGTGATGTTCTCGCTCCTCTCGTTGATCTCCGCGGGCTTTTTTGACATCGGCACCACACATCAGATGGTCCATTTGTGGATTTTGGCCTCCTCGTTGATCGGCACGCTGTTGATCAGTATTGGCATGACCTTTCCGGTTAAACTGCGCGCCCTCTATATGCGACCTTGGTTGGCGTATATCCCCTTGGTGATCGGGTTAGGGATCGGGGTGTTAGCCGTGGGCCGCTTTGATACCGATCTGCCTGGAGTCTACAGCCCCGCTGTCTTGATCGGCGTGGCGACTTTATTCATCGGCACACTTGGCTTTCCGACGCTAGAATTTGTGCAGTTTCGGCGTGCCAACACCCCAGAGATCCGTAATCAGGTCGGAATCTTGTTGATCGGGATCGCGCTCTCATCCTTACCCGTGATCTTATGGGTATTTGCGCGCGTGGTGGAGATCTTCATTCCCGATTTTGATCTGAACCTCACGCTAGAAGTGTTGATGCCGTTTTTATTGCCGATCTTGGTCAGTTATACCTACGTGGTGTTGGGGACGGGGTTGGTAGACGCGGATCGCTTGTTTCGGCAAACGCTCACCTATTCGCTCTTGCTGTTTATGTTGGTGTTTGGTTACTTCCTGCTCACCTTCGGCGCAAGTTTGATCGCGGTAGAAGCTTTTTCCGCCAATAATCCGATCTTGATCGGTTTGATGCTGTTTTTAGTGGCGGTGTTGTTTATTCCGGTGCGTTCATTGATCCAAGGTGGGATCGATGAGTTGTTCTTCCGGCAGCGCTTAAATTACCAAGAGAAACAAGAAGAATTTTCGCGGGAATTGTCCACCTTGTCCGGTTACAACCGGATCTTACGGCAATTCCGCCGCGTATTAGATGAATCGCTCACCCCTGATAGCCTGTTTGTGTTTTTGCCAAATGCACAAGCATCCGGTGAGTTTGTGTCAGTGGGTGAATTGGTGAATCAGACCAACATCGAATTTACCAAAGACAGCGGCGTGGCGGATCTACTCCGCAAACGTAACAGCGCAGTCTACCTTGAACCCGGCAAACCGCTACCCGCTGAGTTGATCATTGATCGCGCCCGTTTGAACATCCTTAAAACCAAGGTATTGGCTGGCTTACGCACTGGAACGACCCTGAACGGGATCGTGAGCTTAGGCGCATCCCGTTCAGGCAAACCGTATAACTATGAGGAATTGCGCTTTATTAACAGCGTGGTCGGTCAATTGGCGATCGCGATCGAACGTACTCAAGCGATTGATTCGCTAGAGCGGCGCGTGCGTGAATTGGATGTGTTAAGTCAGGTGGGGCAAGCGGTCAATTTTACGATCGAATTTGATGACCTGTTGGAATTGATCAGCACGCGCACCGCCCGCTTGATCGAATCGTCACATTTTTACATCGCCCTGTATGATGCGAACTTGCGTCAACTCTATTTTGCGTTTTACCTCGAAAACGATGAACGCTACACCGAGAAGGAAAATCAGCGTTGGCCGTTAGGAAACGATGTGTTTAGCGACATCGTGCGAACCGGGCAACCGCGCCGCATTGGCGATTATGCCAAAGCGACCAGCGGCGAAGGGTATTCCGTGTTGTATGACAACCAAAACATCAAGGCGTGGATGGGCGTGCCGCTCTTAGCCGGACAAACCACCCTCGGCGTATTGGCGATCGGTAACAATAAAGCCAATGAGACCTTTACCGAAGATCAATTCCGCATCTTTAGCAACATCGGCACTTTAGCGGCGACCTCATTGGATAAAGCACGCTTGTTTAGCGAAGTTAACGTGCGCGCCCGTCAATTGGCCGCACTCAACGAAATCAGCCAGAAATTGGTGGTCGCAGAAGCCGGGGATGTTGAAGAACTGTTGCAATTGATCACCCGAAGCGCGGTACAAATTCTCAACGCGGAGGCCGGATCGCTCTTGCTGGCCGCCGGAGAAGACAATCGCGAAATGGTCTTCCGTGTGGCGATCGGTGGGACGGGCAGCGACCTGATCGGCAAGCGCGTCCCGTCGAATCGTGGCTTAATCGGTGAAGTGATGCGGACACGTCAGGCCGCGATCGTCGATAACACCGAAAGCGATCAACGTTGGCAAGGTGAGATCACCAAAAACGACAAATTCCGCACCCAATCGATCTTAGCCGTGCCGTTGATCGCGAAAGACCAGATCATCGGGGTGCTAGAAGTCCTCAATAAACGAGACGGTACGCCCTTTGTGCGTGAAGAAGTGGAATTACTCTCCACCTTTGCCGGACAAGCCGCGATCGCGATCGAAAATGCGCGCTTGTTCCAAACCACCGAAAGCCAATTAAACAAACGTCTGCAAGAGTTGGAGACCTTAGAGCGGATCGACTTTGAGCTGAATCGCACCTTGGACATCACCCGCGTCGGTGAGATCACGGTGCGTTGGTCGGTCGCCAATTCGGGTGCGACCGCAGGCGCGATCGGCGTGGTAGAAACCGGAAAAACCGGCAGTCCACCTCACTTGCGAGTCTTGGCGATGTATGGCTATCGTCCCGATGAATATCCCGAAGGCGCGGACGACAAACGGTGGCCCTTAGACAAAGGCATCGTGAAGCGTGTCATGCGTACTCTGCAACCTGACCTTGCGGATGTCAAAATCGACCCAGATTATGTGCCGATGCTCAAAGGATCAATTAGTCAGATCACGATCCCGATGATCTCCGGGGGTGAGGTGAACGCGATTTTGGTATTAGAGACCAACAAAGAACCTCGCTTTAACCTGTTGGACTTGACCTTTATGCAGCGTATCGCGGAACATGCCAGTATCGCCGTGTCTAACGCGCAATTGGTGGAAGAGATCCGCCGGGCGGCAGAATCGAAAAGCGAGTTTGTCGGTTTCGCCGCGCATGAGTTGAAAAATCCGCTCACCTCGATCAAGGGCTATTCCGCTTTGATGATGGGCGAAATGGGCAAGATGATGAATGAGGAGATGCGGCGAGACTCGCTCCAAGTGATCCAATCTAACGCCGAACGGATGCAATCGATCATCGACGACTTGCGCGATATTGCGGCATTAGAGGCAGATAAACTCAAAGTAGACCTTAAACCGATCCCGTTGGCGAAAGTGGTGACTGATACCTTGATCACCTTTGAACAACGAATCAAGGATAAGGGTCAAACGGTGGTGAACAACGTTCATTCGGAATTGCCGTTGGTGAATGGCGATCATAACCGCTTGGTGCAGGTGTTAACCAACTTGGTCAGCAATGCCCACAAATATAGCCCAGAAGACACCACGATCACCTTGACAGCGGATGTCAACCGCAATTTCCGCACACGGCAAGGGCAACTGATCGGCCCCGTCGTGCATCTGAAGGTGATCGATCAAGGGATCGGGTTAAGCGAAAAAGACTTACAACGGATCTTCCGTGAAGATTACTTCAGAAGCGACAGTGAACAAGCCCGTCAACAAGAAGGCACGGGGTTGGGCATGATGATCACCCAACGCTTTATCGAATTGCATAGCGGTAAGATCTGGGTGGAGAGCAAATTGAACGAAGGATCGGTTTTCCAATTTGTGATTCCGATCGCACCGGGGGAATTGCTCTCGGATCAAGAGCGGCCGGTGACCCAGGCCAATCGTCAAAGCGAGACGCTCACCCAACCGAGTTCAGATTAACCTACCCCAAAACCTCAGGCCCTCAAAATATGAGGGCCTGAGGACTGTAGACGTTAGAAATTGATCATGTGACCTTCAAGGCCGTGAGCAGCCTCTTTGATCGTCTCGCTAAGGGTGGGATGCGCGTGGACATTACGGGCGATCTCCTCTGGGGTGAGTTCCGCCCGACGGGCCAAGGTCAACTCTGGCAACAATTCGGTGACATCGGGGCCGATCAGGTGTGCGCCCAACAATTCCCCATATTTTTTATCGCTGATCAGCTTGACAAAGCCAACCGCATCCCCTAAACCTTGTGCTTTTCCGTTGGCTTGGAAGGGGAATTTGGCCACGTTGATCTCATAACCGGCCTCACGGGCTTGTTTTTCGGTATAGCCAAAACTTGCGACTTGGGGTTGGCAATAGGTCGCCCGCGGCATCATGATAAAGTCCAATTCCGGCGGATGATGTCCGGCGATGTGTTCAGCGGCATTAATGCCCATGGTTTCGGCCACATGCGCTAACATCAATTTAGCGGTTACATCGCCAATGGCGTAAATATGCGGGACGTTGGTCTGCATAAAGCCATTGATCGCGATCGCGCCGCGTTCGGTCAATTGGACTCCGGTCTGTTCGAGTCCATAGCCTTGCGTGCGCGGCGCAAAGCCGATCGCCTGCATACATTTATCGGCCTCTAACACCTGTTGCTTGCCGTCTTTATCGGACACGGTGACTCGCACGCCGTTGCCGGTGTCCTCAATACGTTCAACTTTTGTTCCGGTGAGGATTTTGATACCCATGCCTTTGTAGATCTTGAGCAGCTCCGCGGACACTTCTTCATCTTCTAAAGGCAATACACGATCCAAAAATTCAACGATCGTCACATCCACACCGTAGTTTCGATGCACATAAGCAAATTCGATTCCAATCGCGCCTGCGCCCGCGATGATGATGCTTTTGGGCAATTGATCATCTTGGATCTGTTCTTCATAGGTGACGACGCGCTCACTCAATTGCGTATTGGGGATCAAACGAGTCACCGCCCCGGTAGCGATGATACAATTTTTAAAAGTGAGCGTCTCGCTTTTGCCGTCGTTCAACTGCACCGCGAGGGTATGGGCATCGGTGAAGCTGGCCCAACCTTCGTAGCTGTCAATTTTATTCTTTTTCATCAAGAACTTTACGCCTTTGGTCATGCGATCGACCACTTGGCGACTACGTTTAAATGCGACGGTGTAATCTAATGAGATCGTGCCGTCGATTTTGAAGCCATATTTATCGGCCTCTTGGGTAAAGATATGCGCTAATTCCGCGTTACGGATCAACGCCTTAGAGGGAATACACCCCACATTAAGACACACCCCGCCCCAATATTGTTTTTCAACAATGGCCGTTTTTAACCCCAGTTGTGCCGCACGGATCGCGGCGACATAACCGCCAGGGCCCGCTCCTAGCACGACCACATCGTATGCTTGCGCCATGAAAAACCTTTGACTGTTCACGCTACCTCTACTAGACGCGATGAGCGTGCTGTTTCTGTCTAATGTTAGGCGATATTGTAACAAATGATTCGGGATCACAGTAGTTACAGGAGAGGCTCTTAGCTCACCCCTCACCATAAAAAAGTAAGGCTGATAGGGATAGAGATTTTTGTGAGGTGCTTGGTATTCTGCTCTGAAAATAAACGGGTGAACCTTGTTCACCCGTTTTGTATGGCATTTTTACCCTTTGACCGCGCCTTGTGTCAGACCACCCACGATCTGATCTTGGAGTAACAAGTAGACGATCACCACCGGAGTCGCCGAGATCAACGCGCCGGCCGCAAATTTACCCCAATCCCGACTAAAATCCGCCGTGATGAAGTTAAACAATCCGACCATCAATGTCCAGTTCTCCGGACTGCGAAGCAGTAACCGCGCCAACACAAACTCATTAAATGTCCCGACAAATGACAACACCGCCACGACCGCCAAGATCGGACGCACCAACGGGAAGATCAGCATCCAATAGGTTTGCCAATGCGTCGCACCGTCCACCATCGCCGACTCATCGATCTCACGCGGCACGGAGTCGAAGAAGCCTTTCATCAGCCACGTATTGATGCCCATCGCGCCGCCCAAGTAGACCAAGATCACCCCACCGAGGCTATCCAACCCGAACATCAAGAAGATGCCCCAATCGATTCCGGCTAAAAACGGTAGCGCTTGTGGGATCACTTCGGCCAAGCGTCCGATCTGTTGCAAGATCAAAAACAACGCCACCAAAGCCAACAAATTCGGGAACACCTGTACCAACAACACCCCTAATAACAGCGTGCGCCGCCCATAAAAGCGGAAACGCGAAAACGAATACGCTGCTAACGCCGTGAGCATCACGCTTAAAACGGTGGTGATCGTGGCTACGATCATCGAATTGCGAATCCAACTCCAGAAGGGATATTGCGCTAACACCTCTGGATCACTGGTCAGCGAATAAAAGTTGGTAAACAACTCCTCAAAGCTGTCCACTTGTGGGATCAGGTTGCGGGTTTGAAGATCCCCCGTTGGATTAAACGCCGATGCGAAGATGAACACCACCGGAAACAGAGCGAACAGGATCGCGATCGAGATCGCGGTCATACGAAGTGTCAAACCAATCGCCCGATCACGAGACGACATGACGGCCCGAGAATCTTCATGCTTATAGGTACTGGGAGCTGCGTTACTAGACATTTTCGCTTACCTGTTCTAATGTGCGGGTGAAACGATATTGAAGGAGGGTGACACTAGCCACGATCAAGAAGATCACAATCGTGATCGCCGAAGCATACCCATAATCCGCTTGATTACTAAAGGCCGCTTTATACACGTAACTGATCAAGATGTCGGTTTGTCCCGCGCCGGCAATCGGTGAGCCGGAGATCGGCGGGTTACCTCCTGTCAACGCGGTGATCAGCAAGTAATTGTTGAAGTTAAACGTAAATGACCCGATCAACAACGGCCCCACCGCTACCAATAACAACGGGAGGGTGATATTCCAGAAGCGTTGCCAGGGGTTCGCCCCGTCCACCGCGGCCGCCTCATACACTTCCGAGGGGATCGCTTGCAGCGCGCCGCTACAGATCAACATCATATACGGATAACCTAACCACAGGTTGACCACGATGATCGCCACTTTGGACCAGAAGGGATCATTTAACCACGGAATCTCTACCCCTATAAAATCGTTGATGATGCCCAAATTGAGGTTCATCATACCGCGCCAGATCAAGATACTGATCACGCCGGGAATAGCATAGGGGATCAATAACAATGAGCGGATGATCTTACGTCCAGGGATGATCGAGTCGTTGAGGATCAAGGCCATCAATAAGCCTAAGGCAAAGGTGGTGAACACCGATGCAAAGGCGAAGACCACCGTCCAAATGAAGATGTTGACCAAGGGGCCGCTCAAGGCCGGTTCATTCAGTAAGCGCGTAAAGTTATAAAGCCCTACAAAGACCCGATAACCAGGGCGTAAAATATCATTCGGGTTTTCGGCATTGCCGCCTTCACGCACAAAAAAGCCTACACTGTCATCACCCACATAGAGATTTCCAGTGGATTGATCCAGCAATGTGCCGTTTTCGGCGTTAAACACATAACGCGGCACGGCCACGGCCACTTGACCGCCCCGTAAGATCGAATAAGTTTCTTCACCCGCGCCAAACGACGCACTTTGCAGATCGCGCAAGGCCCGTCCCACTTCACGCCGTTCCATGCGTCGGAAACCCTGAAATTCGGCCGGGACTTCGGTCGGATTTTCCACCGAAACCGCCGCTTGACCGACCGCGACAAATAGGCCTTCGGTCACGCCTTCAACTTCACGAGTGATCCACAGCGCGTAGACCCCTTCCGCATTCACAAACGTATTTTCGTTTTCCCAGTTGTAGATCGGGTTATTTTCGCCCACATAAAACCCACCGACGCGGGCGATCTGTTGCGCGGCCTGTTCTTTGGGATAGGGGTGATCGACATTGCTATAGTTGGTGAAAGCGGTCTGCACGGTGAACGTGATCGGATAGATCACCAACAAGATCGCCAAAGCCAAGCCGGGGGCCATCCAACGGATCGGCGATAAACTTGGCACAAAAATCACCACATTCACAAACAGGGTGATCAACCCAACGACCAACGATAAGCCGGGGTTGCCATCATAAAAAAAAGAATAAACCAATAACAAGGCAAAAGCATTTAAGATCATTAAACCGAAATACTTCAAAAGCCGGGTCGGAAGGCTTTCGGCATTTTGACGATCGCCTTGTTGTAGATTAGGTGTGGACTTTGCTGCTGTGGCCATGTGTCTCGCGCAAGTCACCGCTGATTCTGTGGTGCGGTCTAGAGCGGTTAGGGGTGCGCTGTTCCTTTCATCAGACAAGATACGTTATTAAAAAGGGCTTGTAGGTTGCCTACAAGCCCCTGAATGATACTAGCTCAAGCGGATCTCGCTTAGCTGGGGTTATTCACGCTGTCGGTGATCACTTTGGTTTCGCCGCTGTCATCAAACATGAAGGTGACTTCGGTCTCGGCAGCCAATGAGAGGGCGATATTCGCGCCGTCTTTCGCGCCTTCAGCACCGTAGTTTTCAGTCCACGCTTGGTTGATAGCGATCTTGTATTCATAGTCGCCCGCAGGGAGGGTGAACGTGCCGGTGAACACGCCGTCGCCGTCTTCATCGGTCAGAACGGTCGCTTCGCAGGCCGGATCCCAGTCGCCCGCGCAACCAGCTTCATCTTGCAAGCTACCGACTAATGTAACCACGCGAGAGCCAGATTGCGCCAATTGGATCGCATCTTGGATCAACACGACGGCGTTATTCATCGCGTCGGTGGCGTTTTCGCCGAGGCTGATCGCGGTTAACGCTTGGTCAGACGCGCCCCAAACCGTTCCCATTTCGGGGATCGCAGGCATCGGGATCGCGTTCGCGCCGGCCGCATTAAAGGCCGCCACGTTCGGGTCAGCGCTGGTATCAACGCTCACGAAGGCCGAAGGACGGCCGCCTTGATCGAAGATCGCTTGCATAAATTCAGTAGTCGCCACAAAGTCCAGCAAGAAGGTTTCCGCTTCCAACGCTTTGTCGCTGAACGCGCTGATCACGAAGCCTTGACCACCGCTGAACGGTGAACCCACTTCCATACCACCTTCGGCACCGGGGAGCGGATCGATCGAATATTCAAAACCACCCGCTTCGGCCGCTTCCACGATCCGGCTTGAGAACCAGGGGCCGGTCACAAACATCGCCGCATCGCCATTGGTGAAGAATTCAAACGCCACATCGTCGTTGACATCCGGAGGCATCAAACCGTCGGTATACATGCCAGACAGCCATTCGGCCGCGGCCAAGCCGCCTTCACTGTTCAAACCCACATCCGCCACGTTGAAGCTACCGTCTTCGTTCAGACCGAAGATGTAACCACCGAACGCCGAGGTGATCGGGAAGTTGTGGTAGGTGTTACCGGTTTGAACGACAAACGCATAATCCGCCGTGCCTTCAGCTTGGAATTGTTCGGTCAAAGCGCGGACTTCTTGCCAAGTGGCGGGCGCTTCGGGAACAAGGTTCACGTTACGGACCAACGCGATGTTTTCTTGCGCGTAGGGAATACCCCACAATTGACCTTGATAGGTGAACAAATTCAACGAAGAAGCGGTAAATTCGGCCGCTTGTTCTTCATCCAAGGTCAACGGCAGGATCGCGCCGTTGGCCACGAATTGGCCGACGCTGTCATGAGCGGAGATCAAAATATCGGGGCCTTCGCCAGCGGGGCCGGCGATCAACAATTGATCCCGTGCATCACCCAAACCGATTTCTTGCACCACCACCGGAATCCCAAATTCTTCTTCAAATTGCGCGCCCAATTCGGTCAACAGCGGAGCGCGTTCGCCGTCAGCCCAGATCAACAGCGCATCTTCTGGCGCTGCTTCTTGAGCGAAACTCACGCCGCTTAACATCAGCAGCGCAAGTAAAACACTAAGTACCAAAATCTTACGATTCATTTAAGAAACCCTTTCGTAAATCGAATGTCAGATCTTCAAGCTGATATTTTAACCAGCACTCATCATTATACCTAGCTTAGGCCGAATGCCAACATGAGTAGGGCTTAAAACGTTGTGCTTTTTGCACAAACTTTCAACCCTAAGGTTAGGTTAAGATCAGGTTTGTGACATTTGACCCATCTAAACTTGTGAAATTTGTCATTTTCGATAATTGAGATGTGCGATGCTCCCCAAAAATCGGGAAAAAGCTTAATGCCAGTTAAGAAAAAGAGGGGACGATCCGCGCTTAGGAGCGCGTGATCGTCTTCGAGAGCAGTTGTTCACCCATCGCGGCATCGGCACGAATCTGGGTAATCAGCGCCTCAATGCCATTAAAACGTTGTTCACCGCGTAAGCGTTCTTCAAACTGAAAGCGCAAGATTTGTCCATACAGATCGCCGTCAAAATGCAACAAATGCGCCTCTACCGTGACCTCTACGCCTTGAAAGGTGGGACGGGTGCCGATATTGGTGACGGCCATGTACCGATCGCCATTCGGTAAAATTGCCCAACCCGCGTAAACACCGTTCGCAGGGATCACCTGTTCTTCCCACACTTGGAGGTTAGCGGTCGGAAAGCCGATCGTGCGACCGCGGGCCTGACCATGCACCACTTCACCGCTGACCTCATAGCGCCGTCCTAGCCATTCGTTGGCTTGCGTGATGTTACCTGCTAACAAAGCATCGCGGATCGCGGTACTGCTGATTTTGGTCTGCTGTTCATCCGCGATCAGATCGATCGCGGTGACGATAAAGCCTTTTTCAAGGCCCTCGCGCAACAAAAAAGTGACGTTGCCCTCACGCCGATACCCCATCGCAAAGTCCATACCCACCCACAACTCCCCCAGTTTGAGGTGTTCGATCATCTGATCAACGAACATCGACGCACGCATCTGGCGCACCTGTTCGTTAAACGGATGCGTGATCACCAGATCAACGCCCAATTCCCCTAACTGTTGGGCGCGTTGATCCGGTGAGCTAAGATAATAGCGTCCGGTGAGGCCGCGAATCACCCGATCCGGATGCGGGAAAAAGGTCAACACCACAGCTAAACGTTGGGCGCGGCGGGCCTCTTGCACTAACTTTTCGATCAAGGCCTGATGACCGCGATGCACGCCATCAAATACCCCGATCGTCACCACCGACGGGCGATCTAAGGCCGCGTCGGTTAACTGATAGAGATGTTTCATGCACTTAAATCCTAAATAACTTGGTCGCTTCAAACACCTGACTTTGTACCTGTTCTAACAGCGGGCCACGTTCTTCTTGATACGCCAACATAAAATAGACCGCTCGTAAAAAGTGCTTGGTGTTCTGATACGGGCCGTGTTGATCGCTGCCCTGTTTCCCATTATCGCGCTGTTTGATCAATTTGAGCTGATCCAGCCACGACTCCCACATTTCCGACGGCAGCGTGCCACGTAACAGCACATCCAACACCACCCACGCTAGACGGTCATATTCGCTGTGTGAAAAGACATAAGATCGCGATTCGGTGACTTTTTGCGCGATCGCGGTCAAAATGCGTTGATGATCGCCCGCGTCGCTTTTAGGATTGCGCGCTAAAAATTTGAGCAGATCGGCGGTGTGGGCGGCCGAATGTAACCACCCGATCCCGTCCTCATAACCGCGCACATCTTTTTCGGCCGCGCAATAATACAGCGCTTTGTTGAGCAGATCGTGGATCTCATCCCCGCTTAAAAACGGTTCTTTCCAATCGCGATAGGCGATGATCGATAAGATCAACGCAGAAAAAGACCGTAACAGTACCGTATAGGTGTCTTGTTCCCCTAAGCTATGGGTCAGGTTGGTCGTCAACTTGACGATCAAATCGCGCAATTGTTCCGGCGTATAATCACCCGCGATGATCCAATGAGTGAGGGTTTCCACCGCAATTTCATCACGCAATTCCGGATCGGGGTTATCTAGGTACTCTAACAATTCGGTGGTGAGGTCATCCACCGTATAACCGATCGGCAAAGCGTATTTGTTGTTTGCAATTGCTTTCCAAAAGCCTTTTGACTGCATAGGCATCTACCCCTAATTTAACGCGATCAACGGGATCGCACCCAAGATCAAGACGATTCCGACTAATTGTAACCGAGTAGGGCGCTCTTTGAGGATCATAAATGCTAAACCCACCGTCACCACCGGGTATAACGATGACAACACACTCGCAATATCGAGTCGCCCGCTTTGTTCAGCCAACACAAAAAAAGCGTTCCCGGCCATATCCATGATCCCCGTTAAGACCAACAACGGCCATAACGTCCGCGCCGGAACATGCCATTCGCGCCGGACGCTGATCACGATCACCATCAAGCTGATCGAAGCGGCCCGAGCCATCACCAACGGGAAAAATACCACATCCTGTTCAAATTGTGCCAATAGGATAAAAAATAGACCAAAGCACACCCCACTTAACGCCGCTAAACGGATGACGCGGAGGTCAACCGGAGGGGCATTCCGTTGCGGTAAGGTGATCGCGATAATGCCGATGATCGCGATCAAAAAGCCAAGGATGCGATGTGACGCGGGCCATCCGACCGTGATCACGCTGAAAATCACGGGTAAAGCGGTGCTAAGCACCCCGGAGATCGTCGCAGCGATGCTGGCTTGTCCACTGGCTAAGGCGCTATAGAGTGCAAACAGGCCCGCCCATCCCATCACACCAGCGGCCGCACCCCATAAGAGCGTCGTCCCACTGGGGATTGTCTCACCAAAGGCGATCCCCGCGATCAATAACGCGATCAATCCGACACTTTGCGAACACAACAACACGAGGATCACTTTGAGCCGTCGTGAGGACATGCCCCCGCTAAAATCACCTATCCCATAACTGACTGCGGAGAGTAAACCAAACAGAATTGCAGCCCATTCAAACATCGTGAAACACCTTGTACGGATGCCATTGCCCGTCATCCCCCGCCCGCAACAGCGCGATCGTCTCACCGTCGATCGAACGCGCATGGGCAAGCGTATCGATCGCATGGACTTCAGCCATAGGAATCGCACGCCCATGCCATAGATGATCCCGATCCGGTTCAGTGACCACGACCGTCGGCCAATCGCTTAAGGCTTGATCGATCGTGACCAGATGCGCGATCGGATCGGCGATCGCATCAGGGAGTGTCACGGCGTTTTCTAAGGTAAAAACACCGCTCCGAGTCCGGGTTAACCCGGCCAGATGCCCCCCAACGCCCAACGCTTGACCCAGATCATAGGCTAAACTGCGAATATAGGTGCCAGCACTACAGATCACGTCAAGGTCAAGTTCGTCGCCTTCAAAGCGTTGGATCGTCATTTGATCAATCCGAACAGCCCGCGTTTGCACCGTGACCGTTTGGCCATCGCGAGCCAATTCATAGAGTTTTTTACCGCCCTGTTTGATCGCGCTATAGATCGGTGGGAGTTGATCGATCGCGCCCAAAAAACGCGGTAAGACGGCTTCTATATCCGCTTGGGTGATTCCGCTGACCTCATGTTGTGCGGTGATCGTGCCTTCTGCATCATAGGTGGTGGTGCTGATCCCTAACTTGACCCGTGCCTGATAGCGTTTGGTCGTGGCCATAAGATACTCGCTTAAACGGGTCGCATTTCCAAGACAGACGATCAACACCCCGGTCGCTAGTGGATCCAGGGTGCCAGCATGGCCGACTTTTTTAATCCGTAAACCGCGCCGGATCTGAGCGACCACATCATGACTGGTGAGGCCAAGGGGTTTATTGATATTCAACACACCGTGCATAGGCAGATCCTTCGATAAAAACGCCTATTGTACCGGATTCTGCTAGAGAAACGGCGGGCCGAATCGTTTGGCCACCGCGGTCATCATTTCAAAAAATTACGAGGCGGTCGAGGCCTTGGGTGCGGCGGTAGTAGCGGCGGCTAAGCGAAAAAATAAATTCGGCGACAGCGGCAACATGGTTAGGCGGATCGTAAGGTTGAAAAAGTGCGGACTCTAAAAAGCAAATCACTCATTAGATTGAACCGGATGTTCATCAGATAGGCCTTTCGTATCAGATCGGTCGTGTTGGATACAGCATAGCACAGATGAGCGAAAAAGTCGTAACATTTGTCTGTATTTTTAGAGAAGATAGCAAGAAAACAAGAACAGATAAAAGAAGAAAAAGAAAACCACAGAGGACACAAAGGAAAAGCATAGAGAAAGAGCTGTTGTGAGCCTTTAAACCCCCATCCCTAGCCCTCAGACCAACCATGAGGAAGGGAATTGGTTTGCGTGGGGTGGAGGGGTGTGGCTCTATGGGAGGGCGCTTTTTTAGACGCAAGGGTTACAATTCGGGTAGTGTGCCGATCAAGCGCATCGTTTCTAGGCTCACTTGGGTGATACGGCCGATCAACTTCACGATGTATTGCGGATCGTCGCTATAGCGATTCGGATCGCTCACGATGCCGCTTCGATCGTCTTTTTTCACTTGGTATTGATCGATGATCCATTCC
>JALOOG010000192.1 GCA_025454525.1 Anaerolineae bacterium | reverse complement strand
GAGCGGAATCGCAATATGGATTTCACACCCTTTGCTCTCTAGTTGATGAAGCATAAAGTTGCCGTTAAAGTCACTCACGCGCTCTTGCATCCGTTTTAATCCTCCATCAAGATGCTGATGAGTAGGAAACCCGACTCCATCATCCCGAATTTTTAGGATCAATTGTTGTTTATCTTCTCGCAAAGTAACTTGGATGTTACTCGCATGGGCGTGTTTGACCACATTATGTAAGGACTCTTTGACCCAATAGTAAATCTCGGTTTGTATTTCAGCCGACAGGGGTCGATAACAAGTAAGATCGGTCAATAAATAGATCGGGTGATGTTGGCGGAAGGTTTTAAACAAAAGCTCAAGATCGCTTAGTGTCTTGGGTTTAAGTTTCCGGTTGGTAATATCGCGTAAAATCTGGGCATTTTCCCGAACCTCATCACGTATCCGATACAATTGTTTGATGACTCCTTCGGATGCCGTCGGTTCTACTCGTTTAGATACGAGTGTTAGTTCAACATTTAATTGATATAAAAATTGTTGAGTCGTGTCGTGAATATAATCATTTGACCGTTGTAGCACTGCTTTTTGATGCAAAACCTCTAAGAATAGCGCGGCTTGTAAGCTGCATAATATCAATATTTCAATATCCCGATCCACTAAAATCTCTTGGTCGCGACGTTTACCTAAAATTACGACTCCCAATAAACGTTCAAAGCCAATCAACGGAATAGCCAGTTCTGCATTTTGTATATGAAGCAGAGGACGTAAATAAGCAGGAACGGGAATATGCACAGCATTTAATCGGAAATATTTTGACATCTCCAACGACTGCTGTTCAGTTGGGGTCAAAAAGAGACCTTCTTGCTCTGCTACTGCTTCTAGGTCATATAAGACAAGTTGTTGCTGATCCGCTTTCCATAACCAAAGTTGCACAACTTGCAGGTCATACTGTTGATCAAAAGCCTTCACCACGGCAAATTCTGGGCGTTTTGGAAGCTTATCTTGCCAGTCTAGCAGGGCTTGACCGAATAGCTGAACATCACGAAAATGGCGATGTTCATGAAACAGTATTCGCCCATACCACCCGCGCCAAGAAGTTTGATAAATCCAGATAGCGCTAATCACACATAAGACCAAGAAAGCAGGGATAAACGGAGGCACAATCCGATGGATGAATTCCGGTGATTGAACGCTAAAAAAGACGGCGTTAACAAAACTTGCGCCTAATCCGGATAAAGCCAACATGGGGATAAAAAATAAAGTGCGCGAATTGGTGCGAAAGGTCTGATAACGTACAATCGCACCCGTTAGTAAAATGGCGGGGAACAGCGTAAAGTAACGCAAGTCTAAGTATTGTAGAAAAAAAAGCAACGGAGTTTCTAAGAAACTGTTCAAAGAACCCAAGATAATTCCGGGGATTGCTAAAAGAATCCCAAACATAAAGGCTTGAGTCGTGCGTCGCATGGATAGATCCACTTGAGGCTGTGTCACTAAAAACCAACACAAACGCGAGATTAATATGAAAGGTGAAAACAATATGATGAGATTGTAGAATTGGGTGTGTCCGAAATCAAGGTAACGCACAAGTTCCGACGGTTGGCCGCTATGCCCCAACCACAAACGAGCAGCCCACACGATCGCCATACACCCAGCAATGAAATAACCACCACGAATGACCCATTGCCAATAACGCCCGCGATCGATACGTGTCATGTAAAAGACGGTATGGATAAAGGTGGCACTTTGTATAGGGACGAGGAGTGAATATAACATCAACGGATCCCACCAAGAGGCATTGGTAAAAAACCAATTGGCGCGATTGGTCGCATACGACAGCGCAAACAAAATGGCACAAATAGCCCCGATACGGCTCAAACGATCATAATATGCCGAACGATACAATAAGATCCCTAATAACCACATACACAGCGCCATAATCAGATAGGGCGCACGAAAATCTAAAAAGTGCGACCATGTGAGGATGCTGATAGGAATCGCCTGTTCAAAAAACTGACCATTACGTAACAGACCGATCACCACCGTATCTGATGTGGTTTCACGCAAAACTCGCAGAGCTTGGCTATATGGAACACCATTGATCGTCTGGAGTTGATCCCAAGGTTGCAATAACATGATGTTAGGCCACCATGGAGGCGTATCTGGGGAAACGATATGACTATTGGCAAAAACATTGTAATCAATCACCACGCCCTCAAAACGTTGTCCAATACTTTGTGCCAGTGAGGAATTGATATGGACAAAACCGATCGGCACCAAAATCAGAATCAGAAATAACCAATCTCGAAAATAGGGCTTTCTCATCACCGTGATCCTCTAAATATCTGCTGGACTTTGGGTAAGTTGTCGTAACATCAACGCTTTCAGCACGATCTGGTCTTTTGAAAAGGGCAGCGGTTCTTCTGGAAACAGCCTTTGATTGATCTCTGTAATCAAGGTCTCTAATCGTTTGATTGAGATCCCCAAGTTTGACGCTAATACTTTACGAGGGTGGGTATAAAAATGTACCACTTCTCTCTGACGTGTCGTTAAGTCAGGGAAAGTATCATACACTTTGATCACCCATTCTCGTTCCTTTTCGCCCATTTTCTCTAAAAAAGATTCCGCTTGAGGGGAAAATTGTGACCAAGTGACCTCTTGGGAGATATAAACCTCACCCGCTAAAATCTTGGTTAAACAAGTGATCAATTCCTCAACCTCAGTAGTAGCCTTCACCAGATAAGCCAGATGATGAGAGCCGATCTCTAGCGCTAAATTTTTAAATTCTCTGCCTAATTGACAATTACTAGAGATTAATACTATGGCTAGGTTCGGAGACAATTGACGTAATTCTCGCGCTAAATTGAACCCAAGATAACGTTCTTCATCGCGCCAATGGATGACACGCTCCGTTTTTAAAGGAATTTTGATGTCAATAATGGCGATCGTTAAAGAATGGGTTTGAGCAACGTTTAATCCAGCTTGATAACTATCGGCATGGAAGATCGTGTGATAACCATGTTCAGCTAACCAATCCGCTAACGCTTTGCGTGCAGAAGGATGATCATCCACTAATAAAATGTTGGCCATAGACTCTTAATTTGAAGGATTGATTTTTTAAATTATATAAGAAAACCTCGAATAAAAAAACGAGGGATTTCCCTCCTTGTGGATCGTTTTTCTGAAAGTTATGGTTACATGATTGATGATCCTAAAAATAGGAGGGCTTAATGGCGACTCAACTCACCTTATCTTTAAAATCGGCGCGCCAAAGTCTCTACCAAGGAGATATTACGGCAGCTAAACAACAGATCAAAACCGTGTTAGATCAAGATTTTTACCATGGTGAGGCTTGGAAATTGATGTATGAGGCCTATAAAAAACCTTATGATTTTCCCAGTTTCCAACGAAAATTTACCGCGAAGTTTTATCCGCAACGGCTTAGCCAAGTGCCATTTTGCCCAGATTGCCAAGAAATTTTTCCAACCCAGTCTCACGTTTGTCCGACTTGCGGGTATGGTGCATCGGAAAATATCAGACTCAGCCCACCAAGCGCTAATTTAGAGAAGCCTAAAAATCCCCAAACGACTCAAGTATTCCCCAACCAACTCTCCTCAAAACCGAAATGGCCGTTATGGCTTGCCATGGCGGCGGGAGTGCTTGCGATGTTGAGTTTTCAAAATGCTTGGGGGTTTTTCATGGGATTTTGGGTTGGAGCGGGTTATGTGGGTTTCGTTTGGTTATATATTCGTGGGTACATGCGGGAATTGTTCGGTTGTATGATCTTGGCAGGAGGCGCGCCGTTCTGGTTTCCGATTTTTTTCGGGGCGATCATCCTCGCGATTGCCTATTACATGCCCATGTACCCCGTTGTAAATGTTCGCGTGATCGGTGAATAAGTCGCTAAAGTTGAGGGATGCGCTCATCAAACAGATCATCCCTCAACAAATCAACTTCAAGCGATCTAACGCACCCCTTGCAACTGGGGTTTACGGGTATGCCAATCCGTCGCACGCTCATAGGCATGACCAACTTTTAACACCGTGTCCTCACCGAAGGCCTTGCCCAAAATCTGCAAGCCGATCGGGAGTCCTTGATCATCAAAGCCACACGGCACATTGAGGCCACAGATCCCGCCCAAATTCGCGGAGATCGTCAAGATGTCCGCGAGGTACATCTGGATCGGATCGGCGGTGTTTTCGCCCAATTTAAAGGCGGTGGTCGGTGAGGTTGGCGCGATCAACACATCCACCTGTTCAAAGGCGCGATCAAAATCCTGTTTGATCAGGGTACGGACTTGCGCGGCCTTGCCATACCAAGCCTCATAATAACCGGCCGACAACGCATACGTCCCCAACATGATCCGCCGTTTGACTTCTGCGCCGAATCCTTGCCCACGGGTCGCTTTATACGTCTCCCACATATCCCCGCGATCCACCCGCGCCCCAAAGCGAATCCCATCATAACGGGCGAGGTTGGTACTGGCTTCTGAGGTTGCGAGGATATAATACACGGGGAGACTGTACTCGGTATGTGGCAAACTGACCGCTTGAGTCGTCGCACCTAACGAGATCAAGAGATCGAGCGCGGCCCGCACCGCCGTTTCAACTTCACGTTGCATCCCATCGACAAAATACTCTTGTGGGATGCCGATCCGCAACCCGGCCAACGGGCGATCGCCACTTTCGACGCTTCGCAACGCGGCCAAATAATCCGGCACATCGATCGGCATGGATGTCGAATCCAACGGATCTTGACCGGCCATCACCTGTAACAGGCGGGCCGCGTCCTCAACGGTATGGGTCATTGGCCCGGGTTGATCCAATGATGAGCCATATGCCACCAACCCATAACGCGAGATCCGCCCATAACTCGGTTTGAGCGCCGCGATCCCACAAAACGCGCCCGGTAAGCGGATGCTACCGCCGGTGTCGGTGCCAAGCGCCCCCGCTGCCAGATCAGCCGCGATCGCCGCGCCGCTCCCACCGCTGCTCCCACCGGGGACGCGCTCTAAATCCCATGGATTGCGCGTGATAAAATACCCGCTGTTTTCGGTGGACGATCCCATCGCGAACTCATCCATGTTGAGTTTACCCAGCAACACCATGCCCGCGTCGATCAAGCGTTGCACACAGGTCGCATTAAACACCGGCACATAGCCCTTGAGGATCTGTGAGCCGCAAGTGGTTTCGACTCCTTGCGTCGAGATCACATCTTTGATCGCCAATGGCACGCCCAACAACGGACGGGTATCACCGGCCCGGCGTTGTTGATCCGCACGTTCTGCATCGGCCAAGGCGCGCTCTGGGGTGACGGTCAGATAAGCTTGAATTTGCGGATCGATCTGCGCGATCCGGTCGAGATAGGCGCGGGTCAATTGCACGGACGAAAATGCGCCGTGTGCCAACCCGTCGAGAATTTGGGTGATCGATAATCCGGTTAACTCGGTCATGTAGGCCTCTCACTTTAAGCATGATCCAAAAGCGCCCGCAGTATAACACACCTTAAGCGATCACTTCTGCGTTAAACCGTAATACATACAGCCCTGATGCCCCGGCCAACGCGATCAAATTCCCTTGATGCGACCAAGCACAGCCAACTAAAAAGCCGAATGCATGAAACACGGCGACACATCGCCCCGTCTCCGTTTCCCAGATCCGCGCTGTATTGTCCAAAGAGGCGGACAAGATAAAGCGTTCATCCGGGCTAAATGCACATGCCGTCACCGCGCCGGTATGTCCCTCATAGACGCGGGTCACGGCCCCCGTTTCACGATCCCATAAGCGTAAGGTTTTGTCAGCAGAAGCGGACAAGATGAAACGGTCATCATGGCTGAACGCGCACGCCGTAACCGCGTCGGTATGTGCATCATAAATGCGGATCACTGCCCCCGTTTTGCGATCCCACAATCGTAAGGTACGGTCATCTGAAGCGGATAAGATGTAGCGGTCATTACGACTCCATGCACACGCCGTCACCGCATTGGTATGTCCCTCATAGACGCGGAGCGCCGCCCTCGTTTTGCGATCCCACAGCAGTAAGGTCTTATCAGCGGAAGCGGACAAGATGTAGCGATCATTACGACTCCATGCACACGCCGTCACCGCATTGGTATGTCCCTGATAAACGCGGATCACCGTCCCCGTTTCGCGATCCCATAAGCGTAAGGTACGATCATCCGACGCAGACAAAATGTAGTTCCCATCAGGGCTAAAAGCGCAAGCCCTCACCCTATTGGTATGTCCCTCGTAAACGCGGATCACCGCCCCCGTTTCGCGATCCCATAAGCGTAAGGTGTTGTCCCAAGAAGCGGACAACACGGTGTAGCCATCCGGGCTAAACATGCCCGCTGTTACGGTTTTCGTATGCCCTGCAACTACCCGTCGTACCAACGCCGGATCAGAGCTATCAGGGAGATCCCATATCGCCTCAAATAGTGTCGG
>JALOOG010000191.1 GCA_025454525.1 Anaerolineae bacterium | reverse complement strand
TCACGTTACAAATCGGAGGACCGGATGTAGGACCGTTTAATTGTCGCACGACTGTCGCTTCTCAAGATCAACCTTCAACGGCCACGATTGATTGTGGGGCAAGCAAACCTTTAAACCAATACACGATCGTACATGAATTGGGGCATGTGTTTCTCGAACGAACTGTAGGATCACAGATAAATCATCCTTGTTATTCCTCAGCAAGTTCAACCTATTCTATCATTACATGCCTTGAAAATCCCGTACCCTCTGCTACGAATGGTTCTCTAGGTTTTGGAGATACTCAATTTATTTTTGGTAAACGAAGCGTGCGCTACACACGCACTCAAGTTCAATCTATATTGAATCGCTTGGGTGTTACTGAATTGGATGCTGATAATTTTGGGCCTTATTTAATAGACCCTATAAACAATCCAGAGGGGCCCGGTTTATGGCTAGCTCCTAATGATTGGTTAAGAAGTGTGCGAGGGTGGGGAAGCACTGCTCCTGTGACTGGCCCATGTGATGGTGCTGCTTTATCAACGTTTGTGCCAAACGATTATCAGCAAAATCCTTGTGAAGTTTATGTGTGGCTTGAAGCTGCTCTAAAGAACGTTACAGTAGATGATCCTTTATTGGGCGACATTAAAGGAACAGAACTAACAGAAGCAGGAGCTGATCTATTTCTTAATTGGGTGTATCGGATGAATAATATAGGTGGATTTTCAAATATCAATGAGCAAGGAAATCCCGATACGATCGTTGTAAGCGATTTAGAGCTAAGTGTCCCTAATAGCTTTCCGACTCCGCGCCAAGGTCCCGGTGATGATAAGTTCTACTGGTTTAATAGCTTGATGGTCAAAATGTTCAACTACTATGATTGGTGAAAGGGTTAAATCTAATGCTCCAACGTATTTCACGAAATCTAAAACAATATCTGCTTGGACTCAGCGTTTTAGGGTTGTTGATGATGATCGTTCAATTGGTATATGCCCAGTCTTCAATCACCTTAATCGAAAGAGTTACTTGGAGTCCAGACGGTCGTTATATTGCTTTAAGTGGCTTTGGTTTTACAGGTGTTGTGGATGTTTATGAAAACCAAGTTGTATTGCAGCTAATACATCGGAATTACGAGACTGAAGCGCAACATGTATGGGACGCAAGAGGTACAAAATTAGCTGTGGCAGCCGACAATGTATTGCAGGTATGGGATATAAATAGAAATGAACTGCTATATTCATCTCATGAAGAAAACACTGCATTATTCACATTGACTGGGCTGGAATGGAGTGCTGATGGTCGTTTGCTTCTTACAGCGTATATTCTTCCAACTACCTCAGTTTCTTCTAGCGTGATCTATGTCCGAAATGGGGAAACTTATAGGGTGATTGAGCGAATAGAAAATATTCCTACTGGCAGGATGGTTTTGAGCTATGATAATGTCTATCTTGCAGTTTCATATGCAGGACCTGAACCAATACTCATTAATCTGGAAAACCCAAACATTGCTCCGCTCACTTTAGAAGGTTATGAGGGACGAACAGTCGCCTTTGCATGGAATAGGAGTAGTACCGAGTTCGCGGTTGGATATGCAGATGGGAAGATTGCTATTTGGAATATTACTGATTTATCTCAACCACGCCTTTTGGACAGTGGTACCGCTGATGTTGTTCGATCAGTAAATTGGAATCCAACAAACGATCAAATTGTAATAACTAGTAATGATGGTAGAGTTCGTGTATTGAATACCAAAACCGGAGCGTTAATCTATGAAAGCCCAACTCGCGTCGCTGTAAGTGCCGATTTTAGCCCTTATGGTGGTCAAATCGTATTTGGTGGACATTTAATTACGGGTGTCGACCAGACTCCACAACTGTCCTCAATACCCAACGTATTACAGTTTGTTGTGCCTGACCCGAGCCTTGATCGCCTCAACACCATTGCGGAAAGTTGCCTCGCACCGGAAATTGGAGTCGCGTCTGTGAGCGACGACACCCGTTTACCCGAATTTGTCACCGCGATCGAAGCGCTAAGCGATGATCAGATCCCACCCGGATGTAAAGCCGATCTGTTAGCAGTTGCCCAAGCGATCCAAGCGACCGAATGAGCCTACGGGAGATCGGGATCAAACCCGATCTCCCACACGCCTATATTTACATTTCGGCATCCTTAAACACATCCCAAAATGGCCCGCCAATCCCCCCATAAAAGGAGCGCAACGACTCCCAATGAGTCTCATCCGGCATCGCTTGCGGATTAGCCGCCCGCACCACCCAAAAACCTTCTTCTAACGACAGCCCTTCAATTTCACGCAAGGCCAAGATCGCAAACGTGCTAGAGCGGCTGATTCCCGCACCACACGCGATCAATAAGGTCTTATGTTGCTGCTGCTGTTCATGGATAAATTCCACCGCCCGTTGAATATTTTTCTTAAACAGCGGGAAACCATCCTCCACTTCCAGATACAACGAGACAATATCTGGATATTCAATCGGCCGATAGACCTCTAAGAGCGAGTCGATCCCATGCGCTTGTAATAATGGGTGATTTTGAGCATGGGCATACGATCCGGTATACAACCACGGACGGATCTGATACATCAGGGTTTACCTTTCGCCACAGCGACTCGGTGCCGGGTTGACAGGACGCGCTTCCAACAATACCGGAAGATCAAACGTCTCTTGACCGCGCACAATGCGTAAGGTGATTGTATCATTCGGTTTGCTATTCATCACCAAGTAAGCGACCAATTGATCTAAACTGCCCACATACACCCCATTGATTGCGACGATAATATCACCGCCCATGCACACACTCACCCCACGCACATCCACCGGATGCGTTCCACCACGTAATCCCGCTTTATCCGCTGGAGAGTCCGGCGTGATCTCGCTGATCATCACCCCAGACGTGACCGGAAGATCCAACAATTCCGCCAACCCCGCGACCCCATACCCATTTTCATTATTGAGCGATTGAATGCCCAACCACGCATATTCGACTCGTCCCGTGGCGATCAATTCCGGCGCGACTCGCTTCACCGTGTTGATCGGCACAGCGAATCCGACCCCCTCAAATACCCCACTCGCCGATCGGATCGCGGTGTTCACGCCGATCACCTCCCCGCGTGAATTGAGCAACGGACCCCCAGAATTGCCGGGGTTGATCTGTGCGTCCACTTGGATGATCGCTGGATTCTGAAACCCACGCACCGCGCCATCCGGATCGATCAACTCCGCGGAACTCAAGTTACGCCCTAGCGCGCTCACAATGCCCAAGGTCATGGAACTCGCTAAGCCGAACGGATTGCCAATCGCGATCGCCCGCTCACCCACACGCACCTGATTCGAGTCCCCTAACGGTAATGGGATCAAACGCGCCGCGTCCACTTGATCCACGCGGATCACGGCCAGATCGCTAAAGGTATCTACCCCAACCAAGACTCCAGTTTTCACGTAGCCGTCATGAAACGTCACCCGGATCTCATTTGCGCCGTTGACCACATGCGCGTTGGTGATGAGATGCCCGTCCCGATCATACAGAAAGCCCGATCCATCGGTCGTACCGTCCGCCGTCACCACTTCGATATTGACCACCGACGGGATCGTGCGCTCATACAAGTTGCTTAAAAGCAGATATTCCGCGTCCGCCGCTGCGATCAACGCATCAGAAATGGGCGTAGGCAAATTAGGTGCGTAAGTGGCGGTAGCGCTAATCGGAAGCGCGTTGATCGGCGTGCTTAGGGCCGCGGCGGTGGGCCGATAAGTGCTGGCCCCACCGTCGCATCCGGTCAAACTGATCAGCAGAATCAGCACAGCTAAGACGAATCCGCGCATGAGAAGCCTCTTTCGCCGCGTTAACTTTGCCAAGTATCGCGGATCTGTTCAAACGCCTTACGTTGCGCGTCCGTGAGCGGAGTTGGGATCATGATCAACACGCGGGCAAATAGATCGCCGTATTCCCCTTTGCGTTTAGGGATCGGCATCCCTTTTCCGGTGAGACGAAACGCTTTACCGGATTGAGTGCCAGCCGGAATTTTTAACTTGACACGCCCTTGTAGCGTCGGGATTTCGGCCTCACCGCCTAACAGCGCCGTGAACAGATCCACCTTGACATCGGTATACAGATCATTGCCTTTGCGCTCAAATTGCGGATCGGACTCGATCTCGATCACCAAAAACAGATCACCATTACCACCTCGCCCCGGCTCCCCTTGTCCGGCCAAGCGCACTTTCATGCCGTCGGTGACTCCCGCGGGAATCGTCGCTTTGATTTGACGATCGCCAATCGTGATAAAGCGCGTCGCCCCTTCATAGGCTTCACGTAAGCTGATCCGTACCGGATGTTCCAGATCGCGTCCGGTGCCAGCAAACGGGTTTTGTGCTTGTCCACCTGCGCCTGCACCCGCTCCAGCACGACCGCCGAATCCGCCGAAAATATTTTTTAGCAAGTCATCAAAATCGACTCCGGTCGCCGCCCCACCAAAATCGCCGTTATTCGGCACATTTTGATAGCGCGCAAACTCCGACCCAAAGCGATCATATTGTGCGCGCTTGTCGCTATCCCCTAGCACATCATAGGCTTCATTGATCTCTTTAAATTTTGCCTCGGCGCTAGGGTTATTCGGATTCGCATCAGGATGATATTGTTTTGCCAGCTTCCGAAAGGCTTTTTTGATCGTTTGTTCATCGGCATCGCGTCCGACACCCAACGTTTTATAATAATCTTTGTTTGCCATGTTGCCTCGCATTGTCCTCTTATCTTAGATTCTAACTTTTTGTTATACAGAGTCAACGCGCCAACCGGATTTCTTAGAGATCGTTTACAGTCGGGATAAAAAAAATCACCCACGCCGATCGGCATGGGTGATGAGATCACATCATAAACGAGATTAGCCTAACGCTTCATAACCGGGGCCGCTTTGGAAGAATTCGTAGTTATATTTGATGTCACCGGTCAGGTCGATCACTTCACCACCGTTATAGGTGATCGTCTCTTTGCTGTCAAAGTCAAGCCGTTGTTGGCCGGCGGCCATGCTATAAGCGGCGGGGACTTCTTCTTCAATAAAAATGGCTTCAAACGGACATTCCGGAATACACGCGCCACAATCAATGCAGGTATCCGGATCGATAAAATACCACGGCCATTCGTTTTCCGGTTGACCCGGCACGATACATTCAACTGGACAAACTTCCACACACGCGCCATCGCGTAAACACAAACTAGTAATGATGTGAGTCATGTTCGATTCTACTTTCCACTTAGGATAAACCGTTCGTAATGGTCAAGTTGAATGCAGTTTAGCGCATTTAATCACCGGATTCTGTGACTTTTGATCCATTTGGAAGATCATTTTTCGCAAACGCTCACTTTAAAAACCGGACGGTGTAATCTGGTTTTAACCCATGTTAAATTTACCCACAACCTGCACAATTTCAATTAGCGGTTTTTATGGCATAATGGACAAGATAAACGTTCTCCAACCCCTTAACAAGGACACCTAAAAATGATTATTGGCATCCCGAAAGAAATTAAAAAAGACGAGTATCGGATCGCTTTGCCGCCGAATGCGGTGGGCGAATTGATTCGGCGTGGGCATACCGTCTATGTGCAGGCCGGCGCAGGGCAAGGTAGCGCCTTCCCCGATGAAGAATACGTGCAGGTCGGTGCGACGATCGTGCCAACGGCCGAAGACGCATGGAATAAGGCCGAAATGGTGGTGAAGGTCAAAGAACCACAAGCGCAAGAGTTCGCCTTCATGCGGCGCGATCTGGTGTTATTCACCTATCTGCATCTGGCCGCCGCCGAAGAACTCACCCATAAAATGGTCGAAAGCGGCGTGACTGGCATCGCTTATGAGACCGTCACCGATGAACATGGCAAATTGCCGCTCTTAGAGCCGATGAGTGAAGTCGCCGGACGGATGTCGGTGCAAGTCGTCTCACATTACCTCGAAAAGACGCAAGGCGGCCGCGGCGTGCTGTTAGGTGGCATTCCAGGCGTAAAACCCGCGCACATCGTGATCCTAGGCGGCGGCACGGTCGGCACGAATGCGGCCAAAATGGCCTTAGGCATGGGCGCACAAGTCACCCTATTAGACATCAACATTGAGCGCTTACGTTACTTAGATGACACCATGCACGGCCGCTTTAACACGCTCTACTCTAACGCCGCCAACATCGCCGATGTGATCAAGACGGCCGACGCGGTGATCGGCGCGGTGTTGATCATCGGCGCGAAGGCCCCTCATTTGATCCGCCGCGATATGCTCAAAACCATGCCAGAAGGCAGCGTGATTGTGGATGTGGCGGTGGATGTGTTGCATTATGGTGTGGCGAATATGCCAGGGGCCGTGCCGCGCACCTCTAGCTTAGGTTTATCGAATGCGACTTTACGCTATGTCTTGAAGATCGCCGATCTGGGCGCAATGGAAGCGATGCGAGCCGATCCGGGCCTGATGAAGGGCCTCAATATCCATCATGGCCATGTGACACACCCGGCCGTTGCCGAAACCTTCAATTTACCCGCAACGGATGTTCAATCGGTGGTTATGGGTCAATTAACCCATTAGAGACCGTCTTGATCGGGGTGTGATCGTGCGCCCCGATCCTTAACAAAGGGATAAAAGTATGTTTGATCGGGTGCGGATTGTGGTGTGTCGCGGGATCTATTGTAATGAAGGCCGGCGGGCCGACCACTTGCTTAAGGCGTTGGGCCCCCTACTAGAAGCGCACCAGACGGGTACCGATCTGCCACAAGTCAAAGTCGAAACCGCGAATTGTTTGAGCATGTGTGGCGCGGGGCCCAACCTCATCATCTAGCCCAACCTCATCATCTACCCAGAGCAAGAGATCTACAACCGCGTGCAAATCAGCGATCTGCCCACAATCATCCGCGAAACGCTAGATTAGCCCGATGCACTAAACTTTTAAGTTTCATCGGGGTTAATATCCCGAAACATCAGTTTCTTCCCATTGACGCGAACGGCATCTATGATCACGGATCTTCCAAAGTAAGGCCTTACCACATCTTCTGCAATGGCTTCACTCACTTCAATCGTGTGTTTTTTATTGCTACCATCTACCACTTGAATTTTATTCTTGATTGCATTACCAACCATCAAATAACCGATGATCTGCACAGTTTCTTTTGCTTCATCGGTATTTGAGGTTTCAATGTCTTCTTCCATCACCAGTTTAATGTTTTTGTTGATCACCGAAAGCCCTACCGAAACTTCTTCTCCTTTTCTTAATGCCGTAACACCCACCATCCTGACATGATCTCCATCTGGAGCCATATTTTTGGCAAAACCAAGAAAACTTTCAAAATACGCTTTTTCAGGAATCGCGCTTCGCAAAGCCTCTATTTTGTTCTCGTTTAACAGCGACAAATTGAAGATCACTTCATCAATAATGCGTTGTCTATCATCCATTTCGGGAAACATTTCTTGCCGAGTGTGACCGACTCTTAGCGTAACGGCAAAGCTTCCTGAACGTGGCGGCGACATAAAAAGGTTAAACCCTTGATTATGGGTAGGCATTTTGCCGTAGGGTTTTTTATGGATGCGTTGAGCGGTTCTTACGATCAATTTCTCCAGACTTTGCACACGAATGAGAACATCATCGATCTGTGCCATTCCTTGGGCGATCGCATTTCCAACGATGCTCATTTGTACTTCATTCGGATTTAGCTCCAATCCCTGCAAACTCAAATGTCTGTAAAAATTGGCTTTTTCAAATACGTCCCGAAGCTCATCAGCGATGTCGGGAGGGGGATTACCGCTCAAACCTAATACAGCCGCTTTTTCCGCTTCTGGGAATAATTGTCCATGTAGGGCTAAGGTAGCGGCACTTCTGTGTAAGATTGAACGTCCAGGTTCTTTTGTCGTTTGTTGCGCTGCCTTAAATTCTAATCGGTAAGCCTCTTGAAATTGCTTGATGGCCTGATCATGTAACCCGTGGTGTCGGTTAATAAAGGCTTGATCGGCCATCGCCATCGCTTGCTGGTGAAGTTCACGTATCGTATTCATCTCTTGCGTACCATATGTGCTTCCGGCCTGCTAAATTCTATTACCATGATCAAAGCGGGTAAATGTCCGTCATCAGAGACTTGCGTCTGTTTAATTTTTTCTTTAACGCGTGCGCGTATTTCACGCTCTTTTTCTGCGTGTATAATACCAGAGACTTCCAGACGGGCAGTACCAGTTGGGATCAGCTCATTCTCATCATAAAGCGCATCTTCCAACAGCCAATAATCAAATCCATTACCTTTTGCGGCACGTTCAATAATGGTATATTCAGTACAGTTGATAACCAACAGAATCGCGATCGCCACGGCCCCTTGTTCGGTCGCTTCTTGCAAGTCTTTCCAACTCCGGCGCATTTGATCATCAACCTGCTCATCCCAGTTCAGATAATATTTCTCGTTTGTCTGTTCATTGACTACGGTGAGTTGAAGCCCTGAGACATGCCGATGATAATCTAAACAAATCAAACATGCTTGCATATGATGAGCCGCTATAATTTGAGTGACTCCCGGAAGATGACGTTCTACGATGTCTGCAAGTCGGAAGTGTCTAGGCGTATCGCTATCCATCGTGCGGTCATCTCTTTTTGATTATAGAACATTTAATCGATTTTGGTTCAAGCAATTTACACTTCATTTTTCACCTTGTCATGTTCAAATATTCAACTCACCCTCAGCCTGTTTCATAATTAAGGCGTTTCAATCAGCGCGATCTCATCCGCTTCTAGCCCATACAGCCCATACACCGCCGCGTCGATTTTCCCATCCACTCGCCTGATTTCTTCCGCCAATTCATGCCGCCGATCGCTTAACAGGTCGCTATGTTCCGCGTGTTCTCGTTTAAGCCGGAGCATCCGCTCCACCAATCCGACGAT
>JALOOG010000008.1 GCA_025454525.1 Anaerolineae bacterium | reverse complement strand
TATACCTAAGCAAATTTTAACGTTTCATCGATCAAATAGTGCGGCGGCAGAAAGAAAAATTTTTCTTGGCCGCAGCAGCGTAAGCTTGAGTGTCAGATCGAAATTGAGAATGCAAGAAATTCGGTAAAATCGCCATTCGTCGCTCATCGGATACTCCTAAAGACAATACGAGTCGTATTAAGTAACATCAGGAAAGTTTCTTGTGTACAACTCCACTCTAAACCTCACCCAAGCATAGGGAGGGAACTGGCCCGAGTAAGATGGACTCCTCCGTCTCCATTGATGGGATAATTTTCTGAGATGACTTAGATGAAGCATAGCACAGATGAGCGAAAAAGTCGTAACAAATGTTACGTGTTTATCCAGATTGCGTTGTTGGCCCTATTCAGATCGTTACTTTTGCTTGACAAATGGTTTATCATAAATCTAACAGCATTTCGCGCCTAGAGGGAACGGGTCATCTTGGAACGTAAGCGGGTGGTTATCACCGGGATGGGGATCGTCTGCCCTACCGGAAATTCAGTAGAAGAAGCGTGGTCAAATACCGCGCAAGGGATCACGGGGATCGCGCCGATCACCCGATTTGATACCAGTCGCCTAGAGAATCATTTCGCGGGTGAGGTTAAAAATTTTGATCCGGATGCGCTGTTGGGCCGGCGTGAGGCACGTCGTACCGATCGTGTGACTCAAATGGCGATGGTGAGCGCGCAACAAGCGCTAGAAGATAGTGGTTTGCAAATTACCCCACAAAACCGTTATGACATCGGAGTCGTGGTCGGGACGGGGATCGGCGGGATTGCGACGATCATCAACAGCCTAAAAAACTTTGGGGAACGTGGATCGCGGGCGGTGAGTCCGTTGATGGTGCCAATGATGCTACCAGATGCAGCATCGGGTCGGATCTCGATGCAATACGGTTTACGCGGCCCCAACTTTTCGATCTCGACCGCTTGCGCCACTGGGAACAATTGCATCGGTGAAGCGGCGGAGATGATCCGACGTGGGCAAGTGATTGCTGCTCTCGCGGGTAGTAGTGAAGCGGCGCTAGAGGAGATCACGATTGCCAGTTTTAACAATATGCAGGTGATTTCTCGGCGTAATGAAGCCCCTGAAAAAGCATCCCGTCCATTTGACTTAGAACGCGATGGTTTTGTGATCGCGGAAGGCGCGGCCGTATTGATGTTAGAGGAATTGAACCATGCCCTTGAACGCGGCGCACAGATTTACGCTGAAGTCTTGGGTTATGGACATACTTCCGATGCTTATCATGTCACCGCGCCGATGGAAGACGGTGAAGGCGCGGCGATGGCGATGTTATTTGCGTTGCGCGATGCCGGACTTTCGTCTCAGCAAATTGGATACATTAACGCTCACGGCACGTCTACCCCATTGAATGATAAAAGCGAAACGTTGGCGATTAAACGCGCTTTTGGAGAGCAGGCATACGAGATTCCGATTAGCTCTACCAAGTCTGTTACCGGTCATCTGATGGGTAGCGCGGGCGCGGTGGAAGCGATTTTTACGATTAAAGCGATCAATGAGGGATTTATCCCACCGACGATGAACCTAGATTACCCCGATCCGGATTGTGATCTCAATTATACGCCACACATCGGGGTAGCGCGTGAGCTTCAATTTGCGATGACCAACTCATTCGGATTTGGTGGACATAACGCCGTTTTAGTCTTCGGAAAATACAGCAGCAATGGCAGCCACTAACTACGCCCATATTGTCGGATGGGGGATCGCATTACCGGAAACGGTGATGACCAACGAAGACCTCGCGGCAATCGTGGAAACCAGCGATGAATGGATCATGGCACGCACGGGGATCAAGACTCGTCGTATCGCTAATGATCGCGAGTCTACGGCGACCTTAGGCCTCAAGGCCGCCCAACAAGCGCTTGATGTTGCCGATATTTTGCCGATCGAATTGGACTTGATTATCGTCGCAACCTCCACTCCAGAAAGCATTTTTCCTAGCACGGCCAGCTTGATCCAAGATTGGTTAGGGGCGGGTAGCGCGGGTGCATTCGACCTAAGTGCGGCCTGTTCGGGCTTTGTGTATGCGTTAGATATGGCGGCACAAGCGATCCGTTCTGGGAGCATTAAAACTGCGATTGTGATTGGATCTGAGACGATGAGCCGCGTGATGGATTGGCAAGATCGCGGCACTTGTATCTTATTCGGGGATGGTGCTGGCGCGGTGGTGTTACAAGCGCGAGATACGATCGGTGGGGTTTTGTCCTCGGTGTTGCGCTCTGATGGATCAGGGCATGATCTGTTGGGGATTCCGTCGGTGGGTAGTCTGGATATTCAGATCAGTGCGTTGGCTTTACAAGGGCGTAAACCCTTCAAAATGCACATGGCCGGCGGTGAAGTATTTAAATTTGCGACTCGTGTGATCGGTGAAAGTTTAGAGCAGGCCGCGATCAAAGCCGGAATCACATTGCGCGATCTTAAGTTGATCGTGCCGCATCAAGCCAATGAACGTATTATTCAAGCGGCTGCCCGTCAACTTGACCTTGATCGCCAGTTGTTCATGACCAATCTAGAGCATTACGGCAATACCTCCGCGGCATCGATCCCGATCGCGTTGGTGGAGGCGATCCAACAAGGGCGCGTCACCGAAAACGATTATATCGCCTTGGTCGGTTTTGGGGGCGGACTTACTTGGGCATCGATCATCGTGCAGTGGAGCGGGCCGTTAGGGGAAAATCGTTTTGGGCCACAGCGTCGCCAATTCACCTATGCGTTAGCGGCATGGCGCGCCCGCTTGCGCCGCTTTATCCGGCGTTATACCGATCTGTTTAATCGGATTCGTCCAAAACACGGGCGTATGTTACGCTTGCGAAAACGGATTGAACAACGTATCAACGATATTTAGGAGTCCCAGTGTTACAACTTGCTTGGCTTACCGACCTTCATCTGAACTTTCTGACTGAATCGCAGATCATCGCCTTTCTGGAGCAAGTGAACGCTCATCCCGCCGATGCGGTGGTGATCTCTGGTGATCTCACTGACTCCACGCATTTAGAACACACGCTCACCTTGTTTCATCATCACATTCAAAAGCCCGTCTACTTTGTGTGTGGCAACCATGATTATTATAACGCTTCAATTGAGGCGATCCGTGCCACGATCCCCGCTTGGATCATGCCGCTTTCTAATCTGACATGGCTCACTAAAAGCGAGGTGATCGAAATTGCGCCTAATACGGCGTTGATCGGTCATGACGGTTGGGCGGATGGGCGCTTTGGTGATTTTGAAAACTCAACGATGATGCTCAATGATTACTTTTTGATCGAAGAATTGAGTTACATCTTTCCAGAAGAACGCTTAGAGAAGTTACACGCTTTAGGTGATGAATGCGCGGCACATTTTCAAGCCCACCTGCCGACCGCATTGGATCAATATCCTCATGTGATCGTCGTGACGCATGTGCCGCCATTTCGTGAAGCCTGTGTGCATGGCGATCAAATCTCGGATGAGGATGCGCTGCCGCATTTTGCCAGCCGAGCGCCTGGTGAAGTTTTATGCGCTATGGCCGAACGGTATCCCGATCGTCGGATCACGGTGTTATGTGGTCACACGCATTCGCCTTGTGATCTGATGATCTTGCCGAATTTGCGGGTGATCGCGGGTCATGCGGTCTATAGTGAACCGAAAATTCAGCATCCCGTGTTAGAATTGACTTAAAATGTCTAGACGGGTGAACGTAAATTCATCTAAACGTTCACCCGTCTAAGTCTTATCTCAAGGAAGCTGCGCTAACCACGCGATTACATCCGCGTTAAATTGTTCGATTTGTTCTTCCATGGGCATGTGTCCAGTTTGATCGTAGATCATCAATTGTGCGTCTGGGATCACCTCGCTTAGGCGTTCACCGGCCCGCACTGGCACCCATGTATCCTCACGGCCCCAGATCAACAAAGTCGGGATCTCCCATGCTAATGTCTCTAATGAGAGCGGTTCAGGTAAGCGCGGTGCGGTGAATAGTTTCAAAAAGGCCCCTTCCCACCCGATCATTTGCAATGGCCGTTGATACCCGGCAGCAACCTCTGGGGTGACAATTTCGGGATTATAATAGGCGCTCTGTAGGATGTCGGTGAATCGTTCTGGCGTGATCAAGGTTCGCACCGCGGCCCGCGCTAACGGGGAGTCGGGATCTAGGCCACTGGCAAGATCGGCTAACCCGCCCATCGGTGAGCTTTGCTCTGATCCTTGCTGTTCAGACTCCGGCTCATCCATCCAATTTTCACCTTCGATCGCCACTGCACCGGCCACAAATACCAAGCCGTCTACCCGTTCGGGATAGGCTGCCGCAAATTGTCCGATCACCCCACCGCCCGCGCTGTGTCCGATCAATACCGCGCTTTCGATCGCTAACGCATCCATGACCCCGGCGGTAAGGTCTACATAAGTCGCATTGGTGTAATCAATTTCGGTGCTTTTATCGGAGAGTCCATAAGGGGGACGATCAAATGCGATCACGCGATAACCGGCTTCGGCCAAAGCGTCCATATTATCGCGCCAAGTGAAGGTTGATCCGCCGAATCCATGTAATAACAGGATCGCCGGATCATCCACCTCACCGCGTTCAAGGTAGTAGATCGATAGTCCATTTACTTCGATAAATTGGCCATCGGGATCGGCTAATTCTTCGGCGGGAAAGGTCGCACGATTTTGTGCGATTAACAGTGTCACACTCAATAACAAGATTACCAACACCGGAAGTCCATACTTTAACTTGATCTTCATCTCAAAAAAGTCCTTTCATCTCTCCAAAGGCGGTTAAGGCCCGATTGCGCGCCATTTGATGATCTACGATCGGCGCGGGATAAGCTTTCGGCGGAGTGGTTAATTTCCAAGGGGCATGAATCGCCTCGTTCGGCACATCGCGCAATTCAGGAATCCAATAACGGATAAAGCGCCCATCGGGATCAAATTTTTCGGATTGTGTGATAGGGTTAAAGATCCGAAAATAGGGTGCGGCATCCGTCCCTGTTCCGGCGGCCCATTGCCAACCACCATTGTTTTGCGCGATATCGCCGTCTAACAAGTGTTGCATGAAGTGTAATTCACCATACGACCAATAGCATAACAAGTCTTTGGTTAAAAAACTGGCTACGATCATCCGGGCGCGATTGTGCATCCACCCTAACGCTTGCATCTGGCGCATCGACGCATCCACGATCGGATAACCCGTTAGGCCGGCCTTCCATGCGGCCACTTCCGATTCTACGTAGCGAAACGGGACTTTTTCAAACTTGGGGTTAAAATCTGTGCGATAGACGTGGGGAAAATGCCATAACACGTAGTTGTAAAATTCGTGCCAGACGATCTCATCCATGTAGTGTGTAACCGAGTCGCGTTGTTTCTCATCATGCGTGGCCTGATACGCCTCTGCGGCCGCGGCGCGAATTTGTCGCAAAGATACCAACCCAAATCGGATATACGGTGACATGAACGACACGCCGACCTGCTCATCATCTGGATTTGCGATCAGGTTGCGATCCACATGATAGCGATAGATTTTCGCCTGCATAAAGGTGTGTAAGCGATCTAAGGCGGCCGTCTCACTTGCGATCGGGAGCGGGACTTGGGGATCTGAAAAACCTAACGCTTCTAAGCTGGGGATGTCTGGAGTGGCGATCGAAAATTGATCGCTACGATATACGCCCGAAAGATCATAGACTAAGGTTTGGGTGGCCTTTTGCGTCTCACGCCACTTTTTCTTATAGGGGCTATACACGGTATAGGGTTTTCCGGTGTTATTCTCAATTTGATCCGGAGGCACTAACACCCGATCATGACACGACTCTACAGTGATCCCATTTGCTTGTAATCGTTCGGTGACTCGTGCATCCCGTTTCCGAGAAAAAGGGGTGTAATCGCAATTAAAGAACACACGAGTCGCGCCGCTTTCTGAGCATAATCGGAGTAACGACTCGGTCGGATCACCTTCTCGGATCACTAAACGCGATCCGTGTTCACGCAAACTTTGATCAAGGGCGTGAAGGGCCTGTAACATCCATTTTACCCGTGCGGGAGCGATGCGCGGGCTTTTGAGGATCGCCGGATCAAAGATAAAGGTCACGATCACCGGTTGCCCAGAAGTCAAAGCATAGGAGAGCGCGGTATGATCGTGTAAGCGGAGATCGCGTCTTAACCAACAAATAACCGGATTTGTCATTTTAGCTCTGAGTCACCATTTCATCGGGATCGGCATTCAAGGATCGTCCACTATAAAGCGCATCGCGGCGTTGCAACGGCAATGAGCGTCGAACATCTTCAGCTACACGCATCGCGCCGATTGTCACACCGGCCGTAGATTGTCCGGGAAAGATCGAATCCCCCACTAAGCGTAAATTGCGAATCCCCGTGCGCGGTGAACGCATTAAAAACAGTGAGCTTTGGGGAAAGCCTCCGACCATGCCTAAATGCCGATCGGTGTAAAATTGATAAGTCACGGGCGACCCTGGTAATTGTAGGGTGATGTGATCGCTAAAATTCGGGATGATCCCGTTCATCAGGCCCAATAAGCGCCGGGTGTAATCTTCTTTTTTCGCGTAATACGCATCGCGATCTCGCTCCAAGAGATCCCACCATTGCGTAATCTCGGTGTGGGTGGTGATCGTGACGGCACGTTGACCTTCTGGTGCGCGCGTTTGATCCCATGCGGGCGAAAACGAGACAAAAATGCTCCGACCTTCGCCTAGTTCGGTTTGTGGCCCGGGCAAGACTTGATGATGATCGGGAAAATTTTCGGGAAGCGCCGAACTATTGACCCCTAAATGCAGGACAAACGCACCCCACCCATATTTACGCCGTTCAACCTCGCGTTTTAAACGTGGGCTGGTGTGTTCGGCTAACATCTGATGCACGTTCCAAGGGGTGGTATTGGCGATCACAAAATCCGCCGGATGAAATACCTCTTGTTTGGCGTGCCGTCCCTTTTTGGTGTAAACCCCTACCACGCGCCGCCCTTCTACCGCGATCCGAGTCACCCGTTGACGGTATAAGATCCTCCCCCCTAGGGACTCTAGCTTCTCTACCAACGTTTCGGCGATCCCACCGACTCCGCCTTCAACGTGATATACCCCTTGACGCGCTAGATCAAGCGCGGTTGCGCCATACAACGCATTGACGTTCGGGGCAGTGGTTTGCGCGGAGATCAACAATTGCCCGTCGATAAAGCGCTGAAACATGGTGTTGTCTTGTAAGCCATGCCCCCGAATCCAATCGTAGACGCTGCCAAAGGCAAATGGGATCAACCGGAGATCTTTCGGGAAATTTTGGATCGCCACTTTGGCCAATTGCGCTAATTCCGCGGGGCTACGCGGAGGCCATGGCAAACCTTGCGCGGACATCTTCCACGCTAGATCTGCGACCTGCTGTTGTTCCAGCCAAAATTTTTCTGTTCCGGGAAAATCGGCGATCAGATCAACGTTATCGCGAGTCAACTCGACTTGACGATCCGGTAAATGTACCACCCAGGCCGGCTCATGCTGGTGGATCTTCCAATCGATCCCCAACTGTTGACCGACGAGATGATGCGGCCCGTTTTCCTGAAATCCACCGACTACGGTTGCACCCGAATCGAATCGAAACCCTTGATGACTGTAGGTGCTGGCGCTCCCACCGGGGTAAGTTTGGGCTTCCATAACCGTCACCCGGTAGCCAATTTGTGCCAATAATGCGGCGGTGGTTAACCCACCTACCCCTGAACCGATAACAATAACTTCTGCGAGTCGTTTCATTGTGATAAATCGTCAATAGTGGTCAAAACTGTTGTGATCGTAACAAGGCTAAATGAGTTCAAGATGAGGTTCGGTTAACGAGATGATCATGACGTAATCACTTGATAGAGGTCGATCTGTACTATAATGAAATTGCACTTCTTGGCTGATCATCAATGGTACTGGTATCTATGGACTCTCAATCACCTGTAACCCACTTCTATGAGTCACTTCCGGCGATCGAGAGTATTCGTGAGATCACCGACCCGCGTCATTACCGCGATGTGCCGGAAGATTGGTACATTGTGATCAGTGATGTGATCAATTCCACTCAAGCGATCCAAAATGGCAAATATCGTGATGTCAATTCGGTGGCGGCAGCTTCGGTGACGGCGCTATTAAATCGTGTCCCGAATCATGATCTTCCGTTTGTATTCGGGGGTGACGGTGCAACGATCTTAATCCCACCACAAATTACATTTGACGCGGCCGCCTCCCTGTTAGCCACACAACAACTCGCCCGTGAGATTTTTCAATTAGAGATGCGAATAGGGCTGATTCCGGTCAAAGATGTGTTGAGAGATGGTTACGCGATCCAGATCGGTCGCCTCAAAATGTCGGATAACTTTCATCAAGCGATCTTTATGGGCGGTGGACTCGCTCATGCCGATCGGCTGTTAAAAGATACGGAACGAGGTCAAGCCTATCGGTTGACTCCGAAACCCGATCAACAGTATGAGGCAAACTTTGACGGATTTGAGTGCCGTTGGCAAGAGATCCCTAGTCCGCATGGAGAGGTGATCAGTTTATTGGTGATGGCGGTCGGTGCAGATACAGCCACGGTTTATCAGGATGTATTGGCTACCATTGAACAGATCTACGGTGAACAACAAAAGCGTCATCCGCTTGTCCTTAAAAACCTCCGTTTAGCGTGGAATCCTCTGAAATTTCGTACCGAAGCGGCCCTCCGTTACCGTGATACCAGCTTACGCATGTTGTTAAAGCTGGGGTGGTGGACGTTTTTGGCGCGGTTGGCCATGCGCTTTAATTTACAGGGTTGGGGTCAATACCCACAAATATTGATCGATGCAACTGATCATGAAAAATTTGATGACACGTTACGGATGACCATTGCCGGAACTCCCGCGCAACGTGAAAAGTTGCGGGGTTATCTCGAACAGCAATACCGCGCCGGCCGCTTGGTTTATGGCATTCATAGCGCTGGCCACACCCTGATCACCTGCATTGTATTCGATCATTTTGGCCGCCAAGTCCACCTGATCGATAGTGCTAAAGGCGGTTATGCCCTCGCGGCCAAAGAACTCAAAGCGCAATTGAAAGCGCGATCTGAATACCCTTAACGGTTTTTGACACAGATAAACGCTTTGAACCACAGAGGATGTAGAGATGGGTACAGGAAAGTGTCTGTAGAGAGCGCGGAGGAAGAACATAGAAAAAGAACTGTTGTGAGCTGTTAAAGTATGTTTTTAACCCTTGGTGGACTTAAATGACAACCCCATCCCTAGCCCTTCCCCATACATAGGGCAGGGAATTGGTTTGCGTGGGACGGGGAGGTGCGTCTCTATTGGTGGGGTATTTTTCTGAGGTTACTGAGGAAGAACATAGAAAAAGAACTGTTGTGAGCTGTTAAAGTATGTTTTTAACCCTTGGTGGACTTAAATAATCACCCCATCCCTAGCCCTGCCGCATGTATGGGGCAGGGAATTGGTTTGCGTGGGATAGAATCATGTGTCTCCATTGATAGAGTATTACTAGACTATAGTAGAAATAAAAGGGGGGGAAATGAGCTTACAAATCGAACGCGCTCACCTGTTTACGGCTCTGCATGTCAAAGGGAATCCGCTGATTCTGTATAACATCTGGGATGCAGGTACGGCTAAAGCGCTCCAAGAAGTCGGTGCAAAAGCTATCGCTACAGGTAGTTGGTCAGTGGCTAACGCACATGGGTACAGCGATGGTGAAAAAATACCCTTGGAAACCGTTCTAAACAATTTGAAAGAAATTATTGATCAGGTGGATCTGCCAGTTACGCTTGATTTTGAAGGTGGATATGCCCGATCGCTTGACCCACTCCAAAAAAACATTGAACAGGTGATCGCAACAGGGGCGGTCGGTATCAATTTTGAAGACCAAATTATAGGCGAAAATCAACTCTATCCCGTGGAAGAACAGGCCGCACGGATCATCGCCATTCGGCAAGCAGCTAACATCCCCTTGTTTATCAATGCGCGGACGGATGTCATTCTCTTGGATTTAAATGCGCCGGTCACTGAAGCAAAAGTGACGGAAGTGATTGAACGCGGTTTGGTCTATGCAGCGGCAGGAGCAAGTGGTCTATTTGTTCCCGGCTTGCGTGATTTAGCCAACATCAGAAAAGTGTGTCAGGAATCACCGCTACCCGTAAATATTTTAATGCTTGCTGATATGCCGACTCATCAGCAACTCGCCGATATGGGTGTGGCACGCATTAGCTATGGAGCGGGGCCCTATCGGCAAATGTTGGCTGCATTTAAAGAGGCGGCGCGTCAGATATTGCTGTAAGACCTTGTGGGGAGATAATTCCCCACGGTTCTTTTTACAACCCAAATCACAGCGCCTCTGAAAATATGATCGAGTCACCTTAACGTTGGCTTTGGAGGCTCATTTTGGTGCGGAGATGTCGATAAAAAAACAAGAAGCGTAACGGTAATCCGTCAAACATCAACCGAGTGAACATCCCTGCAATCCCCGCCTTATGGGCTAATGTCACCCGATCAATTAAATAGACTCCCGATCCTTGGGGATCAAGCTCAAAAATATGCTCATGCCGCCAATAGGCCATCGGCCCCTTGATCATTAGATCCGCAAAAGAGTTCGGCGTTGGGCCGGCCTCATGGCGTGCCAGCCAGCGGATCGGGATCGGCCCAAACCAAAGCGTAAACTCTACTTCCCCTGTGGTCATTGAGGTGCGTGTGTCCCGATGTAATTGGGTAAAAATAGGCGGTGGCGCTAATTTCGTGAAGGCCTTTGGATCTTGATGAAAGGCGATCAATTTCTCGATCGTGGTGGTGATATGACTCCGTTTTTCATAAGTGTGTGTGTTCACAGTAAATCCCGTCTCCGTTGTAATAGTGCTTTATCTCTGTCAGTGGATCATGTCGAAAGGAGATGAGAGCGGCGCGTGTAATCGATCATAACCTGATGAGTCTGTTGAAAGGGGTCAAATTACTGCATAACGGTTCAATAGCTTGTAAAAAAGTGTAAAAGCGGCCTATTGGTTATTTCTTTTAAACATTGAAAACTTTTAGAATATACAAGGTCAACAACGAGGTTGGAAATGCTCAATACACATACAGTCATCGTTCAGCAACATAATTATCGGCTGAGTTGGTTCGACTCGGATCGATCGGTTCTGCTTTGCGAAATTGTCGGTTCATGGACATGGGGTGAAGCGCATCAGGAGATCAAGATCATTACCCAAATGATCAAAGGGGTTGAACATCCGGTTTACACGATCTTTTTTATTGGTGAGAAAGCACCTTTTCTCCCACATGGTACGGGGGCGATCAACAGCATTAAACAGTTGATGCAACATTCGTATCCGAATGAGCAGTTGGTGATCTTTGTCAAACAAAGCATGATCGTGCGTCACTTTGTAGACATCGTGGCCAAAGCTTATCGCTTAGATACAGAACGTCAGAAATATCGCTTTGTGCAAACGATGGGGGAAGCGATCTGGTTGATCGAACAACATCGCAAAGGACTATTGTAAATCAGAAATAGGTACAGGAAAGTTTCTCGCATCCAACCCCACCCTAACCCTCACCCATACATGGGGTGGACTGATCGGTCTGCTTGGTGGGGTATTTTCTGAGATTACTGAGGCCCCTGTTTGATGGGGCCTCTCACGCTTTTTAACTACCCAATAAGGATAACAACCCTGCCCCACCGACGATCGCACCAATGATCAAGAAGGCAAAGTAGATCACCGTGATCACCATCAACAAATAGCCTAATAAGATCATCAACCCGTCGCGTTGTAAGATCCCGGCTGCCAATAACAAGATCCCCCAAGCGGGTAATGTGTTTGAAAACGGGATCAAGCCAAATGGGAAGATCAATAAGATTCCCCCAAACGTGAGTACCCCCCCGTTCAGGCGATTCATAAAATCCCCTTCGGTTAAATGAGTCATCCGAGGGCGCAATACTTGATCGAGTCGGGTCATCATTTGCGCGCCGCGTTCCATGACTGGCTGGAGGTCTTTGGTCTCAAAGGTGCGTTCCATCAAGCGATTTGGCAACCATGGCAAGCGGTTAAGTGTGATGCTAATCGACACCAAGATGATCACCGCGCCGAAAACGGTACTCACCCCCGGAATCGACACTGGCACCAAAAACGGAATTGTGAGGAACATCGTAAAGAGCAAGAGACCTTGTTCCCCGATCAACTCTAATAAACGCCGCACCGAGACTTGTTCTTCTTTGATGGAGTTGGTAATCTCGATCAACGTTTCGCTTAATACCCGTTGTGTGTCTTGAAATTGAACCGACATGATAAAGTCCTTTGTCTAGTAGTCCGTTTTAATCTCTAGGCCTGTCACGCTACCACATCTCGCTAAATGAGATCAAGATGAAAAAACCGATTAGATCTCAAACATTTGTTGCGGCTCTGGCACATCGGTTTGAATTTTAAAGCGCTCTTGGATCGATGCTTGCAACCCAAAGGCCGCGCTTTCTTCTCCATGCACCAAAAACACCCGTTGCGGTTTCTGGTCGATCGCGCCCAACCATGCTAACAATTCATCGCGATCGGCATGACCACTAAAACCGTTTAAGACAGCGGTTTCGGCGTTGTTATCGTAAAGTTCACCGAAAATTTTAACTTGTGGATCTCCATCCACCATGCGCCGTCCTAAAGTGTTCGGTGCTTGCCATCCGGTGATCAAGATCGTATTACGCGAGTCTTCAATGCGGTGTTTGAGGTGATGCAAGATCCGTCCAAATTCCATCATGCCACTGGCGCTGATGATCACTACAGATCGCTTTTCAAAGTTCAGTTGTTTGCTTTCTTCCAATGTCCGCACATAAGTGATGTGTTCAAAGCCGAACGGATCGCTATTGCCGGGTTGCAACATAAATTCACGCATTTCGCTATCAAAGCATTCAGGATGCAGACTAAAAACGGCGGTTGTATTCACTGCTAATGGACTATCGACAAAGATCGGCATTTCTGGAATATCACGCCGATCCATCAATTGATGCAAGGTATAGACCAATTGTTGGGTACGTCCGACGGCAAATGACGGCATCACGATCGTGCCGCCACGTTTATAAGTTCGGTTGACAATCTCTTGTAATTTGTCCTCAGATGCGCCGAAAGTCTCATGCAAGCGATCGCCATAGGTGCTTTCCATGATCAAAATGTCCGCACGATCGACTGTTTCGGGATCACGGATGATCGGAATGCCTTTACGACCAATATCGCCGCTAAAGACCAAGCGCACATCGCGCTTTTGATCACGATCTTCAATGTCTAAGATCACGATCGCGCTCCCTAGCATGTGGCCCGCGTCTTTATAGGTCAAATAGACTCCCGGCGCGATCATCCGCTGCCGATGATAATTTTGGGTGCTAAAGTAGCGAATGCTCTCGAACGCATCCTCTTGGGTGTAAATTGGTTCAACGAGAGGTTCACCCCGTTTTTTCTTCTTTTTGTTGACAAATTCAACATCGCGTTCCTGAATGTGACCACTATCCGGTAACATCGTGGCACACAGATCACGCGTGGCCGGCGTGCTGATGATGTCCCCCCGAAAACCACTTTTCACCAGATTCGGCAAATTCCCACAATGATCGATGTGTGCATGTGATAACACACATAAATCAACCCCGGCGGCATCAAATGGCAAATGCACATTGTTCTGATAGCTTTCGGAACGCTTGCCCTGGAATAGCCCACAATCCAATAAAATTCGTTGACCGTTGACCTCTAATAAATGTTTTGATCCCGTTACCGTGCGTGCCGCTCCGTAAAATGTAAGCTTCATAATTCGTCCTTTTTGTGGCAACGTTATACTCTTGAGTGTACTCGATCATCACGCTTTTGGAGGATTATGTCACAAAGTCGGATTATCTTAGCGGTGGGGTGTTTAGTATTTTTAGCGTTGGGGTTAGTGACAGGTTCAATCGGGACTATCCTCGGCGAGGTTTCTGTCAATACCTTAACTCCCCTAGAAGCGATTGGCGCGTTGTATACCGCCCTGTTTTTAGGGACGATCACCTCACAGATCGCCTCTGGCTATATCCATGATCGATTAGGAGCGCGGTTTCTGCTCTTAGGCGGCTTGATGTTGAATGTGGCCGGGGTATCGGGATATACCACCAGTCAATCCTTTTACCTGATGCTGTTTTTTGGATTTTTGAGCGGTTTAGGCTTCGGCGCATTGCTCATGAGTATCCAGATGATGATCAGCGTCACCTTTCCCGATTTACGGGTGCGATACTTAAGTTTGATCAATACTTTTTTTGGCATTGGCGCGATTATAGGGCCGTTAATCGGGAGTCAAACGATCGTGCTTTATCAAACAGCCCGACCGCCGCTGTGGTTAGGGGCGCTGGTGATGTTTGCCGTGATTCCGATCACTTGGTTTTTGATCACACCGCAACGTCCGCAATTGAACACGGTTCAAACGGATCAAACGATCTCCATGCAATCGTTATTTTTTTCACCTTGGGTCTGGATTTTTGGGCTGTTGTTTTTGCTGTATATTGGTATTGAAAACGGTGTGGGAGGTTGGACATCCGAATACCTTGAGTTGACCTTGCGCTTATCTGAAGCGAATGCCGCGCAAGTGATCTCGGCCTTTTGGGCGACCTTTACAATCGGACGCGCCCTTAACACCGCTGTTAGCGCCCGCTTAAGCCCCCCTGTGATCTTATTCGCTTGTTTCATCGGTGCGTTATGTGCCACGCTGTTATTAGGCGCAAGTCAAGGCAATCAAACACTCACGTTTGGCGCGATTCTGCTCATGGGGTTGAGTTTTGGCCCGATCTACCCGACGACTTTCGGCTATCTCACCTTGTTATTCCCAAAATCCGCAGCCAAAGCGGCCAGCATTGCTACCGGAATCGGAAGCTTAGGGGGCGCAACGCTCACCGCGCAACAAGGGACGGTATTGGTCAACTTGGGGCCAGCTTCCAATAACCTGTATTTGATCGCGATTGCGATCAGTATGTTGGTGATCTTTGCGATTATTCAATTCGGACAAACCCGTCAACAAACACAGGTCGCCTGATGACACGAGAACAAAAACAAGTTCTTCATTTTGCCTATCAAGTGACGATCGGGGATTGTAACGCCCCTTATATTCGTTTCGGTAAGTGGATTGAACCGGATCGCGACTCGGAACGCCCCTATATCAACGAAGCAATTTTTGCCGATCTGGTGATGCGTGGGCTAATGGAATGTCGGCATTTTGGGGATCGTTGGTTGTATCGGATCACCCCAGAAGGTTGCGCCGCCATTGGCAAAACTTATCCAGGGTTGCCAGTTGCATTGATTAAACGCGCTTCATCCCAACGCGATCGCGATGATCAACGTCCTGAATCCCCTGATCATCGCGATCCGCATCGCTTTCGGCGTTCTTCAGACTGGCGGCGGTGTTAGCTAATCGACGGTCAATGAACACCCGCTCTGATAGCTAAAGTCAGGGCTGGCGTTAAAGGTGTTATATCCATCGTAGACATCTCGTAACCACCGGATCTCCAAGGAGATCCGGTAATCTCCGGCTTCCAATGCGCCGATCGGTATGTACCAATAGGTGGTTAAATCATTGTTATTGGCTGGATCTTGGATTGGGCGGGTGAGATATTGCCAATTGGTGAGCGGCTGTCCATCGATCGCTACACGATACAAGCCAAAATCGATTTGTTGGTTTAAATCGTCCAGCGTTCGCGCATACCAACTCCACACCAAACCGATCGTTTGTCGCTCATCTATGCGCGGGGATTCAAGCCCAAAGGTTTCGCACTCTGCCAACACATTGAAGCTACTATATTGAAATACCGCGGCAGGAAACGGGATCGCTTCATCACTTGACCAGATTCGCACTTGATCACCACCTGCGGTAGCCATGAGTGTTCCATCTGGACTAAAGCTCAAACTGTTTAACCCCGGATGGGTATATCCAGCAATATAAGATTCCGCATTTCCCGCCCAAAACAGCGCTGAATAACCCGTATCAAAATTGTTTTGAGGGTTCAAGTTATCGTTCACCACGACGATTGAGGTATTCGGCAAAAAATCAATCGCGCTTGAAGGCATTTGAAGCGATTCTCTTGGATACGACTGCAATACGCGCTCGTTGGCCCAATCAAATACCACGGTTTCGGTGTCGGATGCGACGGCTAAATATTGGCCATCACGGCTAAACACTACGCTGCCTTGTGCGTTATCGGCCATTTCAAGCGGTAATAACGCCCGCTGTTGACCGTCTAATGTGTCCCAAAGCGCGATGCCTTCCGTTTCATGGATGGCTAAGAGTGGTTGTGTCGGATGAAATGCGACTTCAAGCGCAGAAGTTGTGGTCAAAGTTTGTTCGGTTTCGCCAGTTTCGGCACGGGTGATCAAGATCACTTGCCCCGCATCGGTGACGATCGCGATTTGGGATGCGATCGTGTTGAGTGCAATCGCTTTTCCCCCCGGATATGCCCCACGCACCAATTTAAGATCACCGTCTTCGATCAGATACAAATTGGTGATCAGATGCTCCACCGCTAAAAAACGCCCATCACCGCTCAACGCGATGTCTTGGATCGGGTTACTTTGCCGGCTTTGGATCTCATCTTGCCCAAGATCGATCATATCGCGTAAATACACTGTGCGATCGGCGACCATAGCCAGATAACGCCCTTGCGGTGACCATTGCACTTGAGACACATTCGGTAGATACGCATTCATCACGGGACGCAACCATGCCGCGTTGGTTATCGTAATCGGATCGCGCTGAACTGGGTTCGTATCATTCGGATTTAAGCTATAGGGGCTAAACGCACGTAGATCGGGCAAGACATATGTGAGGGACTCGCGTCGATTCGGGTCATATAAGCCCGTGTTAAATGTAAACAGCGGGGCATCTTCAGCGATCAAAGTGGTTTGATTATTCCGCAAATTCAGCGCATATAAACGTGGCGCGGTCTGTAACAACCCTTGATAGTACACACGTCCACTAATTTCTCTCGGCCCAAATGGGATCATCGTGTACAACAACCAACGGTCATCTGGTGTCACCGCCATTTGTCCGATCGCATACCCATCCACTGGAAGCAATTCAACATCGGTTTGAGTCACCGGGTCATACAATCGGATCGCGATCTTAGATTGCCCCTCAACCGAGTTATAAGTCACATAGTAGATCAATTCACTGGGGCGCGGACTGGTGATGGCAAGATCGGGTAATGCGGTATTTTGGATCTGAATCGGGGTGCGGGTTTCTAGATCAAGCAACAATAAACGGTTATTCGGTTGCATTCCAACCGCATAACGTCCGTTAACCGTGGCTTGTCGAATCAGTCCAAAATCAACGACAGTGCCGTTATTGGTGTCGATCAAACCCGCGACTCCGCCTTCCCCTTCCCATGGATTGCCCTCAAAGTTACAGCTCACTTGATAAAACAAGCCATACGGGGTTGCTTGGATCAAATTCCGCTTTTGTCGCTCTAATCGATAGCGTGTTTCCATAGGAGAGACATTGCCTGCACCTCCCCCACCTCCGCGGCAATCTTGATCCCGTTCGGCGATCAGCGTTGGCACACTCCCGTTTAAATCGGCACGATAAAAGCGTAATTGTGTCCGTTCGCGATTAAATGCGGAAAAATAGATCGCGTCGCTTGCTTGCGTGAATGTGTAAATCCCGTAAGGCATCGGATCGTATAATTTTCGGAGTGAGTCATCTGTCACCTGATATAACCAAAGGGCTTGACCCTCGCTAAACAGCAATTTTTGGCCATCGGCACTCCATACCGGATCAAAAAAGCGATCTAAGCGGTAAGTGGTGGGTTCTAAGCCATTATCGGCGATGCGATTAGGGATCTCGGAAGTGCCAAAAATCCAGACATCGCCTTGTGAGAACGCCACAAACGGCAGGATCGGCGGCGGAGTCCCTTGCGCCGATACAGATGTTTGTAACCCGCACATCATCAACACAGACATCACGATCACACGCCACATCATGAGCTTTAACCTCAATCGTCGCTACTTTGATTTAACTTAGCATATAAGGATCAAACGCAACGCGCAAAGTTTGTGAGATGAGCAGTAAATTCAAGTGGGTGGGACATTGAGAAAAGAAAAATGAGTTAGCCAAAGCACGCATTTAGTATCGTGCGGAATGGTCATCCCATGCTCCTAAAATGTCAACCACCTTATCCCGAATATTTTATTCACTTTAGCAGATTTTTTCATTGTTTTGAGCGTGGCATTGTGCTGATCCGTCAACGCCCTACCCGTACAACCCCGATCACGATCTGATCGGTTATGGGTTGACCCGTTGCATCTAAGACAGCTAAGCGCTCTCCGGTCACAAAGTTATAAATGCCCATCGTGATCACATAGCGTCCGGGAGGCGTTGGGCCGGCGATGACAAAATTGTCTTGAATGAAGATGATCTCCTGTTCCCATTGCGCGCTAGGGACTCCTAATAAATCGCGCTGTGCGTGGACAGTGCCGTCTAAGCGCGTCATGTGAACAAATACATTTAACGGCATGGGTTCACGCTCAAGGATCGGTTGAAAATAGAGTTGAAGATTCACACCATCGCGTTCAGTTGCGATCATACGATCTGATAGGTCTACGCCGATGAGTTGGAGCCGATCCCCAAAATTGACAGGATAAGCGAGGGGTATCCCCCACTCCGCGATCGGGCGGCGTGGATAAGGACGTTGATCATATCGATACACCGGGTCAAGTTGCGTTAGGCGTGTCGTTAAGCGTGGTTGTGCATTCAACTGATAGACTTGATAGGCGATCTGACCGTCTTGTCGATAGATCGGTACGAGTTCGATCGTGCCGTTTTCCGCCGTAAGCCAATCAGCATGAGGCGGGGTGATCTGGGATAGAGGGGAAATTAACAATAGCGCGGGTTGGGTGCTAAGCGCGAGATTGGTGGATCCGTTAAAAAATACCGTTTGAACCCGTTCTAAGGGTTGATAATATGGGTAGATCAACGGGTCGAGTTCAGTGTCAGGGGTGGAGATCAACGCAAGTTCTACTCCCGCAGGCGGATTTTCAAGGTAACGCGCTAATTGTTCAAGGTCATCGCGGTAGATGCTTTGCACTTCGGGATTTTGAATCCAAGTGTCAAAATAAGCGGGCCAATCGGTGAGCGCGGTGATCGCAATCGCACCGATGCCAATCACCCAAACCAAACGTTTTTGCTGAATCAAGTCAATCGCTAATCCAACACAGAGCATCACAGGAAACAACGCTAAGATCGAACGTAAAAATGAAGGTGCGGATACGGTGAGCAGACTAGGGATCAAGCCAAGACTGATAAAAATTAAAAACATCAATGTGATCGGTTTTTGTCGGATCTGCCAAATCAACACGATCAAGCCAACATATACCAATAATCCGACCGGAGAGGCAAATACAGGGCGATTCGCCACATTGTAACGCCATTCGGGATCTCCTGTGAAAAATGGCATCCCGATCAAGCCCCAAGCATTGCCAATCAATTCATCCGGTTGGCCGGCCAAAAAATCGTTGAGTGGACGGGTGATCGTGCTGACTCGATCTTGTCCCTGGGGGTCGGTCAAGCGGATCACGATCATCGGAAGCGTCAATAATGCACCGATTAAGCCGATCAAAATGAGTTCGCGCCAGATCGCACGTTTTAGAAACAAGATCACCAGCAGAAATGCACCATAAGCGAGATATACCACAAACGATGCGGTGTAGGTGTAAATTGCCGCACCTAAGGCTAATCCGGTTAAGATCGTGATTGGCCAAGAAGGACGCTTAAACGTGATCTGATACGTCCCCCATACCACCAATAGCGCGATCATGGGCAATAGATTTGCCCGTAACCCCATACGATTCACTGAGATCGCCCAAAATGAGACCGCGATCAATCCTGCCGCGATCATCGCGACTCGCGGATTGAAGATCTCGCGGGTGAGCCGATACGTGAGCGCTACGGTGATCATGCCACACGCGAATGCAGGAAACTTGACCATGATCACGGATGTCCCGAACAAGACATAGGCGATCGCGTTTAACCAGACATACAGGCCTTCATGACCCTGATTGCTAGGGTAAAACACGCGAAAATCGCCTTGTTCGATCAAAGCGCGTCCCTCTTGGGCCTTGAAGATCTCATCGTGTTGCAGACCCGGCGGGGCCTCACCCAACAGATACAAACGCGCAAAGGCCGCAATGAGCAGAATGAGTAAGGGAATGATCAAGGATCGAAGTGAAGTCATGATAGTTTTTAAAGTAAGCTGATGAGGGGTAAATTCCCCTCATCAAGGCTAACGCGGCGCAAAAGCTAAGGGTAATAGGTAAAACAAGGGACGCGGTGGGAGTCCGGGAATCAACAAACTGTAAGCGATGATCTCTTGTCGATTTTGCAGAGTCAACTCATTCGCGTAATTCAGATTCCAAAGAATCACCCCGGCGATGTCGGTGCGCTCTTGTTGTAAGATCTCTAAGGCGCGGATCGTGTAATCCGCCTGTTGTATGGGAGAACTGTAGTTCATCCAGAGGTTATTTTCTGGCGGATCAGGCAATCCATAACCAAGGGTTTGAATATCTTGCCATGTCGCCCATCCCAATTCGGTGATCCAGATCGGCGCGTTGTTATGGCCGTTGGCATCCATAATGGCACGGGTGTCCTCAAGGTTATTGAGGAAGAAGAAATGCGGATCATCATCCCATCCAAGATCGCCACCAGGCGCACAACACCGAGCATCGGGTGGGTTGCCCCAACCGTAAGGATGTGATCCGATCGCGACATCGGTGAAGTTGCCTAATCCGGCTGCGTACATTTGACGCAAAAAGTCGCGATCATCCACCGAAAAACCGGTGTTAGAGGTTGGCGCAAGCGCGGCTGTGATGATCGTGATGTCTGGACGATAGCTGCGAATAGTGCGATAGGCAGGTTCAAATAAGCGCATGTACCCCGCCCCGCTAAACTCATAAGCGTTGGTATTCCATTCACGCCGTAGATTCGGCTCATTCCAAATTTCGATCGCATCGGCAACATCATCGATCTTGGTCTCCAAAAAGACCATGTTGAGAAAATCGACAAATGCTTGTGGATTATCGGGCGGCGCATCATCGCCTTGCGTGGAGCGTGTCCATTGTGGCGCTTTTACGATGCTTAGGAGGATCTGAAAACCCGCTTGATCGGCCGTTTCAAGGTTTAACTCAAACGTCCGTAACACTTCTTCGCTAGGATTTTGTCCATTGGGTTGTAAAAATGCCCAATTCATCTGAACTTTAATCCAACGCACGCCCAACTCTTTGGAGCGATTTAAAGAATCATCCCATTCTTCACGCCCTAGATTGGTAAAAAGTTGAACCCCTACCCGTCCAGCGTCTAATTGTGGTAACGGAGTCGGGGATGGGCCGATCGTACCTGTTGGGGGGATCGGGGTGCTACTGGGACGTGGGGGTACGGTTTCGATCGGTGTACGGGTAGCCCGCGGCGTATCTGTAGGCGGGATCGTGTAATTGGGCCCGACGATCGCTCCGATCACCATGGGAGTTCGGGTGGGTTCTAAGGGAGAACCGGCCGTCTCTGTTGGGATCGGGTCAAGTGTTGGGACGTTGGTTGGCGCTGCGGTCGGTGTATCACTCGGAGTTGGGGTAATATAGACCGGAATCGGAGTCGGAGGCATACAAGCACCGAGCGCCAATAGACAAACGAGCATTGTCAGAGTTTTGTTTATCATCATGCTTTGCATACTACCATAACCACTTGTGCTATGCTACAGTGTGAGTGTAAAAATTCACCCATTTATTTCACCCGATTGTGGTATAATAGAACAAAAATTCGCACTTTACCCAAGTGGGTTTCATGGGTTATTGTACACTCCCTATTCAATTTATCCTTATCACAATTGAACCGGGCATTAGTTCTAATAGGAAAGCGCGAGTCTCATGGCCAAAGTGAACGGTAACAATTCTACCTCTAATTCTGTGCAACGCATCAATATTGAACAAGAGATGCGTGACGCATATCTAGATTACGCGATGAGCGTGATCGTCTCTCGCGCCTTACCTGATGCTCGCGATGGTCTCAAACCCGTGCATCGGCGCATTCTTTACGCAATGTACGATATGGGGGTTCGGGCCGATACCCCTTATAAAAAAAGCGCCCGGATTGTCGGGGAAGTATTAGGTAAATATCATCCCCACGGCGATGGCGCAGTTTATGAGTCGATGGTTCGCATGGCCCAAGATTTCGCCATGCGTTATATGTTGGTCGATGGTCAAGGCAATTACGGGAGTATCGATGGTGATAGCGCGGCAGCGATGCGTTACACTGAAGCGCGGATGGCGGATATTGGTGAGGAACTGCTGGTCGATATTGGTAAGGATACGGTTGATTTTACTGAAAATTTCGATGGTAGCCTTGAAGAACCGTCGGTTTTACCGTCTAGCATCCCCAATCTATTGGTGAACGGTGCGACGGGTATCGCGGTCGGTATGTCTACCAATATCCCACCCCATAACCTCGGTGAGGTGTGCGATGCGTTGACCTTTATGCTGAATCGTTGGGATATTCTTGATGATCTCAATGTCACCGATTTGATGCAATTTATTAAAGGGCCGGACTTCCCGACAGGTGGGATCGTCTATCGTCATCAAGACGCAAATGAAGAAGGGGAAGATACGTTGGTCTCCGCTTACGCCACTGGACGCGGCAAGATCACGATCCGCGCCAAAGCGCACATTGAGGATGTGGGACGCGGCAAATCGCGGATCATCATCAGCGAGATCCCGTATCAGGTTAATAAAACTTCATTGATCGAACGAATCGCGAGTCTCGTGCGAGATCAACGCTTAGAAGGTATTGCGGATCTACGTGATGAGTCGGATCGGCAAGGTTTACGCCTAGTCATTGAACTTCAACGTGGCGCAGAACCGACTGAGGTATTGACCAAGTTGTTTAAGCTGACCCCTTTGCAAGACACATTTAGCATTATTATGTTGGCCTTGGTGAATAATGAACCACGGGTGTTGAGCCTCAAGCAAGCGCTAAAGGTCTATTTAGATCATCGGTTGGAAGTGGTGCGCCGCCGTAGTGAATATGATCTGATGCGCGCCCGTGAACGCGCTCACATTTTAGAGGGTTTGCTCAAAGCGATTGATAAGCTCAATAAAGTGATCACCACGATCCGTAATTCACCAGATGCCGAAACGGCCCGCGCTAATTTGATGCAACTGCTGAAAATCAGTGAAATTCAAGCACAAGCAATCTTAGATATGCAATTACGCCGCCTCGCAGCCTTAGAAAGTCAAAAGATTCAAGAAGAATTTGACGAAAAGGTAAAATTGATCGAATACTTGGAAAGTCTGCTACAAAGTCCGCTGAAAATGCGCGGTGTAATCGTAGGTGAGCTTAAAAACATCAAAGAAGCTTATGGAGACAAACGTCGCACGTTGATCGCGGATAGCACCGCTGACCTTAGTAACGCGGCGGCCTTACTCTTGCCGGCTGAGAATCGTTGGGTGATGTTTTCGACCAATGGACGTATCGCACGCACGCATGAAGATCAACCCCCTAAAATTACCTCCACCACCAAGAACCCGCCGCGCTTCTTGCTACATGCGACCACAAACCAAGTGATTTATCTGTTTACCGCTGATGGGCGTTGCGCCACGATTCCGGTACAACAAATCCCCGAAGGAGAAGAGTCGGGAGAAGGCGCGGCTTATTATGAATTATCGGGCCTGAAAGCAGAAGATGAAGTGATCGCGGTGATCAGTCTTCCGGGTGATGCGGAAAACGGTTATCTGTTCCTTGCGTCTACGAATGGCGATGTGAAACGCATTCGGATCAACGATCTTCCCGGCATGACGGCCAACGTTTTCACCGTGATTAATGTCGGTGATGAAAATCGTTTGATTGCGGTACTGCTCACCGATGGCCAACAAGAGATCTTATTGACCACAAATGAAGCGCAAGCGATCCGCTTCCGTGAAGATGATGTGCGTCCAACGGGTCTTCCGGCGGGTGGGATGCGCGGGATCAAATTGGCGAGTCAACGTTCGCAAGTCGTGGCCGCAAATCTGATCAGTCAAGGCGATCATGTGCTTACTTTCACTGATGATGGAGTCGCTAAAATCTCTAAAGTTGAGGAATATCCGTTACAAGGGCGTGCTGGAGGCGGTGTGATCACCATGCGCTTACCGAAATCTAGCCGTGAGATCGCAACGGCGGCCATTGGCACATTAGAAGATCGGGTGATCATCTTATCGAAACGGGATAAAGTCAAAGCGATTAAGTTTAAAGATGCTCCCTTTGTCAAACGCGGTGCATCGGGTGGAGACATCCTCATGTCGCTGACTTCCACCGATCAAGTTAAAGCGGCAATTTTACCCCAAGCGATGTATGTAGATTTGCCAATTGAACCTAACGGATCTATCGAAACTGAGCCTATTGAAGAATAAATAAGGCGGTGTAAACCGCCTTAGCTTAATTTCCTGGATCAAATACGAACACACAGATCTCTAAACGTTCACCAATCGGGATCTGACCCGGTGTGCGTAATTCCCAGATTCCACAAATGGGATCTACGCTGCCTTGGGCGGGTAATGTCCCACTAAAAACTAAGACCACTTCTTGCGCGGGTTCCACTTGTTCCCGAATAAAAATTCGCGGATCGGCCTTAAAACTTTCACCAGAGACAAAGGTCAGTGAAGTATTCCGTTCCCAGACACAGCTACCCGCATTTAAAAGCCGAATTTGACGGTTATAAGGTGTATTTACAGGCAAAAAAGTACCGCCGTCTCGTGCGTCAGGGGGCGTTTGTTCGATAATGGCGTAATCAAAGGTGCAAGCGGTGGTCGTAGCAGTGCGTTCGGCGGCCCATGTCTGGGTTAGATTCGGAGTCATGGTCGCAGTACTGGTTGGAGTCGCGGTCAACACCAATGTTTCTGTAGCGGTTGAGGTTGCTGTGGCTGTTGGTGTAAATGAAGCGGTTAAGGTTGGGCTTAAACTGGGTGTATTGGTAAAGGTGACAGTCGGTGTAATGGCGATTGTCAAACTTGGTGTCATCGTAGGGGGTTCTACGGTATCGGTTGCGGTGGGTGTTGGGGTTGCGGTGGGAGTCGCTGAAGCTAAAAATGCAAGCAACGCTCCCGGCGCTGGAAATAAGCCATTGTTAACCCCTACCCAGTAGGTACCGCCGCCGATGATCAAAAGCCCAATGATTAATAACAAGAGGGCAAAAGGAAATCGCCAACCTGTCCTTTCAGGTCTTTTGACGGTCGATTTGTCTTCCGGTTTGGCGATAGGTAACTTCGGTAAGATTAGGGTGGCAGGATCAAGGCGGGCTGGCGTTTTTTCTAAAATTTCTAAAGCCTCGATCAGCTCATCGGCACTTTGATAGCGCTCATCGGGTTCTTTGGCCATCAATTTTTGCATCACCTTATCGACGGCCGGTGGAAGATGTGGATCGATCTGACGTACCGATGGGATGGGGTCATTCATGTGACGCAAGATGATCCCTAAGGGCGTTTCTGCCTCATAGGGTAGATCTCCGGTCAACATTTGATACATGATCACACCCAGCGAATAGAGGTCGGAACGTTCATCCCCGGTTTCGCCCATCCCCTGTTCTGGGGCCATATAAGCGGGTGTGCCGACCATACCGCCGCTCATGGTATTTTGCGCGCCACCCATCAATTTCGCGATGCCAAAATCGGTTAAGACAACGCGATGGTTCTCTTTATCATCTAGCATCAAATTAGCAGGTTTAACATCCCGATGGATCATGCCGCGCCCATGTGCATAAGAAAGCGCTTTGGCTGATTCACGGGTGATCCGTAAAGCCTCTAGTAAGGGGAGGCTACGTCCTTCATTGGTATTTTCGTCATACAATCGATCTTTGAGCGTTGGCCCTTCGATCAACTCCATCACCATGTAATAGCTTTCGCCGGTGGGATCAAAGTCAAAATCGTAGACTTGTACAATGTTAGGATGCCGTAGTTTAGCGATGTTTTGCGCTTCTTTTTCAAAGCGAATCTTAAATTCTGCATCATCCGAAAGGAAACTATGCAAAACTTTTATCGCGACATAACGATCAAGATTAGGATGATAAGCGCGATAGACTTCCGCCATCCCGCCACGCCCTAACCGCTCAACGATCTCGTATTTTCCGAGTTTACGATTTTTCACAGGAAGTTGCGCCTTAGTTATTTTCCCACGCCGCTACGCGCAAAGTATAGCTTATAATGGTGTATCACTCAAACGGGTATTTTTTATTACAAGTTTCTAATGAAACTGTACACCACACCTCTTACAGTTGCCGTATAGTTATACAAGAGATGAGAGGATCTCGCAAATCGACTTCCGTCGGGTAAAAAACCCAAGTTAACAGGAGCTTTGCATGACCAATTGGAAAAATATTTTTCTTGAGTTTACCAGTGATGTTGAAAATCACTTTGATAACCTTAAAAATCAGATTAGCCATCTGCTCCATCGTCATCCGTTGATGATCCAACCCTATCTGGGTTATGGCAATGATCAACACATCTACTTACGCGGACGTGTTCTCAAAGACAAAGGGATCGAAAGTGCTAAAGACAACGATACCCTCTGGCAAAACTTGATCAATACCTATAAACGTTATGAAAGTGATGAGATTCCTCATGCCATTGTGCGCGCTAAATTTGGCGATCACACCGCGCAACTCACCGCCGATGAAGAAGGCATGTTCTTGTTTGAAATTCCGATCACTGCGCCACTTGATCCCAACACTTTTATGCACCCCGTCACCTTAGAGCTGATTGATTTTCCACATCGTCATCATGATATGCCGCAAGTTCAAACAGTTGGTCATGTGATCATCCCCCCTTCAAACGCTCAATTTGGTGTGATTAGCGATCTGGATGATACGGTGGTTCAAACCGATGTGTTAAATCTGCTCAAATTGGCCCGCAATACCTTTTTACGCAATGCTCATACCCGTTTACCGTTTGAGGGGGTCGCGGCCTTCTACACAGCATTACGGGCAGGCACCAATAACACCTATAATCCGATCTTTTATGTGAGTAGTAGCCCTTGGAACATTTACGATCTGATTATCGATTTTTTCCAAGTGCGCGGGATTCCGATCGGCCCGTTGATGCTTAAAAATTTGGGAATCAGCCCGACACAATTCATCGATAGCGGTCATCATGCCCACAAATTTAAGTTGATTACGACAATCTTAAAACATTACCCAAAGTTGCCATTTGTCTTGATCGGCGATAGCACCCAACATGATCCCGAAATTTATGATGAGATCGCCCGTCTCTATCCGCAACGGATCAAAGCGATCTATATCCGCAGTGTGAATCCGCATCCAGAGCGTGCGAGGGAGATCTTACGCATTGCCGATAGTTTAAAAACGATTGGCATTGATCTGTTGCTTGTGCCGGATACTGTTGGGGCTGCGGAAGACGCACTCTTAAAGGGTATGATCACCGAAGAAGCGATCATGCAGATCCGTGTCGAACGCACCGAAGATCAAAAACCTGCGGAAAAGATTGAACAGTTGCTCAACCCACACGCCACAGAACAAGACCTTTACGACGATCCTCCACTCGCTTAAATCAGGGGCGGTCTGTTTGACCGCCTCCTAGATCTATTCCTCAAATGTTGAGCGCTTTTTACCGTTGGCCTCATTTATACCGATTTTAATCAATTAAAAACAACCTAACAGGAGTGATGAAAATGTCAACGCTAATCGTTGGTGTATTTGACAACGAATTAAACCTTGATCAGGCCTTGAGCGCGCTTCACGATCGCGATATTAAGGATGATCGCTTGGAAATTCTACGCGGACAAGCCCATCAGCCAGATACACCGATTGACAATATCCCGTTGATCCCGATCGCAATCGGTACAAATAACGCAGGCACGAGTCAACAAGGACAAACTGCGCCTGCGCTTGCGCCATGGGTGTTAGAGCGTGTCCCAGAGGGTGCAGAAATGGATTATTACCGCCGCGTTGCATCAAACAACGGTGTGGTGGTTTTTATTCACGCTGACCCAGAGGATACCGCTTCCATTGCGTCGATCTTTGAGCAAGCGGGCGCTAGTCGGGTCGATCAGATCAATTAACGTTTGGCGAAGGGGATCGTTTGATCCTCTTCGCAATAAATGTGAATGTTTAAAAAGTTTTGTATAATCATCCTACAGATCCGACTGCTTTACCTACAGCATTGAGAAAGGATTTTTATGAAACTTTTGATCCTAGGCGGTACACAATTTTTGGGGCGGCATGTTGTCCAGATCGCCCTTGAACGCGGTCATCAAGTCACGACTTTTAATCGCGGCAAGACCAACGATGCGTTATTCCAGCAAGTGGAAAAATTGTATGGCGATCGAAATGGCAATTTAACAGCGCTCAAAGGTCAAACATGGGATGCGGTGATCGATACCTGTGGCTATGTCCCTCGTATTGTCCGCGATTCGGTTGAATTATTAAAAGACTCGGTGGGACATTACACCTTTATCTCCACAATTTCGGTTTATGCCGATTTTTCTAAGCCGAATATGGATGAAACTGCTGATGTAAGCGTCTTAGAGGATCAAACCGTGGAAGAGGTAAACGGTGAGACATACGGAGGACTCAAGGCATTGTGTGAACAAGCGGCCGAGTCCGTAATGCCGGGGCGAGTCCTCAATGTCCGGGCCGGATTGATCGTGGGGCCAAATGATCCGACAGATCGATTTACCTACTGGGTACATCGGATCGCGGCGGGGGGTGATGTGCTTGCCCCGGATAATCCAGAATATCTTGTGCAGTTTATTGATGTGCGCGATCTGGCCGCTTGGTGTATCAACATGGCTGAACGCCAACAGGGGGGGACATTTAATGCCACCGGCCCTGATTACCGTTTATCGATCGGCACTATGCTTTCCGCCTGTCAAGATCTCACGCAATCAAACGCGCATCTTGTGTGGATGAATAGCGACTTTTTGCTTGAAAATGAAGCGCAACCTTGGAGTGAGCTTCCGCTCTGGATTCCGAGTCAAATGGCCACTCATGCCGCGATGAATCAGATCAATATTTCTAAAGCAATCGGGGCAGGACTCACTTTCCGTCCATTAAATGAGACGCTATCCGCTACTTGGGAATGGGATCGCACACGTTTAGGGGATTACGTTTTACGTGCAGGTCTAACTCGTGAGAAAGAAACGACACTTTTAAACAAATGGAGCGCGTTAAGCTAACTGCTATCTCTGTAGGGCGCGTGCGTTTAAACCCTGCGCCCTCACCATTTCTAGGGAATTTCCTCATTTAACCTTTAATTTTTTCCGTTATAAACAAAGACATTATGTAACTGAGGCTCACTAGGGAATGATCTCATGACGACTCTGGACATTGATGCAAATTCAATCAACGCCCGTTATCGCCTCATCCAAAAATTAGGCGCTGGCGGTATGGGTAGCGTCTATAAAACTCTTGATCGCCTCACAGGTCAATATGTCGCATTGAAAGTGGTCGGTGCGCCGTTGGATCTGTCTACGGATTACAATTTGATGTTAGCGCAAGAGTTTCAGATCTTGGCTTCGATGCGACATCCGCATGTGATCAGCGTGTTGGATTATGGGTTTGATAAACAACAACAACCCTTTTTCACCATGGATCTGTTAGAAAACGCGCAAACAGTCTTAGAGGCGGGCCAAGCGTGTCCGGTGATCGATAAAATTCATTATATCGTCCAGATCCTACAAGCGCTACATTACTTGCATCGTCGTAACATCATTCATCAAGATATTAAACCCGCGAATGTGTTGGTGAGTCAGGGTCAGGTGAAAGTATTAGATTTTGGACTAGCGTCGCATCGTTCACAAGACACCGATGTGGATTTAGGACAGGTGCGTGGTACCCCGATGTATATGGCCCCAGAAGTTTTTCAGGGTGCGCCAGCTCATGAAGCATCGGATCTCTATTCGGTTGGAATCATCGCCTATGAATTGTTGACGGATCATCATCCGTTTAATACTCAAACTTTTGGACGTTTGCTAACCGAAACTCTTAATAAACCGCCGGATTTAATGCCATTTATGGAGATCGAAACCGGTAAAGGGGTTTACAATCTCTCGACAATCATCGGTAAGTTATTGGCAAAAACCCCTGAAGATCGCTATTCCGATGCCAGTGAAGTCATTCATGATTTTAGTTGCGCGCTAGATGAAATTTTCCCAACAGAAACCGTTTTTACCCGTGAAAGTTTCTTACAAACCTCACCACTAGTAGGTCGGGAAATAGAACAAACTCGCCTTAAACAAAATCTCCAAGATGCGATAGCTGGAAATGGGAAGGCGTTATTCATTACAGGGGAGGGCGGGGTCGGCAAATCACGTCTGCTTAAAGAATTGCGTACACAAGCGCTCGTCAACAATACGTTGGTCGTGCGCGGACAAGCCACACAACACGGTCAACCCTATCAAATTTGGCTTAATCCGCTACGCCGCTTGGTATTAGAGCTTGAATTAAGCGACACCGACGCAAGCATCTTAAAAACCATTATTCCAGATATTGACCAACTGATTGAGCGTTCGATTCCCGCTCCGGTGGGCTTGACACCAGAAGAATCGCAAAAACGATTGTTAGACGCGGTGTTAAGTGTCATTCATCGGCAAAATCAACCTATTGTGATGATCATTGAAGATTTACACCTCATCGGAGGCGAAAGTTTAGCTATCTTAAGCAAGTTGATTGAAACGATCGAAGATTTTGCGGTGTTGATTGTGGGTAGCTATCGGAGTGATACACCAAGCGAGATCAACAAAATTGTTGGTGAAAATTTGTTGGAACTCAAACGCCTTTCGCATGATGCGATCCAAAAATTGGTGGTCAATATCTTGGGTGAGGCCGGCAACCAAGAGCATATCCTAAAATATCTGGAACGCGAAACAGAAGGCAACGTCTTTTTCTTGACCGAGATCCTACGCGCACTTGCAGAAGATGCCGGACAATTGAGCCGGATCGGTCAAATGGAAATCCTACCCGAAAACTTGTTTACTGGCGGTGTCCAACAGATCATCCAAGGCCGCTTAGATCGCGTTCCACGTTTGTATTATCCGGCGCTTCAAATTGCCGCAGTACTGGGTCGTCAAGTTGATCTGAAAGTGTTAAAGGCGGCCGCCCCTAATACCGATGTCTCCAATTGGCTTACGGCATGTGTGAATGCCGCGGTGATTGAACCGCATGATCAACAATGGCGCTTTACCCATGAAAAATTGCGTGAAGGCGTTAACATCACCGCCAGTGAGTCTCAACTACAACAGATTCACCGTCAAGCGGCGTTAGCGTTAGAGTCGATTTACCCTGATCATCAAGGCTATGCGGCTGCTCTAACGAATCATTGGCAACATGCGGGAGATCGTCAAAAAGAACTCTACTATGCCACGATTGCTGCCGAACATGCTTATCAGATTGGGGCGGATCATGAAGGTATTTACTTCTTCAATCGGGTATTAGCGTTGTTGCCAGATGAGATCGATCCACAAGAACGGCTTTCTTTCCAACGTAACATCGTAGAGTTACAAGCCCGTGTGGGCGAATTAGACGCGGCTCAAACCAGCATTGAGCAGATCCTAACGCAAATTCAGGCTGATACACCCACTCCGTTTTATGTCAAAGCTTTATCTACTCACGGTAACGTTTTGTTAAGTCGTGGGCATCCTCGCAAAGCGATCGAGCAATTTCAAAAAAGCTTAGATTGTGCCAAAAATATCAATGACTCGACCCAAAATGCGGGGATCTTGATCTCGTTAGGGGATGTTTCGCTTAATCTGGGTGAGTATGCACAAGCGAAAACCTATTACATTGAAGGATTAGCCGCGTCTTGGGAAAACTCACAAGTTACCCATGAAGCCAAAGCGTATAACGCACTCGGAAGAATTGAGGCGGTTGAAGGCAATTTTGAGGCAGCGGTGAATTGTTTCAATCAAGGTCTGAAGCTTTGGCGACAGTTAGGCAATAAAAGCGGAACGGCACAACTTCTGATGAATCTGGGAAATATCGCCGCTATGCAAGGTGACTTTGAGCAAGCATTGATCCAATTTGGGGAGGGTTTGACGCTGTTTCGTGAGCTTAACTCTTTATCTGGTATCGCCTCGTGCGTCAATAACCTTGGCATGATCGCCTTCATGCAACAAAACTATCAATCAGCCTATAGCCAATTCATTGAATGTCTGTCGCTGTTTGAGCGGATTGGCGATCAATTTAATGCCGCGAATGCTCACACTAACTTAGGTCATGCCACTTATGCCTTAAACAAGGTGGATCATGCGATGATGCACTTTAGCGAGGGCATTCGGATCGCAAAACAAATTGAAGCAATGCCAATCTTGCTAGAAGCATTGGCGGGAATCGCGAAACTTTACGCTCAACGCGAACAATGGGAACGCACTGAACAGATCGCACAAGTGATCTTAAGCCATGCCAGCAATAATCCCGAGATTCAAAGTGTGGTTGCGCCCCTGTTAGAACACCCGAACTTAAATCATCTTAAGGAAAAATCTCCCCTTGAGTCTCCTCAAAACACACTAGATACGTTGATCACACTCATCCTACAAGAAGCAGATTACGGGTGATTACAACATTAGAAGTGTGTAAATTTTAGGCTTAATTTCATCTACAATTAAACGATTTGATTTACACTGTGTCCATATTCGTTTAAATTAACATGGAGAAAAGCGAGGCTATGAAACATCTACTTCTCATGATCGTTATGTTATGCTTTTTGGGACTTATCCCAGAGACTACAAAAGCAAATGGCAGCCCCCTTCCCCCTATGCCATCGCAGGCGGCCGTCAACAATGTGATCAGTCAGACCAGCGGTATCCCTTATACACCGTTGGGCGTTCCAAATGTTGTCCTTAACCAGTTGTCCAATTTTACGGGCGTATTTGCCAATGTGCGGCATCAAATTGATGTAGATAAAAGCATCTCGTATATCAAAACAACCCGTCGGTTAACAGAAACGGTCATGCCGTTACTCAATAGCGGTTCAGCCGTTTTAGATCCCGACATTACCGCGCCCGGTTCAGAGCCGCGCCCCGGCAAGATCATCGGTGCGTTGTTTCAACCGTCGCGTGGGGTGATGGTGATCGTGGCGATCTTTAAGCTCAATACATTCGGTTGCTCCAATTGTGAACCGGAAAAAATCCGCTTCTACTACAATTCGACCCAATACCATGAATACAGCATCATTTGGGGTCAATTCAACGGTCAACCCTCGCTATTGGATCAAGGGAGTTTGATCGCCCATAAGTATTCTTGTGTCACAGTGGGAATCGAACAGGTTTGTTGGGAACCCTATAGCTATAGCGCGGTGCGTGAAGAACCGACCCCTAAAGACATTGCCTATGATGCCTATACCGACGCGAAAGATCGATACGATCTGCAAGTTGATTTTGCCGTAGACGATGCTGTACCGGATATTGTGGGTCAACATCAACGCACCCAATGTCGTCAACAACTGACAAATGCGACCAGCTTCAACTTCTTATCACAATGTCGTCCGAACTTGGTGTTTACGTCGGCGAAAGAATTTCAGACAAATCAACCGATTGGGATCTTCGTCGTCACTCATCAAACCAACTTGCGTGCGTACAATAATGGCACTGGCCAATTTATGGGCAACCTTCCGACCGGCCGTTACTTGGTGCGTAATGCGACTCCTAGCATCAATACCCCCGGCGCGATTGGAGTCTTGCAACTGATCAACATCGACTCAAACAATCACTACTTGATCCCAAGCATGGTCATGGAGGGTTTCGCACAAAGCTCCGCCATTACTGAACCTCGTGCGGCGATCAAAGACGGGTTTGTGTGGGGGCGCTGTTTCGGGTATTAAACAGCTTTTTAGAGGCACGATGTTGATCGTGCCTCTTTTTTTATCTTTAGCATGTGACATTTTTCACATAAATAGATTGACACTCATCCTCGTTTTGTTATACACTAGCTTTGTTCTGAATTTCACAATCAAGGTAAAAATTGATGACAACGTTTGCAGCTGCCCCTAAGGGACATTTCCTGTTTGGTCATGCGCGTGAGATGAACCGGGATACGTTGGGTTTCTTATTGAATACCCTAGAGCTTGGCGATTTAGTACAGATTAAATATGGGCCTTTCCCGTTGTATATCGTGAATCATCCGGATCTGTTGCATGAAGTGTTAGTCACTCATCATGAACACTATCAAAAGTCCGACACCACTAAACGCGATTTGTATCCGGTGGTCGGTGAAGGTCTGTTTACCAGTGAGGGTGAACTTTGGAAACGTCAACGTAAATTAGCTCAACCGGCTTTTCATACCAAACGCATTGCGGGTTATGCCGAAATTATGGTGAATTACACGCAACGTTTAATCGATGAATGGCAAAATGACACGGTGATTGATGTTGAAGGGTCAATGGCTAAACTGACGATGCAAATCATCAGTAAATCGGTGTTTGATGCCGAAGTGACCGGTACGGATGCCTTGAGTCACGCCGTTACTTATGTCTTGGAGACCACCGATCGCCGTTTTAATCGCATTGTTTCCTTGCCGAGTTGGATTCCCACCACTGAAAATCGCTCCTTTGATACCCATCTGAAGCATCTAAATCAGGTGATCCAACATTTCATTGACGAACGTCGGCGCACGGGAGAGGACAAAGGTGATCTATTGTCCATGTTCCTTATGGCACAAGACGATCAAAATAGCAGTATGAGCGATAAACAATTGCGTGATGAAGCGATGACGGTGTTCGGAGCAGGTCATGAAACGACGGCTGCGACGCTCACTTGGGTCTGGTATTTGCTCTCGAAGCATCCAGAAATTGCGGCCAAGCTCCATGAGGAGTTGTCTACGGCCTTAGGTGGAAAAACCCCCACTTTTAATGATCTGCCGAATCTTAAATACACAGAGATGGTGATCAAAGAGGCGATGCGTTTATATCCGCCCGCCTGGGGCGCAAGCCGGAATTTGATGGTGGATACAACGCTTGGTGGTCATGCCCTCAAACGAGGAAATGTCCTCCTCTTAAACTTTTATGGCGTTCACCGTCATCCTAAATTTTGGGATCAACCCGATCGATTTATCCCAGAACGGTTTAGCCCGGAAAACGAGGGCAAAATCCACAAATACGCTTATTTACCGTTTGGGGGCGGCCCACGGATCTGCATCGGTAACGCTTTTGCGATGATGGAAGCACGGTTGATCTTAGCGACGATCGCACAACGTTTTACGCTACACCTTGCACCTGAAGAAACGGTACTCCCCTCACGGCGGTTCACCTTACGGCCTAAAGATGGACTCAAAATGACCGCAGTGGCGCGGGAAACAGTTTTTGCTTAAAGCAAGGAAGGGACGACTCCACAATGGAGTCGTCCCTTTATTCACTTTCGGGTTAGTCCCTGGTGATATGGGGATTATGGTCGGTACTATCGACTAAATCTTCTGCTCCGTCGGTGATAGGGCGATAATCGCCTTTTTCCACACGATCGCCTTGCGCGAGGCGATCTGCCTCGGCCTGTTGTAACGCTTCACGTTGACGTTCTTCAACAATATCACGATCAAGATCCGGTTGTCCGGTTAAACCCATGTTAAACGGCCCCATTTTGCCCTCCTTAGGCTTGTTTTAGATAGATTTTGATTTCGCTTTCGGCAAGGGTATCCCGTAAAATACCCCCTTCCACGGTGAGATCGTAATCGTAGATATACTCATGCCATTGTCCATCTGTTACCCCGCTGATCACGACTTCTCCCGCGTAATCAAATTTGAGGTTAAAGACCACAATCAACTCATTGCCCACCTCATCCCAACGCTTATAGGCTAAGATTTTGCGAGAGTCATCGCGGAAGATCACCTCAAAATGATCATTAAACAGATACAAGCAATTGCGCCGTAAATGGCCCATGCCTTGGTAAAATCGCAATAGATCGGCGTTATTCTCATGGCGGGTTAACACCCAGTCCAAAGGCTGATAATCGGTGGTTTTCTTAGAGACTTCGCCAAACTCCGTCCCCATGAAGATCATCGGCAAACCCGGCGCGGTCATCAGGATCGCATGGCCTAATTTGACTCGTTTGAAGGCCGCTTGATCAAATACGCGGCCAAATTCGCCTAATTGCCACAAGAGGCGGATTTGATCATGGGAGTCAAGATAATTGATCATGCGTGATCCTGTGCCATATCCGTTTTTCTTGGGATCAAGATGATGTGCAAACGCATCTAAGTTATAGGGTTGTTGGCCATCTCGTTCCACCCCGGTTAAATTCGCATGAAATACCTTGCCGAGTGTATCGTGCCAAGCGGCGTGCATCGGGCCATGTTCTGGATAACCCGTGATCGCGGGGTCTTCCGGCACATGCTCCGCGATGCAGATAAATGGCTTCAGATTGCCGATTTTCTCCATAATGCGATCGGCAAATTCGCGTAATACGTCAAAATGTTTGAGCGCATATGTGCCATCAAAGCGAATCCCGTCAATATGAAAGTGATCGATCCAAAATAAGATCGACTCGATCACATATTTACGGGCCGGAAAAATGTTGAGGTGTTCATCGAATTTATGGTAATTGTACTTAGGCCCCCATTGTAGAAAATCGGGATCGGGATTGGGGTTATAAAACCAATAGTCGTAATCGATCTTGGTGAAAGGCGCTTCGGCCTCCATGTGGTTATACACCCCGTCAATGATCACTCGGATTCCGCGTGCATGACATTCATCGACAAAGCGACATAGATCATCGGGAGTGCCATAGCTGTTTTCCACTGCGAATAAACTACGGATGTTGTATCCCCAAGAATAGGTACCGGGGAACTCTTTCACGGGCATCAATTCGATCGCATTTACCCCTAATGAAGCCACATGATCTAACTTGGATAAGGCATCGTTAAACGTGCCTTTGACCATACGTTGCTCTGATCCACCATCCCCGCGCCCGCCCGTAAAATCACCGATGTGCATTTCATAGATGATCAGCTCATGGTTTGGGGGTAAGGGTTTATCATCATGTTTCCACTCATAGGTCGTAAAGATCCGCTGACCTTTTTCGATGCGTATGATCGTATTTTCGCGATCTTGGGAGATAAACGTACCATAGGGATCAAACACATAGCCCCACTCCCCCGGCATAAAGTAACTTAACGACTTCACCGCAAACTTATACTGATATTCTCCATCCTCTAACGGGATGACCGCTGTCCACCAACCGTCATCCCCCTTTTCCATCGGGGTTTCTTGCCAATCGTTCCAATCGCCTAATAGACGGACTTCCTCATTGTACGGAGCAAACAGGCTAAAAGTGACATCATACTTTTTCGAGGGTGATTTGCGCTGTTTTTGCTTCTGTGCGGGTTGTGCGACCACGTTCGGTTACTCCTAGACTTGAAATAATCACTGTAAGACGATCTTTACAAGTCTAGGCAACCTAAATGAGTCTATGTTTAAACCGATGTAATGAATTTCGTAGTTATCAAAGCCGTTAGCGGTTAAATAAGCGCGTTGCCAAGCGTAAAGCCGTGCCAAGCACCCCTGACTTGATCCGCTGTTTCAGGTTTTCGGTTGCGAGTACCCCGTTAACGCTGTTAAAAGCCGGATAAATTCGCATTTTGCCAGATGCGCCGCTGATGCTACCGCCCTTGCTGATGATCCATGCCCACTCATTCACCAGATCACCTGCGTTTACGCCGACGATCGTCGCACCTAATAACTTACCGTTGGGCAAATGGATCAATTTCATGAATCCGTCGGGTTTGCCTTCGGTCATCGCCCGATCGGAGCGACTCATCGGTAAACGGGTGATCCGCACGCGATCACCCTGTTGTTCTCGCGCTTGTGATTCAATTAACCCCGCTTGCCCAACTTCTGGATCGCAATAGGTTGCCCATGGCACAGAGGCTAAAATCCCCTTGCTACTGAATGGAAATAGCAGGTTTCGCACCGCTGTAAACGCTTGCGTCCCGGCGTAATGGGTGAATTGATAGCCTCCGGTCACATCACCTGCGGCATAAATATGCGGTTGGGTGGTCTGCAAAGTGTCTTTGAGGATCAATTTGCCCTGTTGATCTAATTCCACACCAGCGTTTTGCAGTTTGAGACTCTCTACATGCGCCCGCCGCCCTAATGCCAATAGCAGTTGATCCCCTTGCACCGTTGAGCCGTCTTTTAAATGCAACTGGATCTGATCGCCGATCGTGTTGGCGCTTTCGGCCGCGACTCCTAAACGCAATTCGACACCCTCACGCTGTAATTGTTCCATGACCGCTTGCGCGGCTTCCGGATCATCGCGTGGCAATAGACGCGACTCTTGATCGATCACGGTGACTTGTGAGCCTAACCGCTGAAACGCTTGCGCGAGTTCTGTGCCGATCGGGCCGCCGCCCAACACGATCAAGCGTTTAGGCAGTTCCTTAAGGTGAAATACGGTCTTATTGGTCAAATGAGGCACATTTTTAAACACACCCGGTACAACCGCAGTTGATCCGGTGCAGATCACAAACTTTTTCGCGGTGATCCGCTTGCCGTCCGCTAAGGCCAAGGTGTGGGAGTCGGCAAATTCAGCCAACGTTTCATAAACATCAACCCCCTCACTCCGTAATACATCTGGGGTTTCTTCGGCGTAGATCTCATGAATGACGGTGTGTAAATGACTCATCACGGCTGGAAAATCAACGCGCACGTCTGACACATGAATGCCATAATGACCGCTTTCACGGGCGGTATAAGCGCGTTTAGCCACCGCTAAAAGTGCCTTACTTGGAACACAGCCCGCCCATGTACAATCCCCACCAAGTCGCTCTTTTTCGATCAAGGCGACCTTTAAACCAAGTCGAATCGCAGTGCGGGAGGCCGTCAAACCGGCCGCACCTCCCCCGATGACTGCTAGATCATAATCCATGCGACACTCTCCTTAAAAATTAGGGAGCGATGCGTGTAGACTCGCGTCCGCTTGTAACAACGCCTGATGTACCCCACTCCATTCCGTGAGCGCGACCACCGGACGACGTACTACATTGGCCGGTAACAACTTATACAAACGATTTAACCCTTGATCGGTGACTAATACACTCCAACCCAGACTCGACTCGCGATTAAAGGTGTTTAACTCCTTGATCAAACTGGCGTAGCTGGTGGGTAAACGGGTTAATTCCCGTGCATCTACCAATAAATGAACAGGTTGCGGGGCGGTACGGGTATGTTTTAACACTTCTTGGCTCATCACAGGAACATCTTCATTGGCATATTCCCCCCAGCAACGGATCATCAACACCCGATTCGGGACATACCACTCAATCTGATACGGCATACATCACCACTTTTTATGTAGGAAAATCAAAGTCTCATCTAAGCACACTACCAGAACTTGGTTAAACGGATGTGAGTCCTAACCTGATTCCGTTCATCGGGGTTGCCATTCGGATCTTAGAATCCCGTAAAGGTACATATCGAATCGTTGGCCGTCTCGGTGTAAATATTCCCGATAGACCCCTTCACGCACAAACCCTAAACGTTCATATAAACGGATCGCCCGATGATTGTTGGCAAATACGGTCAACTGCACACGATGTAGGTTTAATTCGTGGAAAGCATAGCGCAAGATCAATTCACAGGCCTCGTAACCGTACCCTTGTCCGCGTTGATGCGCTTCTCCGACCGCGATCGATAACCATGCCGCCCCGTGATTCCATAAAATGCCGTCTAAGGCAATCCACCCGATCAGCGATTGGTCGGCGCGTAAGCGGATCGCAAAAATATACTCGTCTTTTAGATCGGGCAAGCTTTCATACCACTTTTGCCATTTTAAAGGGGTATCTGGAAAGGCGATCGTGGCGCTTAAGGCGCGTAAATACTCATCATCCTGATACCAACGGGTGATCGTCTCAACATCTTCGGCGGTAAAGCCAGTGAGGTGTAAATGAGCGCTTTGAAATAAGTTCATGGTCTTTGCTTATCCTGTGTTTTAGGTTAGATTTATCGGTCTCAAGTAATTTTAAGGATCGATCCGATGATGAACCGTGAAACCGCCCTCGCAATCGTTGAAGAATTTACCCAAAGCGACTCGCTCAAACGTCACATGCTGTCAGTAGAAGCAGCGATGCGTGCTTATGCGCCACGTTTTCAGGGTGATCCTGAACTTTGGGGCGTGGTAGGGTTGTTACACGATTTTGACTATGAGCGTTATCCCGATGTAGCGATCGAAGGACACCCCGTGATCGGATCTAAAATTTTACGCGAACGCGGAGTCGCTGAAGTGATCATCCGGGCGATCTTATCTCATGCCAGCGAGATCACCGGAGTCATGCCCGAAAGCCCTCTCGAAAAAACACTCGTTGCAGTTGATGAACTCACCGGATTTTTAACCGCCGTCGCCTTAGTCCGCCCTTCTAAGAGTATTTTGGATGTTGAGCTAAAGTCGATCAAGAAAAAATGGAAAGACAAGGCGTTCGCTGCTCCCGTAAACCGTGCAGAGATCGAACACGCGGCTGATCAGTTGGGTGTGCCACTGGATGAACACATTGAGATCGTGTTACAAGCGATGAAAGATCACGCCGATCTACTCGGTTTACGTGGCAATATCAGCGGGCGCGTTGAAGATTGATCACGCGCCCGCTCAAGTCAAGGTGAATTTATAAACGCACGCTGACCGGAGTCCCGATCTCCCCAAAGTTATAAAGCCACATGGCATCGCTGTTGGATAGATTGACACACCCGTGACTCATAGGTTGTCCCCAATTGCTATGCCAATAAGCGCCATGAAGCGCATAGCCTTGATAAAAGTATTGCACCCATTCGACATTCGGAAGCGAATATCCGGGGCCGCTCATGGTCTGCGCCCGTACCCGATGATAGATCTCAAATTCCCCTTGTACAGTAGGTGTAGCCGGCAAACCCATTGATCCCAAAGCGGTATAGACCAATACGCCGTCTTGGAAGGCATAAACCCGCGAATCGCTTAAATCGACGATGATCTGCTTGCCTTGTGTCACGGTGGGTTGCGGAATAGCAAACGGCCCCTGTAGTTGATTGGTGCGATCTAAGTTTTGGCTGCCTGCACCGGGAATTAACAAACGTTGACCCACCAAAACGCGATCAGGGTTGCTGATATTATTCATGGCCATCACATCGGCTAAACTCACCCCGTAGCTTTGGGCAATGCGTCCTAATGTTTCTCCTGATTGGACGATATGCTCCGCTTGAATCGTGGGTAATGTAACCACCACTTCTTCTGGACGGGGTACAACGTTGCCGTTGAGATCAAGCTGTGCGCCGGGGGCAGCGGCTGCTTCTTCGGCGGGTGCATTGACCGATTCCGTTGTCCAGACATTCAAGGATTGGCCCACAAAGATCACATCTGGATTAGCAATATTGTTGGAACGTAAAAGGTCGTCTACGGTGATCCCATAACGGCGTGCGATAATTTGTAAGGTCTCCCCCCGTTGTACAGTATGGGTGGTCGGTGTCCCGGCTACTAAGGGGTTTTCAACTTCTCCTTGGTCATCTGGAACACTTAAGCCTGGAATCACCAGTTGTTGACCAATTTTGATGTTATTTCCGTCCCATTCCGTGAGTTGATTGGCTTGAATAATGGCTTCAACGCTCACCCCATAGCGTAAGGCGATGCGAAAGAGCGTATCGCCATAGGTGACTACATGCACTACCCCATCATCGACCGTTGAAACGGGTTGATCTTGGGCTAAAAGCGGTAACAGATTGCCTAGGATCACACAAAGTAAGAACCATCGTCTTAAACTCACAACGCACTCCCATCCATTTTTGTACGTTACAATTGCAATTCAATTTTATCCGCATTTGACGATTTTGGCATGGATGTGTTCAATTTAAAAATAAGATGTATTATTTTCTACTGACGATGACGACAATGAACACGATTCATTTTAATGACGATGAAAGGGAATTCCTAAGGTTTTGTTCGCTCAAAGACAACAAGATAGCGACTAGATCAACATCGGTCTGGTTACAAACGAGGTTGAATCGCGGTTTCATCAAACGCCCCTCACCCTTAAGGAGGTCATCTTGAAGCGATGGTAGCATATCTCAGCGGGAAGGCCGTAACATTCGTCCACTTTTCGGTTATAAAACTCAAACGATCCTATTTTTCCAAAATAACCACCGACTCTGTGTTAGGGGTCGTAATTGCCGCTAGACCAGATTATCAGTAAAATGCAGAGAACTTACTGGAAACGGAGCAGTATCGATGCTGTTACGCATGTATCGGTTTACCGATAAAATCAGTCTCTTGATCTTAAAAACGCTTTCGCTGGTGATGACCCTGTTGGCTGAAGGGTTAGCGGTGATCATCGGATCGGGCGGCGCGGAGAAACGCGGTTTATTAGGGATCATCACCCGTCTTTTAGGGGTATTTAGTATTATCTTAGTCACCGTCGGCGCGGTCATCCTTGGGATTACCCGTCGTCTCTTGGGGACGACGGCGCGCCTAGCAGGCGGTGCCGCCGTAGGTGTTACACGAGCATCAGGCCGATCGGTCAATACCGCGATGGCACGCCGAAGCGCACGAGTCGAAATGGATGCGGGAATCAGAGAAGACCCGTTACGCGTGCAGAATCGGATCTTGAGCGCGCTATTTGTGATCACGTTGATCGCGTTGATCGGGATCGTGTTATGGGCAACCCGCCCCACCAATGATCCGTTACAAGGGATTTCAGTCGTTAATGTCAACCCGATTACGTCGGGGGCAGACATCGGTAGTACAGAAGAAGCGGTCTCATTGGCCATTGCGACCGCGATCCCTACAGCGACACAACTCCCAGAGGTACTACAAGCGCGTGGGAGCATCGCTTATAGCGTCCGCGAAAACGGTCAAACCGATCTGTGGGTGGCGAATGTGGGAGGCAATCGGAATCCGGTTCGGATCACCAATGATCTGGCAGATGAGCGCGATCCGGCGTGGTCACAGGATGGGCGAAAATTGGCTTATGCGTCGAATCGCGATGGAAATTGGGAACTCTACATTTATGACTTGATCACGGGCGCAACGAATCGTATGACTTATGATCTGTCGTTTCAAGGTGCGCCGCGTTGGAGTCCGGATGGCGCGTGGTTGATCTATGAGAATTATCTGGGCAATAACCTTGATGTGTACGTCTTGCCTGTGTTAGACCCCAATCAACAAAATACCCGTTTACCGACCTCATCAGAATGGCCGGATTTTGCGCCGGATTGGTCACAAAATGATGGGCGTAATCTGTTGTTTGTCTCTTGGCGAGATGGGAATCAAGACATTTATTTGACCTCGTTAGATACACCAGAGACCGCGATCAACTTGACCAACACACCGGAACGTCATGAGGATACCCCGATGTGGAGTCCTGATGGTTCGCGTGTGGTTTATGCGGCGCGGGACGGCGGGATCGATAAGATCTTTGTTAAAAGTGTGGCCGATCTGGATGCTGGCCCTGAATTAATCGGCGTTGGGAAGAGTCCCACTTGGTCACCTGATGGCAATGCGATTCTGGCAGTGGTGGAAACAATCGATGCCACCCATTTCACCGCCTATCCTTACAATAGCAATGGGATTCCTCAAGTGATCGCCGCACCGTTGGGGGCCGATCAAGTGGTGTGGACAGAAGCAACGCTCCCTGCAAACCTGTTAAACGGGAATGGCTTACCCTTGCGCGCTCCGGCGTTATACACAGAACAAGAGCGGGCCTTTGAGGGATCGCCTCCGTTTATCTTGCAACCGATCCGCGATGTGGATGTGGCACAATCTCAACTTAGCGATCGGGTAAATGACTCGTTTAACGCAATGCGTGAGCGGGTGGTCGAAAAAAGCGGTGAGGACTTCTTAGGGCGCTTAGATGATGCGTGGTGGCCCTTAGGCTATCGTCCGCAAGCGGGTGAACCCGTGTGTAATTGGCATTTGACCGGCCGGGCCTTTTCGGTGAATCGGGCAAGCGCAATCGTCGGTTTCCCCAAGTCGTTAGAAGTGATCCGCGAAAATACCCCTACAGGCACACAATGGCGCTTATACTTACGGGTGAGTGAGGATGGGCAATCCGGTCAACTGGGTGAACCGTTGCGCTTTATGCCGTGGGATTTTAATAGTCGAAATTCTGGGGATGTGATCGCTTATGAGCAAGGCGGGCGCTTTTATGACAATACCCCCGTCGGTTATTACGTGGATCTGACCCAGATCGCGGCAGATTTTGGTTGGCAAGGCATGACAGCGGCGGATGATTGGCGGGCAAATACCAACGGGATCAATTATTGGATGTTCATCAAACCGACAGGCCTCAATTGGGTTGAGGCAATGTTAGAACTCTACAATGAATCACAATTGGGCGGGTGTGCGCCACGTCGGCCTACCCCTGCCCCTAGTGCGACCCCGGGAGCATAAAATAAACATTATGCGTAGAAGTGGCAACAGCGCGCTCACGATGATCTTTTTTTTGACGTTGGTCTCGTTTGGGTTTGGTTTGATGGTCTGGATCAATACCGATCAATCCACTCCTACCGGACGGGTGATCATCCCAACGAATCCGCTTCCGACTGAGGTCGCGAATGCATGGCAAGATGTGTTACGCTCCGGGATCACCGGTAATAACACACCGATCCCGACGGTGGAGATCCCCGATCAACAATATATCCCGCCGACGATCGCACGGGATCTTAATGTGTCGCCGACTCCGTTTGATGTGAACGGCGCTAACTTGGTGCAAGCACCTAATTTTGCGGAGGGGGTGACTCCCACCTTACCGCCGTCTACGCCAACCCTCATTCCATTTGGCACAGAGGTGCGGGTGTTGGATGTGCCGACCGTAGCGGTACGCGCAACGAGTTTACCGTCGTATGATGTGCCGCTGTCTTTGGATATGCTGGGTTGGGATCATTATTGGTTTGCGCGGCCGGTATCAGCGGATGCAGTCAATTTTGGGCTACCCTATTATGAATACGGTACAGATGGATCGGCAGATGCGCCATTGCGTATTCATACTGGAATCGACATCCCGAATCCGAAAGGCACGACGATTCGCGCTGCGGCGGACGGAATTGTTGACTTTGCGACCGATGCGGAAAATCCGGTGTTTCAAAATTCGATCTCCTACGGAAAAGTCGTCGTGATCGATCATGTTCAATATGGATTTAACGGTCAAGCCGTGTACACCCTTTATGCACATCTGGAGGCGGTGTTGGTGTCTAAAGGCGATGTGGTGCGAAAGGGTGATCCGATCGCGCTGATGGGTGACACCGGCCATACCACCGGCCCTCACGTCCATTTTGAGATCCGTATGGGCGAAAATAGCTACGGTGCAACCTATAACCCGGTGTTGTGGTTAGCACCGTATGTGGGACGTGGCACGATCGCCGGACGGGTGATCGGAGAACGCGGTGAGTTTATCGATGATGTCACCGTTACATTGATGTCTGGTGGGTTGGTGCTAGATACGACCACCTCTTATGTTTTTCGGGGATCGGGTTCAGAGGTTAACCCAGATCCGAATTGGCGAGAAAACTTTGTCTTTCCGGATGTGCCGGAAGGACGTTATGAGGTGTCTACGGTGATCAATGGAGAGCGGATCGCCCGCGTGGTTGATGTGAGAGCGGGTATGACGACCGGAGTCGAATTGACTCCGCGCACGGTGGGTGAAGTGCAACAAGCGACACCGATCCCATTACCGTAACCCTAGCGTGATCAATTGGTGAACGTGTCTAGTCAAGCGCTAGGGCTTGTTATACACTAAACACGTCTTAACTCCATAAAAAGAGGAGCCAAAATGTCATTTCGATTACCACTGATCCTACTGTTGTTAGCGCTGACCACAACATTTAACTTTGCTCAAACTGATGCGCCGACTCGCACACTGGTGCCTGGGACTCCGACGGTCGGCGTTTTGACCGATGAGGCGATCGCCCAAGTGTATAATTTTAGCGTCACCGGGGCCGGTGAAGTCACCTTTACCATTACCGCGGATGACGGTCTCGTGCTGTCGGCGCTTGTGACCGACGCGCAAGGGAATCAGGTGATCCAACGTACTGATATTGCCAATAGCGGCGTGATCAACTTTAACGCCGAATTGCCGGATCGCGGGATCTATTACTTGGTGGTGTTTCCTGCCGCCGGATCAGAGGGAGCCACGGGATCATTTAGTGTCTTGTTAGAGGCGGATATTGTCGCTACGACACCCGATGAAACCCCTGAACCGACTAGCACGGAAGAAGCGGTTACACCAGATGTTGAAACTCCGACCGATACGACTCCGGTATTCCAACCCGGTAATGTGGCGATCGAAGGGCTGACGATTTCGCTTACTTGGGCAGCTACATCCGATCTAAACTTGCAAGTGCGCGATCCAGTGGGACGCAACTTGTACTTTAACTCACGGCAAACGGATAACGGCGGCACTTTTGGCTTTGATGCCAATGGGTTGTGCGAAAATTTGACAGCGGAAAATCCGACTGAAACGGTCTCATGGGAACCCGGTGCGGTTTCGACGGGTAGCTATGAGATCCTCGTATTTTATCGGACAGATTGCGAAAATGTGGGCGCTGTGCCGTTTACGATCAACGTTTCGGTGAATGGTGAAACGCTTGACCCAATCGAAGCGACCTTGCAACCCCCGCTTAACGATAATGCGACGGTGTACCTCGCTAGTTTCTATGTCACTTTAGAGGGTACAGGTCTCAATGGCACGCAAGGCGAATATACCGATACGCGGATTCTGCCTGAACCCGTACAAACCTATCTGGATGCGCCCGCACAAGCGTTACAATTGGATACGGTCAGCCGCGGGTTGATCACCACCGGCAATTACTATCAAACCTACACATTTGACGGTACGGCGAACGATATTGTCTCACTTAGCATGACGGCATTGGATGGGAACTTAGATACGTTATTGTTGGTGTTCGATCAAGATGGGCGGATCATTGCCGATAATGATGACATCATTGCCGCTGATAACACCAATTCACAGATCAGTAACTTGCGTTTGCCTTTCACCGGAACGTACACCGTTTTAGCAACACGCTACGGGAAAGATGTCGGTGGTACGGAAGGCAATTATGAGATCGTGTTAAGCGGTGCAACCAATAATCTGCCACAAGAGATCATTGATCTGAATTTACCACAAGGCGCATTTGAAGTCACCTTGACCTGGAATACAAACGCAGATCTTCAGCTGATCGTGCGTGATCCGGCGGGTAATGCGGTGTTTGATGATGCGCGGACGGTCAATTCTGGCGGGCGTTTGGTGTCTACCGGAAATATCAATTGTACGGTCTCCGCAACTACCCCACCGACCTATTACACCTACTGGCCAGAAGGGCGTTTGTTGGGCGGATCTTACGAAATTGACGTATGGTTTCAAAATGAGTGCGGCGATACCACCCCGGTCACCGCTACGCTGTATATTGAAGTCAACGGAGAATTGTTGTTAGTCGAACAGTTCACGATCCAAGAAGATCAACACTATCTTACAAGCATGGTGGTGGATAACGCCGGATTTGCCAGCTTGGGTACGGGTGGGATCTTGGGTGGACTCGAAACGATCGATTTTACCGCCGAAGAAGGTATCCCGATGAGCTATGGTGACACCCAAAACGGCACGATCATCCCCCAGAATAAGTTTGATGTGTATGAGTTCACTGGAGAAGCGGGCGATGTGATCTCGATTACGCTGACACGGGTGAATGGGTCGCTTGATCCGTTACTCTACTTGGTGGGGCCGGATGGTTTCCAAATTGCGGAAAATGACGACATTATTCCGGGGCGGAATCGTAATTCGGCGATTAGTGAGGTGACGTTGCCGATTGATGGGACGTATCGGATCATTGCGACCCACTATGGCACGGTTTTCGGTGGTACCACGGGCGGTTATACCTTGAGTCTGACTGCGGAATAGCAACAAATAGCATAGAACAATGGCGAAATAACCAAAAATGGGGATCAATTTGTTTGATCCCCAGCAAATACAGTCTAGCGAGAGACCCAACGCTCTATTATAATGTCAAACCGTAATCTAACGTGAACATTTGACATTTGAGGAGCGATGATCTTCAAGGGTATATTGGTATTGTCTCCATTTCAGCTATATCCCTGATCGTCAACACTCACAACCTTTGATAGTTGGCATTCAACGAAAGCGCCATGAACCGATGAAATTACGCCTTTTGCTATTGGCAGCGGGACTTTTAACCCTGATCGTCACCGCGTGCGCGCCTACCATTGAACTCCGTAATGAAGCTTACCTCAACGATACCAGTTTAATCAGTCAAGATCCGTGTGGCGCACCGTGTTGGCGTGGGCTGACTCCAGGCGAAACCCCATGGAATACGGCGATTACTCAATTGGAAGACGATGCCACCTTACAAGATGTTCGCATCCAACCCCCTGCTGAAGATAGTCCGGCTACGGCCGCAAGTTTCCAACGGGTGGACGGGATTCCATGCTGCTTGATCTATTCGGAAAACGGGATCACGGTGGATCAGATCTTCTTACAAGTTGCTCCGAATATGACATTGGAACAGGTGATCGCTGCCTACGGAGAACCAAGTTATATTGCTGGGCGGACGGATAGCGGCCAATCGGTGGCCGAAGTCTACTTCCCAGAACATCAGCTCGTCGTTTATGCCTATATTACTGACTCGGAAGAAGGGCAAGTTGCGCCGACGAGTGAGATCGTCGCGATCTTATTGGCGCGCCCCCAAGACATCCAGCAAGCGATTGAGCGTAGTGATCTTTACAATTGGAACGGCTATCAATCCTATGCGGAATATTTTACTGATCAGCCGTTTGATAAAACCGCTGTACCAACCGAATTGTGGACGACTCCCGAGACCGAAGTCACACCCGAAGGAACCGCGGAAACCAATTGATGGTTTAAACACCATTGTTTTAAGTTCTAGTATTCGATTCAGTTCTATTCGTTCTATTCAATGAGGAGAGGGCAAATGAGCGCCCAATTAACGTTAGATGATTTAAAAGCCGGGATGGAAGTGCGCGGAAAGGTCAAAAAGATCGAATTATTCGGCGCATTTGTGGATATTGGCGCGGAAACGGATGCGCTACTACATATCTCACAACTGGGTAAACCGGTTCGCAATGTAGAAGATGTGGTGAAATCGGGTGAAGAAATTACCGCTTATGTTTTGAAAGTGGATAAAGACGCAAAACGGATCGCCCTCTCCTTGGTCAAACAACCCAGTGTACGTTGGGACGCGATCAAAGAAGGTGATGAGTTAGAAGGCGAAGTGGTGCGCGTGGAAAATTTCGGCGCGTTTGTGGAAGTGGGCGCGGAACGGCCGGGGATGGTGCATGTCTCCGAGATGGCCGACGGATATGTAAAATCACCGTCGGATGTGGTGAAAGTCGGCGATAAAGTCAAAGTGCGCGTCTTGAAGGTGGATCGCAAGAAACGTCAAATTGACCTCACGATGAAAGCTCCTGAAGAAAAAGTTGAGGAGATTGTCGATGAAGATGAAGATGAAAACGAACAATTGACCGCGTTCGCGGCGGCGTTGCGCCGTGCCATGGCCCGCAATGATGACGATGAAGTTGAAACCTTTGTGCAACGCGGCAAAAAGAAAAATCGCAATAGCCGTCAACAAGATGATATTATCTCACGCACATTGCGTCAAACCAATAAAAAATAGCCATTTAAGCTTAACAAACGAGGGGCCAATGCCCCTTGCTTGTCTTTACGCTTAAACCGACTTTAAAGCATATAGATTGATGCTTTTAAAGCGACGCGCACCGATAAACATCCGTTACACTCTTGATCAGCCCGATTTTGTTTAAAATCCGCGTCATTTGACGATAATTGCTCAATTCAAGGTTGATACGAATCGTGGCGATGTCTTGTCTGACGGTGACACGCACATCGGTAATGTTGATCTTCTCATCCGCGATTACTGTGCTGACATCGCGGATTAACGCTTCACGGTCATATGCCACGACTTCAATCGGGACAATATAACGCTGTTCTTCGGTGGCATTCCCCCATGAAACATCGATCAAACGCTCCAGATCCGTAAGGTTGGTGACATTTTTACATTCGGTGTGGTGAATGGTGATACCGCGGCCACGGGTCACATAACCCACAATCGGATCGCCCGGTACAGGATGACAACAAGACGCGATATTGGTCAATAAGCCGCCCGTTCCCAAGACATTTACACCATTTGATTTATCTTCTACCAAGGGTGTACTACGTGGGCGGACTTTGATCGTATTTTCTTCAAGTTTTTGTTGGCGTTGACGTTCGTCATCTAAAGCACGATGCGCGATTTGAGCGGCGTTGATGTCCCCCGCCCCCACTTGCGCGAGGAAGTCCTCTAACACCATGTAATCAAACAGTTGAGCGACCGCCTCAAATGAGATCTTGTCTAAGAGCGCAATCCGGCGCAATTCACGCTCTAAGGTTTCACGTCCAAGTAGGATGTGCTTTTCACGATTCAGCTTGCGAAACCAATGGCGGATCTTTTCGCGGGCGCGGTGAGTCTTGGTAAATCCGAGATCGTCATTAAGCCAATCCATGCTGGGGCCGCCGCGATTGGTGGTGATGATCTCGATCTGTTCACCAGACTTCAACTGATAATCCAAACCGACCCATTTACCGCCGACTTTTGCCCCGCGGCAACGATGACCTACATCCGTATGAATATGATAAGCAAAATCGATCGGAGTCGATCCATTGGGCAGATCCACAATATCGCCTTTTGGGGTAAAGACATACACCCGGTCTTGGAACACCTCGTTTCGCATGGTGTCCATAAACACCTCGGTGTTATCACGGACTTCCGCACCGAACTCCATTAACCGCCGCAAATAGTTGAGACGCTTCTCAAATTGTTCATCGCGCTGATTACTATGGCCTTCTTTGTAACGCCAATGGGCAGCGATCCCATATTCCGCATGTTCGTGCATCTCCCAAGTGCGAATCTGGACTTCAACCGTCTTACCGTTGAGATCGATGACAGCGGTATGCAAACTTTGATAAAAGTTATCCTTAGGGCCGGCGATATAATCATCAAACTCACCGGGAATCGGCCGCCACAAATTATGCACAACCCCTAACGTTTGATAACACTGGGAAATATTATCTACAATCACCCTAACAGCACGCACATCGTAGATCTGTTCAAAGGGAAGATCTTTTCGATTCATCTTCTTGTAGATGCTGTAGATGTGCTTGGGACGGCTGGAGATCGTCGCATTGATGCCAGAGCGTTGTAATTCTGTTCTTAAAGTCTCGGCGATCGCCGCCATATAACGTTCGCGATCGGTGCGACGCTCATCAATGCTAGAAGCGATCGATTTATAGATCTCCGGTTCCACATAGCGCAAACTCAGATCTTCTAATTCCCATTTGATCTGCCAGATACCCAAGCGATTGGCTAAGGGGGTAAAAATATCTAAGGTTTCGCGGGCGATCACCCGTTGGCGCTCTGGCTTCATATAGCCTAACGTTCGCATGTTGTGGAGACGATCGGCTAATTTGATCAAGACCACACGCACATCATCGCCCATGGTCAACAACATTTTGCGGATGTACTCTAATTCACGGTTGACGCTGCTAGATTTTTTGCCTGCGTTGTCTTTTTCCGTGGGCAAAGGGAGGTTTTTGAGTTTGGTAACACCGTCCACCAACATGGCGATCACACTGCCAAACTCTTGTTCAAGATCTTCTAAAGTTACGGGCGTGTCTTCAATAATGTCGTGCATCAAGGCCGCGGAGATCGCTTCAGCATCTAACTTCATATCCGCTAAAATGCCCGCCACAGCGACACAATGTGTAAAATACGGTTCACCCGATTTGCGCGTTTGGCCGGCATGGGCAATCTCCGCCTTTTGATAGGCGCGCGCGATCAAGGTGTAATCATTTGGCGTTAGATCGGGCAGATTTTCAACCAACGATTGTAGATCAGTGGGAGTCGCAACGGTGGGAGACATTGACCTTCGCTCCGTCCAATGTTAAATAATGGTTGATTATACTCCCACCGCTGTCTTTTTGTGCCTTAGAAATTCATTGAATTTGCATTTTCCAGATATAACCGTCCTCCAAGAGCGGTTCAACGGATTGAGGGTCATAATAAGCGGGCGGATCGCCGATCACCCGATAAGACGTGCCGCGCTCAGATTGCAGGGTCGAGACCACGGTAACACCTTGTGGACGTTGACCGTCGGTGAGGATCGTCCAGACTTTGCCACGGGCCTCACGGATCAACGTGCGCGGTGATCCGTGAAATTTAAGCTTGCCACGCTCTAAAATCGCTAACTCTTGGCAACTTTGGCTCACATCTTCAATAATGTGTGTCGATAGGATCACAGTACGATCTTGGGAGAGATCCGCTAACATATTGCGAAAGCGGACTCGCTCTTCGGGATCAAGCCCCGCGGTTGGCTCATCCACGATGATCACTTTCGGATCATTCAGCAAGGCCTGCGCGATCCCGATGCGTCGTTTCATGCCGCCGGAATAGGTTTTCAAGCGTTGATCGGCGGCCTCTTGTAACCGCACAGCTTCGATCACCTGCTGAATTTGTTGAGCGCGGGTTTTGCGATCGACCACCCCTTTTAAGATCGCCATGTAATCTAAAAATTCAAAGGCGGTGAGGTTGGGATAGACTCCTAAATCTTGTGGTAAATAACCGATCAATCCTTTGGCCGCTTGGCGTTCTCTGGCCAAGTGCATCCGATGCCCCCATACGGTGATCTGTCCGTGGGTGGGAGTGATTAAACCCGCGATCAAGCGGATCAAGGTGGTTTTGCCCGCGCCGTTTGGCCCTAACAGGCCGAACATGCCAGTACCGATAGTGAGATCGATCTCACATAACGCAAATACATCGCGCCGATACTTTTTACTCAGGTGTTGGATCTCGATCATCGTCTCTGCTCTCTTATCTGAAAAAACCACGCGATCAATAAGGCAAGGAGGCCGATCAGTAGGCCTTGTCCATACAAACGTGCGATATTGCCAAGGATCACCGCTTCGGGAAGCTCTGGGAACGTCAAAAAACCATTTGTAAACCGATAAGCTGGATCAATCAACACGATCACATCCATGAGTCCAAAAATGATCACGGCATATAGCAAGATCACCAATGGCAACAAAATCACACTAAAACCGATCGCAACCCGTCGATTATGGGCAAATGACGGGAGTAATACGCTTAACGCACAGACTAACATCGCGCTTGGCACGATCACCATCCCCCAGATCACTAGATAGAGCGTCCAATCGAACGGGCCGCGAAATATCCACACGACCAGCGCAAGTATCACGGCACCAATGGCACAGATTCGCCATAAATTGACCCAGACCGTTAGCACTTTGCCGATGAGATAGGTCAAGGCGTTCAACGGGGTGCTAAAAAGGGTTTCGCGCATCTTGTCTTTACGATCTAACGGGATGACATCAGACATCATGACCGTTAACAATGCGAGTAACATCAATAAGCCGATGCGAAGCGCGTCCAATACGGGGATCGTGTTCCAAAAACGTTGAAGATCGCTTTCCGTGATCACCCGATCGCCTAAAACCTCGAAAACTTTGAGTTGAGCGCGTTCGATCGTGATCAAAGTACCGCTATTTTCATCAAACTCGACATCAAAAAAGGTGGTATCGACAATGTTAATCCGCAAGGCGGCCTGTTGGGGTGAATAAATGATCACGATCAACAGACTGATCACCATAAAACTAACCCCGACTAACATCCAACGGAAGGTGCGCTGTTGGATTTTTGACTCGTAGCGGACGATGCCGCTAAGTTGTGCGATCATGGTGGTCATTAACCCCTCCCTTACGACTTAGATAAGATTTTTTCGCTGTTTCGCAATTCGGATAAACTCAAAGTGAGCAGTCCGAGTCCAATCAGCAAGACCATACCGCGATTGATGAGATAGGCGGTATCGGGCAGTTGGGACGGTTGCATATAGGGGTGAAAGGCCCAAAGCCACGGTTGAAGCGTGTCAAAGGGTTCGGGCCAGATCACACCGGGGGTAAATGGTGCGGTAATCCATGCGGACGCGGCCCACATAAAGCCGACGATGATCAAGCCGAAGGTCCCACTACGCACCCGTAACGTAAAGTAGATCCCACTTGCAGCTAACAATACGGACGGTGGAAATGATCGAATCAGCGCATCGATCAGGGTGATCGGGTTTTCGGTCATCAATAAGACGGTGGTGAACAACGCGATCGCCCCTTGAATGAAGACTAAAATCATCAGTCGTTCGGCGATCAAGATGCCTAATGGACGCGGCGCGGCGATCACCAATTCTAAGGTTGGCTCATCATCAGGTGAAAACAAAAACGCCGCTTGTAACCCGATCGCTAACGGGATCACGGTTTCGACCACCCGTGCATCGCCGATCCACATGACAAACGGCATCACATCGGACTCAATCAACATGGTTAAACCGACCAACGCGGCGAGGGTGAGCAGCGTGGGTATCATGCCGACCCGCCGCCACGCATAACGCCATGCGATCTGATGACGATGGGCATAAAGGATTTGAAATGCCGTCCAAATGGTGAATAGCGAGACACCCCCCGCACCGATCAAGATTACGATATAGACATTTTGAATCTGCTCAAAGCTCATCGCGCTGACCTTAACCAATGTTCTTCACGTCCAATCCAACTTAAGGCAAGACCGACCAAGGCGATCACGATTAGCCAGATCACCCCGTGCCATTGAACCTCTAACAAGTTTGGGAGTCCCGTTAAAAATGGGAGTCGATCGGTTAGATAGTGCCGTAAACACAAAATCGCCCATAAGGTCAAACTAATGGCGATGCTGATGAGCGGATCAAGCGCAAATACACTTAAGAAAAAGGACAGAGCGGATAACAAGGCCATCGGGGTTAACCATGCTTCGATCAAGGGGATCAAGGTGATTTGTGAGTCGATTAAGGCTAATCCGATGCTGCATAACACGCTAAACACAAGGTTAAAACCGAACACCAAAGTAAGCCGACTCAAGGCCAACAAACGCGGAGAGATCGGGGCCGCTAATTCTAATTCGGTGATCGGCTCACTAAAGGCGCTGTAGATGAAGGTGATCCCCGTCATCCCTACAATCGGCGCGATCAACACAAAGGGTAACGCCCCTAAAGACACCTCACGGAGCGCAAGCGTAACCCCCGCGCCAAGCAATAACACTAGTGCTGATGCAATCCATAACGTTTGGCCGATCACACGGGTTTGAATCCAGATGAGCCAAAAAGCGCGGCGTAAGACGTTCGGTTGGGGGCGATGAGTCACCATTTTTGACGTAAATTCAGCGTTCAGCCGTAAGATCAAGCGTGCAGTGGATTCGGAGGTCACACTGGGCGCTTGCCAGCTCTCTAGCTGATGCAAAAGCGCTTCATCCGCTTCAATATCTTGTGGTTTATGCTCATTCATGTGGAATCCCCTCTAATAATTCACGCAAACGCGCTAAACCGATCGATAAACGCGATTTCACTGTGCCGATCGGGATGTGTAAGGCCGCGCCGATCTCCGCGTGGGAGAGACCCTGATAGTAACGTAATACGATCGCCTCACGTTGGTGAGGTGGTAGGGTATGAATCGCCATAGCGACCCGTTGCGATTGATCGTTGAGGATCGCTTGTTGTTCGGGTAAATCATCGGCGGCGATCTCAAAATCGACTGAAAGTGCGATCGTGCGTTGGGTATCGGCGCTTTTGTAATGATCGCGGGCCAAGTGAGTCGCTAAGGCGTATAACCATGCTTTGAACGGGCGTGGATATTGGTAGGTATGGATGGATCGAAGCAAGCGGACAAAGGTCTCTTGTGCGAGATCTTCGGCCAAAAGACGTTGTTCTCCGGTCATGCGATACAAATATCCGACCAAGGGGCCATGATGACGGGTGACTAACTCACCCACCGCCGATCGATCCCCGTGTTGTATCGCTTGTGCGAGGGTTTCATCACTTTTCACCTCGCTCCCCTTTCGATCTGATCCGCACTAAGCCTATTACGACTAAGTTGAGCAAAGGTTCACCGATTCGTCTAAACTTCCATGCTAAACTAGGCGGATCGGATCAGTTCAAAAGGCGCTTTAAAGCTATGTCAGTTTTACAGGTCATCAACCCCTATAATGAGCAGGTGATCGCCGAATTATCAGAAACCCGTGAGGAGGAGGTACGCGCTGCGATCGGCCGTGCGGTCAATGCAGGGCCTAAAATGGCTCAAATGCCCGCTTTTCGACGCGCCCGCATTTTGAACACCGCCGCGGAATTGATCGAAGCGGATGCTAAAAACCTCACGGAATTGATGGCCAAAGAGAGCGGCAAACCGCTTAAATTTGCACGCGGTGAGGTGAGCCGGGCGGTCGAAACTTTTGGGTTTGCGGCCGAAGAGTCGAAACGCATCCACGGTGAAACGATCCCGATGGACGCGGCGAAAAATGGAGTCGGACGTTTTGGCTACTATTTGCGCGTGCCGATCGGTGTGGTCGCGGCGATCACCCCGTTTAATTTTCCGCTGAATCTGGTTGCACATAAAGTCGCCCCGGCGATCGCGGCGGGTTGTGCGATCGTCTTAAAACCCGCCCCTGCAACGCCACTTACGGCGCTCCGCTTACAAGAGATCCTGTTAGAGGCGGGCTTGCCAACAGGTGCATTTGAGGTCGTGATCGGGGATCGGGCGGTGGGTCAATGGTTGACCACAGATCCGCGTGTGGCGATGATCTCATTTACGGGAAGTCCACCCGTCGCGCACGCCATTAGCCAAGCGATCGGGTTACGCAAGGCGGTGTATGAATTGGGGGGAAATGCGGCGGTGATCATCGATCAAGATGCGGATCTTGATCGGGCGGTGGATGGCTGTGTGATCGGGAGTTTTGCGTATAGCGGGCAAGTGTGTATCAGTGTGCAGCGGATCTATGTGCATGAGTCGCGGTATGCGGAATTTCGGGATCGGTTTCAGTCGAAAACGGCACGTTTAATCCTCGGTGATCCGCTTAACGATCAGACGGACATCGGCCCGATGATCACTGAAGCGGCGGCTCAACGCGCACAAAGTTGGGTTCAAGAGGCGATCGATCGCGATGCGAAACTGGTGATCGGGGGTGAGCGTCAAGGACGCACCATGATTCCGACGGTTTTAGAACAGGTGTCACCGGATTTACGGGTCATGCGGGAAGAAGTGTTCGCCCCGGTGGTCAATTTGATCCCGTTCAGTGATTTTGAGCAAGCGTTAACTCTGGCAGATGAGTCACCGTATGGATTACAGGCGGGGGTGTATACCCGTGATTTAGGCAAGGCCTTACAAGCGGTGCAACGCCTAAACGTGGGCGGGGTGATGATCAATGATGTCCCGACTTTTCGAGCCGATCACATGCCTTATGGCGGCAATAAAAGCTCTGGGATCGGGCGCGAAGGCCCACGTTTTGCCATTGAAGATATGACCACATTGCGGATGGTAGTGATCAACGTTTAGCGGTAGATGATTTGACGTGCATTTTTTTGTCTTTTTGCGAGACCCATAATGAAAACGGGCGAAAGTTGCTTCCGGGTAACGAGCGATCCGATGACCATGGCGCATAAGGCGCTAAGGTCAATGCGGCCAAGCGCAACAATACCGTGTCATAGTTGACGCGCCAACCAGCAAAATCTAACCAACATTGATCGCGATCCGGTTTCACCGGCACCCCCGCCTCTTTGAGTTGATCGTAAACTTCATCAAATTCGATGCGACTGATGCTGATCGGATGTGCGGGAAAATGCGGATCGGGATCATAATCGATCAAGAAAAAATCGGCGATATGGCGTAACGCCAAAAACCCGGACCGAATACACAAGCGGGCATCTGGGTTGATGGGGACATCTAAGACCGCCTCATGTAAACTGGCGGCATCTAAGACCGCGCCCGCGGCGGTAATCCATGATCGCCCGGGTTTGGTGGAGCGGAAAAAGACCAATGCAGGTAATGAGGTATGACTCTCTTCGATCTCGGCGAACCATTGTTCCCAATTGCGCCAAATTTCATTTAAGGCCTCTAACCCGCGAATGCTGTGGGCGCGGATGATCATGTCGAGAGCGGATGGTGGCGCGCTAGCACGGACTTCTAACATCGTCACCAAGGTTTCACGACGCGAAAAAGCGCTATACATCGTCGGTAAATAGGAGATCAATACCGCGGTGAGGATGATCCCAAAGGCGGCTTCAATAAACTCGATGATAAAAAAAAGAGTGCGATCATCGGTCGCTGATCCTAACGTCATGATCGATGAGCCGCTAATGATCATCGCACGTTCTAGCGTGCCAACCCCTAACCCCCAATAGATCAAGGTAAAGCCGATCGTGCCGAAGGCCAGCCAAGTCAAGGGTAACAAGATCAAACTGATGGGCGCATACATCGCCATGATACGATCCCGATCTTCATAAGTATCACAGCGCACCAACCAGAGGTTAAAGATCCGTCGATTGGTGCGAAACACCAGCGAGGTGATCGCATCACGGGCGCTACGTGCCAACACAAATGAACGGAGCGCGGAAGTCATCGTGCCTAATACGATAATCAAACCCATAAGAACAACGATCAGATGTAACAAAACATCGAGAAATGATATGAGAATATCCATAAAGCATCCAATAGGGGTTTCGGTTAAAAGGGGCGCAACTGGAGCGCCCCAAAGTGGTTAAACTGAGGCTGGATCTGCCAAGAAATTTTTCAGGCGGATGCTAGTGGTGATAAACAACACTGTCATGATCGCCTCATGTGTCAAACACCATTGGCAAAGCGCTTCTAACAAGAAAAACTGGACATAAACCAACCACATCGAATAGATAAACGTGAACAGCACAATCCCAAAGATTAACAACATGCCATATTCACGTAAAAAGGCCACCCGATGCTGAAGCAATAACAACACACCGATCACGATATACGATCCGAATCCAAGCCACGCGATCGGGATACCCGCTAGGCGCGAATAGGCACTGTTCTGCACATAATCACAGTTAAACACGCTGCCTTGGATACATTGCATCGGCGCGTCGGTCAATTTGATGTAACTTAAGTAGCCACTCACCAATAGGCCAAAAAACACCAGTACTAGGCTAAACATCCACAACGTGCGCCGCGGGGCGCTGACTGGGGAAACTGATTCAGCTTGACTCAACGGTTGCGTTGTCATTACTAAACTCCATCCATACGACTTGACAGCCTCTATTATAACATTGTGTGTCGAGAAGCTAAACCGCCGATCTCAATCGTCAATTCGATACTCTAATTCCATACCCTAACGGTTAAGGGTGTCCCCGCTTGGACTTCGATCACCCCTTCCGGCACGATCATCAACCCGTCCGCTTGTACCAAAGACATCAACGCGCCGGAACTTTGTGTTCCGGTTAAATGGGCAATCCATTTGCCTTCGCGTTGTGAAAGCGTCACTCTCAGATAACTCCGACGGCCATCGGATGTAAAATCTTCTCCCGCTTCGGCGATGATCGTGTGCAGTGGACTCACCCGCCCTAACAGGCGATCCAAAGCGGGCCTCACGATCACATCAAATGTGACCGCAGCAGAAACCGGATTGCCCGGCAAACCAAAAAACGGAATCCCCCGCAATTGACCAAAAGCTAAGGGTTTTCCCGGCCGCAAGTTGATCCGCCAAAAGTTGACCTCCCCCAATTCTGCTAAGACCGTTCGCACAAAATCGGCGGCCCCAACCGATACCCCCGCGGAACTGATGATCACATCGGGGGAAAACGCGATCGCCTCTAAAAACAATGCGCGAACCGCCTCCAAGCGATCGGGCGCGATCGGCAAGACGATCGGATGCGCGCCAGCTTGTGTCACCATGGCCGCTAACATTGGACTATTCGCATCGCGGATCTTGCCGGGTGTGAGTGGTTGATCGGCGGTTAACAATTCGTCCCCTGTGGTCAAAATGGCTACGCGGGGTTGTCGGGTAACGTAAACCGTCGGTTGTCCAATGGATGCTAACATCCCGATGTCTTGGGGACGCAAGACCCGTCCGGCATTTAACACGGTTTGACCGCGTTGGACATTTTCGCCGATCGGACGGATCGAAGCTCCTATTTTGGCACTTCGCCGAATTTCGACTTGTTTGGGTGGTGGGCCCCCAAGATCCCAAGCGCTATCAGTCTCTTCTACTGGGATCACCGCGTCTGCGCCGATTGGGATCGGTGCGCCGGTCATGATCCGGGCGGCTTGTCCGGCGTGTAAAGTTTCAGACGGAAATACACCGGCCGGCACATCCATAACCACCTGTAGGATCATCGGCACTTGGGTGATGTCTTGGGCGCGCACAGCGTAACCGTCCATGCTGGAATTAGCAAATGGGGGTAGATCTTCATCCGAGATCACCGACTGAGAGGTGATCCGTCCTAATCCTTGTCCGATCGGTATCATTTCACCCGGTAAGGGGGTAATTTGAGCCAAGATCTGCTCAATCGCTTCATCGACATTCATCAGCATAGGGTAATCCTCTCATGACGTTATCACAAAGTTGTCAACGTTTTCACCTAACATTACAATCATACCTTGACCATGAGCCGTTGACCGAAAAAGGTAAAGGGATGTCGGAAGAAATTACAGAGTTACAAGCGCGTATCGCAAAACTAGAGTCTGAACGCGGTCAATTACTCGATCAAATCCTCCACTTGGAGGAACAATTTCTCACTATCTTTGAACAATCGGGTGAAACGATCGTTGTGATCGATCCTGCAACGCTCAAGATCATCGGCGCGAATCAAAATGCCGCTCGTCGCTTAGGTTACACGGTTGCCCAGCTGTTAGAGAAAAAGATCGGTGAAATTGAACAGTTTCCGGCGGAAAATCTACAGGAAGTCGGTTGGAAATCGACGGCAAGCGGGACGAATTTTTACGAATGTCTCTATCGTCATGCCAACGGTAAATTGATCCCGGTAGAAGTGAGTAGCCGTGCGGGAAAATTTGGCGCTCAACGGGTGTTAATCAATTTTGTGCGTGATGTCACCCGTCGTAAAGAGGCTGAACAAGAGCGGGAACAACTGATCGAAGAATTACGCGCTTTTTCGCATACCGTCGCTCATGACCTTAAATCTCCCCTCTCTGTGGTCGTCGGCTTTGTGGATCTGCTGAAAGAGCAACTACAAGAGAGTGAACTTTCAGAAATGGTGATGTACATTCAAAACACCACCTATAAGATGATCACGATCATTGATGAGTTACTGCTGTTAGCGAATATGCGTGCAACTGAACAAGTAGAACTCAGTTATCTCAACATGGACGAGATCATGACCAGTGTAAGTTATCGTCTACGTTATCAACTCGAAAGCGAAAACGCTACTCTGATCACCCCGTCTCATTGGCACACGGCGATCGGCTACGCGCCTTGGATTGAAGAAGTTTGGACAAATTACATCAGTAACGCGATCAAATACGGTGGGCAACCGCCTAAGATCGAAGTGGGTAGCGAAGCGAACAATGGCATGGTCAACTTTTGGGTCAAAGATAACGGGGCGGGAATTGCACCCGATCAACTTGACACCTTATTTAAGCCGTTCGTGCGCTTGGATAATATCCGAGCCACCGGACACGGATTAGGGTTGTCGATTGTGCGACGCATTATTGAGCGCTTGAATGGTGAGGTGGGGGTTGACTCGCAACAAGGTATAGGCAGTGTCTTTTACTTTAGGTTGCCAGCACGATAAGGGCGGGTGTATCAACCCGCCCTTACCGGTTCTAATTCACTTTACTCGGTTAAAGCTTCAATGTCATCGGCGGTTACGGTTTTGATGACGTAGTTTTCATCATCCAATGTGCCGTAGACGAAGATTGAGACATACGCCCCTGCGGGTAATTCCACTTCGGGGATCTCTAACAACACCGCGTTAATCCGTCCTGCGCCGGTGATCGTAAAGTTATACGTGCCAATCGCCGCTTCTACGCTCGCCGCACCGTCATTCCCCAACGCCGGATCCGGGAAAGTCACTGTGCTTAACAGCACCGTTTGGCCATTGCGTACCAGATCGACACCGCTCATATCGCGGATCGCATGGAACAGGGTCAAACGAGTCGCGCCTGCCTCGATCGGGGTGGCATAATCTTCGATCGCCGCTTGCACGCGGAAGGTGTCATCTTCTAATGCGCCTAACGCGGTCAATGTCGTAAACGAGTCGGCTAAAAATTCGACATCGTTTAAGGTTAACACAGCGCTGTCCACAGATTCACCCGCAGGCACGATCGCAACATCATACGTTCCGGCGGGGATCGCTGACCAATCAGTGACATCGGTAAATTCTAAACTTTGTACCCCGGTGAGCAGACCGTCGAAATAGACATCTACGGACGGCGCATCTTCAACCATGTGCGCGGCGCGGATATAAGCGGCATCGCCGTCAGTGTAGACAAATTCCGCTTCACGCGCCGGAACATCAGTATCAGCGGTATCGGTATCGGCCGGTTCCTCGGTTGCAGTGGGTTCATCAGGCGTGGTGTCGGTATCATCGGTTAACATCTCACCCGACATGACCGCTTCCACATCTTCGGCCGTCACCACTTCAACGGTGATCTCTTCAGCATCCAATTCCCCATAGACAAAAATTGAAACATACGCGCCAGCAGGCAATTCCAATTCAGGTACTTCAGCTAAGACCGCGTTGATCCGCCCCGCGCCGGTGATGGTAAAGTCATAGATTCCAGAAGCGGCTTCCACGCTGGCCGCACCGTCATTGCCTAAGGCTAAATCGGGATAGGTGACGGTACTTAGCAACGCAACTTGGCCATTCCGAACCAGATCAACGCCTGTCATACCGCGAATCGCATGGAACAAGGTCAAACGGGTAACACCGGATTCAATCGGGGTTTGATAGTCTTCAAAGGCAGGTTGCAAACGGAAGGTGTTTTCATCCAACAATCCGATCGCCGAAACGGTGACAAAATTATCCGCTTCAAGGATCACATCGCGCAAGGTGGAAACTGCATCTTCCAACGGGTCGCCTGTGGCAACTACGGCAACGTTGACCGTACCGACTGGGACGGCTATCCACACCGAAACTTCCCCATAGCTCAAATTTTCAACAACCAAGGTTTCGTTAACATAAACATCTACGGCCGGTGCGTCGGCGGCAAAATGCCCGGCACGCACATAAGCGGAGTCCTCTTGGGCAGCCAAGGGTAACAGGCCCAATGTCAAGACGATCGCAATTAGCACAAGACGAAACAGAATTTTCATATCATTTCCTTTAATGTTACGCCGTTACGTACCCCGTATGATACCGCATAACTTTTAAATCTAATGGGGACATTGGTCATATCTTAGATTAAACATCGGTGAGAAGTTAACTACTAGCGTGAGATGCAAGACAAACAGATGGGCATGTCTTACAAGATTTATTTAGTTTGGGAGTGGCTAAAAGAAGGTATATAGGTTAAAAAGAGGTGATGAATACCTGTCCTCACTGCCAAAAAACAACACGCCAAGTGAAAGTCGGTCGTAGCCTACAGTGCCAACCTTACCAGCCGCGCTATACGCCGCAACCCAAACAATAAGGCTATTCGGAACAATTGCGTCAGCAAGCTCTTAGCTTGTGTGGGAATGGATGAACTTACGACGCATCACCTGTCATCTCGGCATGGTGTATGAGGCGGTGGCGAATTGGATCGCCGCCCATATTAACTCTTTGCCCGATCACCCGTCGCAACCGGAAGCGGTGATTGAGCAGGATGAACTTACACCTTCATCGCAGAGAAAAAAACGAAGCCTACCACTTGACTTTGGGAGATCGTGCCACCCGTTATATTGTCGGTTGGGCGGTGAGCCTGAGCTGTGATCAAACCCAGTGGCAAGCAATACTTGATTACAGTGACGGCGGCCCCACCTATATGGATCGCTATGAACATTTGCTCCTCTATGCGGATGGATCAGTTCAACCTCAACGGGCGGGAGCAGGCGTGATTGCACTTGACCGTTGGTCCAAAGTGGTGTTTTTAGGCAATCGCACGTTGCCACCGATGACCAATAATGAGGCGGAATACATGGGATTGATCTTTACACTCGAAACCGCTGTCGATCTCAATGGTCAATTTATTCAAATTCGTTTAGACAGCGAAGTGGTGGTCAATCAGATGATCGGACGCTTTGCGGTGAACAGTCCGGC